>NZ_JBVHHB010000008.1:0-312823 GCF_055561295.1 Kitasatospora sp. NPDC022785 | reverse complement strand
CCGGTGGAGCGCAACACCCGCTACGAGGTCATCCGCGAGTACGACGGCCCGGACCTGACGCGCCGGGAGACCCCGCAGGCCATGCGCCTCTGACCGGGCACCGACCGGCGCGGTCCCGCGCCGACCAGTGATTTCCCCCGTCTCCCGGGCCGCCGGCAGGCCCGGGAGACGGGCGTTTCCACCCGGGCCGGCCCAGTCTTCACCGGCCCCGCACAGCCCCCGGGTTTCCCAACGGGCCGTTGGTTTGGCAGGATCGGCCGCATGTCCGGTTCCCATCGCGCCACCACGTACCCGCCGTACGAGCCGATGCACGAACCGGCGTACCAGCCGGGGTACGAGGTGCCGCAGCAGTCCTACGGGGTCTACGAGCAGCCGTCGTACCCGGAGTACGGCACGGCGCAGCCGTACACGGCAGACGGGAACCAGCCGCCCTACGGGTACGAGAACCAGCAGGCCCCGCAGAGCTACCAGGGCCAGGCCGCCTACGAGGGCCACGGCAGCCACGGCGGCTACGACGCCTATGACGCCTACGACCAGCCCTTCCAGCCGTACCCCGCCGACCCCGCCGAGACCGAGCGGGCGTACTGGTCGGAGCCCGGACCGTCGTACGCCGCCGAGCCGGCGCCGGACCTCGCGCCCGGGCTCGACCCCGAGCCGGTGGTCGTGGCCTCGGCCGCGGCGCCCGCGGAAGCGGCTCCGGTCGGCGGCCGGGCGGCCGCCCGCGGCCACCGCCGCAAGCCCAAGCCGAAGAAGCGCACCGGCAAGGCCGTGACGGCCGGCACCGCGCTGCTGCTCGCGGCGGCCGCCGGCTGGTACACCGTCGGCCAGGACTCCGCCAAGCCCGGCGTCACCACCGCCGACGGCCCCGGCCCGGATGGCGTCTCCACCCCGGACCAGCCGTCCCCGGCCGCCGGTGCCCAGGCCGCCCCCGCGGCCCAGGCCGTCAACGACCGGCACACCGAGGAGCCCGCCGCCGGTCGCAGCGAGGCCCGGCCGGACGGTTCGGTGGCCTCGATACCGGGCCTCGGCGCCGCCTTCACCGCCCGGATACCCGCCGAGACCACCCAGGTGGTGCTCGCCTCCGGCCAGGACAAGAACGCCAACAAGAACACCGTCACCCTCTGGACCCGCACCGCCGAGGGCCGGTGGCTGGCCGGCGAGACCTGGCAGGGCCACAACGGCAACAACGGCTGGACCACCGACCACAACGAGGGCGACCTGCGCAGCCCGATCGGGGTCTTCTCGCTCACCGACGCCGGCGGCCGCAAGGCCGACCCGGGCAGCAAGCTCCCGTACGACAAG
Organism: Kitasatospora sp. NPDC022785; assembly: GCF_055561295.1. NCBI lineage: Bacteria > Bacillati > Actinomycetota > Actinomycetes > Kitasatosporales > Streptomycetaceae > Kitasatospora > Kitasatospora sp. NPDC022785. The sequence continues at coordinate 311,521 of NZ_JBVHHB010000008.1, read as the reverse complement.
GACCCGAGCTTCGTGGTCTCCGGGACGGGCTTCTTCGGCGACCAGCTGGCCGGCTCCTTCGACTACGTGGTCGCGATCAACTACAACCGGGTGCCCGGCAACTCGCCGCTCGACCCGCGCCGCCCCAACGGCTCCTCCAAGGGCGGCGGGATCTGGATCCACGTCGACCACGACGGCCCGACGCACGGCTGCGTCTCCGTCCCCGAGGACAAGATGGCCCTGCTGATCCGGACCCTCGATCCGGCCGCTCACCCGGTGATCGTGATGGGCGACGCGGCCTCACTGGCGGCCTGAGGGCGCATCCGTCCGGGGTGGTGGGCCCAGGCGCCGCAACGGCCCTTGTGGGCCTCCTACAGCTTCCGGGCGCGGATCCTGTAGCCGGTCGCGCCCCGCAGACCAGTGGGTAACCGGGTTGAGTGGCTGTATGAGCGGTTCGCGCATTGTGGCACTCGGCCACTACCAGCCCCCGAAGGTCCTCACCAACGACGACCTGGCGGTGCTGGTCGACACCGACGACGAGTGGATCCGCAGCCGGGTGGGGATCCGGACCCGCCACATCGCGGAGGGCGAGACCCTGGTGGACCTCGCCACCGAGGCGGCCCAGAAGGCGCTGGCGAAGAGCGGCCGCACGGCCGCCGACATCGACCTCGTCGTGGTCGCCACCTGCACCGCGGTCGAGCGCAGCCCCAACACGGCCGCCGCCGTCGCCGCCCGCCTCGGCGTGACGGCGCCCGCCGCCTACGACATCAACACGGTCTGCTCGGGCTTCTCGTACGCGCTGGCCACCGCGGACCACGCGATCCGGGCCGGAGCGGCCCGCACCGCCCTGGTGATCGGCGCGGAGCGGATGTCGGACACCCTCGACTGGACCGACCGGACCACCTGCGTGATCTTCGGCGACGGTGCCGGCGCCGCGGTGGTGGAGGCCCAGGAGGACGGCGCCGAGCCGGGCATCGGCCCGGTGGTCTGGGGCTCGGAGCCGGAGAAGAGCGACGCCGTGGTGATCACCGGCTGGGACCCGGTGATCAGCCAGCAGGGCCAGTCGGTGTTCCGCTGGGCCACCACCCAGATCGCCCCGCTGGCCCGGCAGGCCTGCGAGAAGGCCGGGATCGACCCGTCGGAGCTCAAGGGCTTCGTGCCGCACCAGGCCAACCTGCGGATCATCGACTCGATCGCGGCCAAGCTGGGTGCCCCCGACGCGGTGGTCGCCCGGGACGTGGTGGAGTCCGGCAACACCTCGGCCGCGTCCATCCCGCTGGCCTTCTCCAAGCTGGTCGAGCGCGGCGAGCTGTCGCCCGGCGACCCGGTGCTGCTGTTCGGTTTCGGCGGCGGCCTGGCGTACGCCGGTCAGGTCGTCCGCTGCCCCTGAGCGGCCTCTCGGCCCAAAGCGGCGCCCCGAGGCCCCGGGTGGGCCTTCAGCGGCCCCTGAGGGGCCCCTGGGCGGCGCCTGAGCGGTCCCTGGGCGTCGCCTGGGCGTCACCGGTCGTCCTCAACCCGCCCTGAGCCGTCCTGAATCCGTCCCGAGCCGTCCGGAAGCGACCGGAAAAGAACAATGCCGGTGGGCGGGCACCCCGCAGTGGGTGCCCGCCCACCGGCATGTCTGGCGCGCTGCGGACCGCCGGCAGACCTCCCCCGAGGACACGGCCGCCGTCCGTCGTTCCCCGGACAGGAGGCCGGGGTTGCGCGCGGAGCGGATGGGTGGGTTGGCGGATCGGTCTACTTGGGCGGCTTCTTGCCGGTGACACCCAGGTACACCAGGGGAGCGAGGTTGGGCTTGAGGTCCTTGACCTTGACGCCCCAGGAGGTGAAGGCCTTCTGGTGCTCGGCCGCCGAAGCGAGCAGCGAGACCAGAGAGCCGGCGACGGCTGCCGGGTCGAGCGACTTGTCGGCCTGGCCCTTCGCCTGGAGTTCCTTGACGGCGTCCGTGAGTGGCTTGGCGACCGCGTTGAGGACCGTCATGCGGATCTTGAAGAACCGCTTGTCCCCTTCGGCAGCACCGAGCGTGACCACTCGGAGAATGGCGTCGTTCTTGCGCCAGAAGGCGAGGAATCCGTCGACCAGTTCTTCCGAAGTGGCCGTGCCGGACTTCCCTGCCCAGGACTTTCCGGCCACCAGCTCTTTGAGCGTGTCGGAGTCCTTGGCCATTTCCTCGGCGATTTCGAGGACAGCGCCCTCGACGTCCGGGAAGTACTGGTAGAAGGTCGCGGGGGAGGTACCCGCCATACGGGCGACGTCGATGACCTTGACGTCCCGATAGGGCGACGTGCTGAGCATCTCGCGGAGGCAGTCGAGCAGCTTCTGCCGCGTCTCCTGTCCGCGTCGCCCGGCGACGCGACCGTCGACGGTGCGAACTTGTCCTGTCATGCCGTCAGCTTACCGTGGCTCGATCTTGGCGCGATTCGGTGATGTGACAATTACTCCGCCCGGGGGTTGGTATAGGGGTGTGAACCAGTTCGGACGGATATTCACCGCGCTCCGGTCAAGCCCCCCCGTGTGCTTATGACCTCACAGCGTGACGACCCCTCCGCTGAGGGGTGGTCCGGTGACAGAACGTGACGGTCGCCGGTCGGGCGCGGACCCGACCGCGATGGGTCCGGGCGGGCCGGATGCAAGCCGCCGCCGGAGCGGACGTCAGAATCCGGCCGTTCCGGCGGCACTGACCGGACGGCGACCGCGGCGGCCCCCCGGGGAGCCTCTGGGCGGGGGAGGTTGGAGATGGGCCGGGCGGCATTGGAGAATCGGGTCCGGCACCCCGTGGTGGGTGCGGAAAACGGGGAGGTGGCAGCGGAGTGGACCAGCTGACGGCGCACGATCCGAGGCGGATCGGGCCCTTCGAGGTGCTGGGGCGGCTCGGCGCGGGCGGGATGGGCCTGGTCTACCTGGCGCGTTCCGCGTCCGGCCGGCGAGTGGCCATCAAGACCGTCCGGGGGGAGCTGGCCGAGGACGAGCTGTTCCGGGTCCGTTTCGCCCGGGAGATCGCGGCCGCCAAGACGGTCGGCGGTTTCTACACCGCGGCCGTGGTGGACGCTGACGCCGACGCCCGGGTGCCCTGGCTGGCCACCGCGTACGTCCCGGCGCCGTCCCTGGAGGACCTGGTCACCGAGTGCGGGCCGCTGCCGGCGGGGGCGGTGCGCTGGCTGGTGGCGGGCATCGCCGAGGCGCTGCAGTCGATCCACGCCGCCGGGCTGGTCCACCGCGACCTCAAGCCCTCCAACGTGCTGGTGGTCGAGGACGGCCCGCGGGTGATCGACTTCGGCATCGCGGCCGGGGTCTCCAGCACCCGGCTCACCATGACCAACGTCGCGGTCGGCACCCCGGCGTACATGTCTCCCGAGCAGGCCCGCGACAGCCGCAGCGTCTCCGGCGCCAGCGACGTCTTCTCGCTCGGCTCGCTGCTGGTCTTCTGCGCCACCGGCCACCCGCCGTACCGGGGTGCCAACCCGGTCGAGACGGTGTTCCAGCTGCTGCGCGAGCAGCCCGACCTCTCCGGCCTGCCGGCCGAGCTGGTGGACCTGGTCCGCGCCTGCATGCGGCCGTCCCCCGAGCACCGGCCGTCGCCGGCGCAGATCCAGGCCGAGCTGGCCCCGCACCTGTTCTCCCGGGACGACGCCTCCGGCGAGGCCGGGGACTGGCTGCCGCCCAACGCGCTGGAGCTGATCGAGCGCAAGCGTGGCCGCCGTCAGCCCCCGCCGGCCCCGGTCGCCCCTGCGCCGCCGCAGCCGGTGCCGCCCCAGCCGGTGCAGCCCCAGCCGGTGCAGCCCCAGCCCGCTCAGCAGCAGGCGCCGGTGCCGCCGCAGCGGCCGAACCGGGACGACCCGCGCACCCGGCACCCCGTCGGGCACCACGCCCCGCCCAGCACCGGGCCGGTGCACGCCGCACCGGCGCTCCCTGGGCCGGACACCGAGGCCGCCACCGAGAAGCTCGCCGCCCCCCGCCGCCACCGCGCGCCGGTCGCCGGGGAGAGCGCCGCCGAGGTGCGGCTGCCCAACGCTTCGGTGCGGATAGGCCCGGGGCCCAGGGCCGAGCAGGCCGGGCCGGGCTCCGCGCCCGCCGAGACCGACTGGGTCCGCCGGGCCACGCCGCCGCCGGTGCGGGCCGCCCGCTGGCGCCCCTGGCGGTTCCGGATGTCCAACGACGTCTGGGGCACCCCGGTGATCGCCGACGGCACCCTCTTCGTCTCCAGCTTCGAGGTGCACGCCCTCGACATCGCCTCCGGTCAGCGCCGCTACAAGACCCGCGACGTCGCCTGGGCGCTCGCCGTCGACGCCGGCCGGGTGCACGCCGCCGACGGCCCGCACCTCTACACCGTCGACGTCGCCGACGGCGCCGAGCGCTGGCGCAGCTCGCTGGACGGCTGGGTCTACTCGCTGGACGCCGCCGACGGCGTGCTCTGCTGCGGCGTCCGGGGCGGCGGGGTGCAGCTGCGCTCGGCGGCCGGCGGCGCCGAGCTGTGGCGCGCCGACGACGCCCAGCAGGACTACGAGAACCCGCAGTCCGGCCCGGCCCTGGTGGGCGGCGCCGCGTACTACTACGGCGGCGGGCGGCTGCGCTGCGTCGACCCGCGCGGGGCGGGCCTGCGGTGGTCCTTCCCGGTCGGCGAGGACGTGCCGTCGCGCCCGGCCGAGCGGGCCGGGGTGCTGTACGTGACGGCCGGCACCCGGGTGTACGCACTGGACGCGGCGAGCGGTGCCGAACGCTGGCGCTTCGAGGCGCCCGTCGTGCTCTTCACCCCGCCCGCGCTGGACGCCGACGCGGTGTACGTCGCCGACTACCTCGGCACGGTGTACGCGCTGGACGCGGCCACCGGCCGGGACCGCTGGCGCGGCGTCACCGGCAACCGGCAGGGCGCCGAGCCGGTGGTGGTCGGGGACGGCATGGTGCTGGTCGGCAGCGGCGAGGTGCTGTACGCCTTCGAGTCAGCCACCGGCCGGGAGCGGTGGCGGTACACCGCGAGGGGCGAGATCGTCGGCTCCCCGGCGGTCGCCGACGGCCTGGTCCACCTGGGCAGCCGGGACCAGTCGCTGCACACCCTGGACCTGGCGACCGGTCAGCTGCGCTGGGAGCTCGGCACCAAGGGCGAGCTGACCGGCTCGCCGGTGGCGGTCGGCGGGAAGGTCTTCGTCGGCAGCAAGGACCGCTGCGTCTACGCGCTGGACGCTTACTACGGCACGGCGGTGCCCTCGCACTGACCGGGGGAGACGGCAGGGGCGGGGGTCGGCCGACGACCCCCGCCCCTGCGCGTCGGCTCCGCTACTTCCGGCGGGCCTCCGGGTGGCGGCTGCACCAGCCCTCCCATGCCGAGGCCACCATCTCCTCGACGCCGTGACGGGCGGTCCAGCCCAGCTCCTGGCGGATCAGCTCGGCGGAGGCCACCACCCGGGCGGGGTCGCCGGCGCGGCGCGGGGTGACCTCGCCGGTGGCGTCGTACCCGGTCACCTTGCCGATCACGTCCAGCATCTCCTTGACGCTGACGCCCTCGCCGCGGCCGATGTTGAGGATCAGCGCGGTCTCGCCGGCCGGGTCGGCCGCCAGCCGCTTCGCGGCCGCCACGTGCGCGGAGGCGATGTCGGAGACGTGGATGAAGTCGCGCACGCAGGTGCCGTCGGGGGTCGGGTAGTCGGCGCCGAAGATCCGCGGGGCCTGGCCGGCGGTGAGCCGCTCGAAGACCATCGGGATCAGGTTGAACACGCCCGCGTCGGACAGCTCCGGCGAGGCCGCGCCGGCCACGTTGAAGTAGCGCAGCGACACGGTGGAGATGCCGTGGGCCTTGCCGGCCGCCGAGACCAGCCACTCGCCGGCCAGCTTGGTCTCGCCGTACGGGCTCATCGGGTCGCAGGGGGTGGACTCGGTGACCAGGTCGACGTCCGGCATGCCGTAGACGGCGGCGGAGGAGGAGAACAGGAAGCGCTTCACGCCACCCGCGGCGGCCGCCTCCAGCACGGTCTGCAGACCGATCATGTTCTCGCGGTAGTAGAAGAAGGGCTGCTCGACCGACTCGCCGACCTGCTTCTTCGCCGCGAAGTGCAGGATGCCCTCGACCGCGTGCTCGCGGATCGCCTCGTCCAGCACGGCGCGGTCCAGCGTGGACCCCTCGACCAGGGCCACGCCCTGCGGCAGCCGGGTGCGGTCACCGGTGCTGAAGTCGTCCAGGACGGCGACCCGCTCGCCCGCGTCGAGGAGCTGCTGCACCACGTGCCCGCCGATGTATCCGGCACCGCCGGTGATCAACCAAGTCATGGCCCGCATCCTAGGCGGTCGAGCTTTCGGGCCGGCGCCGGGCGAGTCGGTGGGGCCATTCGGACATATCGGTGAAATGCTGACAAAGATCTCTGTCTGGTGAGGGAATCGGAGGCGGCCGACGTGAACCGCAAGAAGGAGCCCACCCGCCCTCTCCCGGCCGGGCCGCGCCCCACCGGGCCCAAGGCGTTCGGCGGGCGGCCGGCGGTGCCCGGGGCGGTCGCCGTGGTGGTCGCGCTGGCGGTGGCCGGGTGCAGCAGCGGAGGGTCCTCCTCCTCGTCGTCCACCTCCGCGACCACGGGCGCCTCCGCGTCCGCCCCCACCCAGCCGGCGAGCGGCAACCAGCTCCAGGACACGTACCAGAAGGTGATCGCCGACGTGCTGCCCTCGGTGGTGCAGATCACCACCGCGACCGGCCTCGGCTCCGGGATCGTCTACGACAACAAGGGCGACGTCGTCACCAACGCCCACGTGGTCGGCACCGCCACCACCTTCACCGTGACCCTGGCCAACAGCACCAAGCCGCTGGACGCCACCCTGGTCGGCAGCTACCCGGACTCCGACCTCGCGGTGGTCAAGCTGACCAGCCTGCCGGGCGGCCTCCGGCCGGCCGTCTTCGGGGACTCCACCAAGGTCCAGCTGGGCCAGATCACGCTTGCCATGGGCAGCCCGCTCGGGCTCTCCGGCAGTGTCACCGAGGGCATCGTCTCGGCCACCGGCAGGACCGTCGCCGAGCCGACGGGCGGCGGCTCGCCGGGAGCCACCATCGGCAACATGGTGCAGACCTCGGCGGCGATCAACCCGGGCAACAGCGGTGGCGCGCTCGTCAACCTGAACAGCCAGGTGATCGGCATCAACACGCTCGCCGCGACCGAGCCGGAGACCAACGGAGCCGCGGCGCCCGGCATCGGCTTCGCCATCCCGGCGTCCACCATCACCAACATCGCGGACCAGCTGATCAAGGACGGCAAGGTCACCAACTCCGGCCGGGCCGCGCTCGGGATCACCGCCCGCACGTACTTCGACCAGAACTTCCACCCGGCCGGGGCCGTCATCGTGGCCGTCAGCCCGGGCGGCGCGGCCGACGCGGCGGGGATGCAGGCCGGCGACGTGATCACCAAGGTCGGTGACACCCCGGTCGACTCGCTGAACTCGCTCACCACCGCGCTGGCCTCGCTCACCCCGGGCAGCAAGGTGACCGTCGGCTACACCCGGGACGGTCAGGACAAGACCGCCGAGGTCACCCTCGGCACCCTGGCAACCCCCTAGACCGCCGGCGCCGGCCGCCCGCACACCGCGCAAGGGTCGGCGGGCGGCCGGCGCACGGGTGCGGCCGGGACCACGTCGACTGCCTCGACGTGGTCCCGGCCGGTTGCCGTCCCGGGTCCGGGTTCCGGGCGGACGATCAGCGGCGGGCGGCGCGGGTGTGCCAGGGGAGCTCGATCGTGACGGTGGTCGGGCCGCCGTGCGGGCTCTCCACCAGGAACACCCCGTCCACCGCCCGGATCCGCTCGGCCAGCCCGCCCAGGCCGCTGCCCGGGTAGGGGGCCGCGCCGCCCTTGCCGTCGTCCTGGACCAGCACCATCAGCTGGTCGCCGGCGCGCCAGACGTCCACCGTGGCGGAGCTTGCGCCGGAGTGCTTGGAGACGTTGGTCAGCAGCTCGCTGACCGTGAAGTAGGCGATGCCCTCGACCGCCGAGTCCGGGCGCTCGACCGTGCCGTCCGCGGCCTTCAGCCCGACGTTCACCTTGACCCCGCCCGGCACGGTGCAGCGGGCGGCCACCGCGGAGAGCGCCGCGTCCAGGCCGCGGTCGGTGAGCACCGCCGGGTGGATGCCGCGGGCCAGGTCGCGCAGCTCCTGGAGGGCGAGCTTCACCTCGCCGTGCGCGTTGTCGACCATCCTGGCGGCGGCGGCCACGTCGTCCGGCGTCTCCGTCTCCCGGAGCCGCTCCTTGGCCAGGCCGAGGTCCATCGCCAGCGCCACCAGCCTGGCCTGGGCTCCGTCGTGCAGGTCGCGCTCGATCCGGCGCAGGTCGGCGGCGGCGGTGTCGACCACCGTGCCGCGGTCGTCCTCCAGCTCGCGCACCCGCTCGGAGAGCACGCCGGGGGAGAGCAGGACCTCCACCAGCATCCGGTCGACCGCCGACTCGAAGCGGACCACCCAGGGCAGCGCCGGCCAGCCGATGATCACGCAGATCAGGGTCACGGCGAAGCTCAGCAGGCCCCAGGGCAGCAACAGCACGTAGTAGAGGACCGAGCGCCAGCTCAGCGCGTCCGTGAGGTGGGCGATCGCGTAGCCGGTGATCCCCGGGCGGGGCCGGCGCACCGGCTCCGGGTCCCGCAGCTCGGAGCCGTGCACCGAGCGGGCCCGGCGGCGGGCGAAGCCGCCCATGCCCCGGCAGCCGGCCAGCCCGGCGGCCAGCAGCGGCAGGCCGATCACGGTGACGGAGAGCGCGAGGCCGACGCAGAGCGTCGTGACGGTGAAGACGAACCCCGCGATGCCCAGCGGCAGGTTGAGCATCAGCTGCCCGGCCTGCCGCCACATCCGCGCGCCGTACAGCGGGGCGCGTTCCATGCGCGCGTCCGGCCCCTTGATGGCGTCCGCGGCGCGGCGGTGCAGTGGTTTCATCCGGATCTACCGTCCCTGTCGGTCGAGCTGATGATCCAAGCTTCCCCGGAAAGGGGCCGCCGGGGCCATGGGGGTGATACGTCTCCCCGGGCGGGGGTTATCCCCACCCCCGCCGGCGGGCCCCGCCGGCACGCCGGGGAGGCGGTCCGGGGCCGGCGCGGGACGTCCCGGCGTCCGCTGGCCGTCCGCCGGTTGTCTTGCGGATCGGGCAGGGTGCGGTGCTCCACGGCCGTGCACTTAGACTCACGCATTGGCGATGGTTATGACCGTGTAAAGAAACGTCGTAGAACTGCCTTGTGGGGCGGTTTCACGGCCGATGTGGAGGCGAGTGGCATGGAGGGGCAGCCGGCAGCTGCCGTCGCGGCCGACCCGGCGGTCGGCGGCGGCTACTTCGACGCGTATGCCGCGATGGGCCTGCTCGCCGTCGTCGGCGTGCTCTTCGTCGCCGTGGCGTTCACCGCCAACCGGCTGCTGCGGCCGGTGGTGTACTCGCCGGAGAAACTCCTCGCCTACGAGTGCGGCGTGGACCCGGTGGGGGAGGACTGGGCGCACACCCAGGTCCGCTACTACGTCTACGCCTTCCTGTACGTGATCTTCGCGGTCGACGCGATCTACCTGTTCCCGTGGGCGACCGTCTTCGCCACCGCCGGATACGGCGCCGGAACGCTGGTCGAGATGTTCGTCTTCATCGGCTTCCTCGCGGTCGGACTGCTCTACGCCTGGAAGAAGGGCGTTCTGGAATGGACGTGACGCACAACCACGCGCACGCGCACGGTGCCTCCGGTGGCCCGGTCCCGCTGGGCCTGCCGGACCCGGCGCGCCCCGGTGCCGCCGTCGAGCGGCGGGGCATCGGCCCGCTGGCCCGGCTCGCGCCGGACCCGGTCAAGGTGGTCCTCAACTGGGGCCGCCGCTACAGCCTCTGGTGCTTCAACTTCGGCCTGGCCTGCTGTGCGATCGAGTTCATCGCCGCGTCCATGGCCAAGCACGACTTCATTCGAATGGGTGTCATTCCGTTCGCGCCGGGCCCCCGCCAGGCCGATCTGATGATCGTCTCGGGGACGGTGACCGACAAGATGGCGCCCGCCGTGAAGCGCCTCTACGAGCAGATGCCCGAGCCGAAGTACGTCATCTCCTTCGGCGCCTGCTCCAACTCCGGCGGTCCCTACTGGGACTCCTACTCGGTCACCAAGGGCGTCGACCAGATCATCCCGGTCGACGTCTACGTGCCCGGCTGCCCGCCGCGGCCCGAGGCGCTGCTCCAGGGCATCCTCAAGCTCCAGGAGAAGATCGCCGCCGAGTCGCTGCCCGGCCGGTACACCGCGCCGGCCGCCGCGCTGCGCCGCCCGCTGGTGGCCGGGCCCACTGCCGAGGGAGGGGCGTCGTGACCACGGCCGAGGAGTATGCGGCGTCGGTCGGCGAGTGGGCCACCGGCGCCGAGGCGTACGGCCTGGTCACCGTCGACGTGCCCGCCGAGCACTGGATCAAGGCGCTCACCGCGGCCCGGGACGTGCTGGGCCTCTCGTTCTTCGACTGGCTGAGCGCCGTCGACGAGCTGGCCGAGGGCTTCTCGGTGGCCGCCCACCTGGCCTCCGCCGACGCCCCGGGCGTGCGCCACCTGCTGGTGCGCACCCGCGTGCCGCGGGACAAGGCCGCGCTGCCGACCGCCGTCGAGGTCTACGCCGGTGCCGCCTGGCACGAGCGCGAGACGCACGAGATGTTCGGCATCGACTTCCCCGGGCACCCCTACCTGGCCACCCTGCTGCTGCCGGACGGCTTCGAGGGGTACCCGCTGCGCAAGGAGTTCGTGCTCGCCGCCCGGGTCGCCAAGGCCTGGCCCGGCGCCAAGGAGCCGGGCGAGTCCGACCACGGCGACGGGCCGGCGCGGCGCAAGATGCAGCCGCCCGGTGTGCCGGACCCGAACGAGTGGGGGCCGCTCAAGGGCACCCTGCCGCCGGTCGCCGAGCGGCCCGCGCGCGGTGCGCGGGCGGCGGGCGCGGCGCGGACGCCCCGGGCGGCTGCGGGTGCTGCGGCCGCCGGCGCGGCGGGCGCTCCGGCCGAGGGCGGACCCGCGGTGCGGGCCGACCGGCCACGGCGGACCAGGACGGTCGGCGATGGCTCGGTCAGCCAGGCGGCGGAGACGCCCGCGGCTTCGGACGGTGCTGCGGAGAGCGCTGCGCCGCCGGTGCGGGCCGACCGGCCGCGCCGGACCAGGTCGGTCTCGGACGGCTCCGCGAGCCAGGCGGCCACCGGGAGCGCTGCCGAGAGCACCGGGAGCGCCGAGACCACCGGGAGTGCCGGGAGTGCCGCCGCAGAGGTGAAGCCCGAGCGGCCGACCCGGACGCAGTCCGCGGACGCGCCCTGGCACAACCCCGTGCCCGCCCACGACGAGCCCGCGAAGGGCGAGCCCGGGCAGGGCAAGCCAGCGCACGACGAGCCGGAGCAGAAGGACGCGAAGGACGTGGAGAGCGAGGCGCCGGCGGAGTCGGCCGACCAGGACGGAGACAGCGCGTGAACCTGCTCGACACGTTGCTGCGCTGTGCCGCCACGCTCGTCGTCTTCCTTACCTTCCCCCTGGTCATCGGCCAGACCGAGCACAAGGTGATGGCGCACATGCAGGGCCGGCTCGGCCCGATGTACGCCGGTGGCTTCCACGGCTGGGCACAGCTGGTCGCCGACGGTGTGAAGTTCGCGCAGAAGGAGGAGATCGTCCCGGCCGGCGCCGACCGGCGGATCTTCCAGCTGGCTCCGGCCGTCTCGCTGCTGCCGTACCTCTTCGTGCTGCTCGCGATCCCGGTCGGCCCGGACGGCTTCGTCGGCCAGGCGATCGACGCGGGGCTGTTCTTCGTGCTCGCAGTGATGGGCGTCGGCGTGATCGGCAAGCTGATGGCCGGCTGGGCCTCGGCGAACAAGTTCTCGCTGCTCGGCGGTCTGCGGACGGCCGCCCAGCTGATGTCGTACGAGCTGCCGATGGTGCTCGCCGCCGCCTCGGTGGCGATGGCCGCCGGGACGCTCTCGCTGCCGGGGATCGTGGACGCCTGGCAGTGGTACTGGATCCCGTGGCAGATCATCGGCGCGTTCGTCTTCTTCACGGCCGGCCTGGCCGAGCTGCAGCGCCCGCCGTTCGACATGCCGGTGGCCGACTCGGAGATCATCTTCGGCGCGTACACCGAGTACTCCGGTCTGCGCTTCGCGTTCTTCCTGCTCTCCGAGTACGCGGGCATCCTGGTGGTGTCCGGGCTGACCGCGGTGCTCTTCCTGGGCGGCTGGCACGGCCCGCTGCCGGACGAGCTCGGCTGGCTCTGGACCGTCCTGAAGACCTTCGCGCTGGCCTTCGTGGTGATCTGGCTGCGGGTCACCTACCCGCGACTGCGCGAGGACCAGCTGATGCGCTTCGCGTGGACCGTGCTGATTCCGCTCGCACTCGTCCAGCTCGCCCTCACCGGCATCATCAAGGTGGCGATCTCATGAGTTTCCCCGGTGCCGGCCTGGCCAAGGGCCTGGCCGTGACTCTGCGGACGATGACGAAGAAGAGCATCACCGCGCAGTACCCCGAGGTACAGCCGGTGCTGCCGCCGCGCTCGCGCGGGGTCATCGCGCTGCTGGAGGAGAACTGCACGGTCTGCATGCTCTGCGCCCGTGAGTGCCCGGACTGGTGCATCTACATCGACTCCCACAAGGAGACGCTGCCGGCCGCCGACCCGAACGCGCGCGCCCGCACCCGCAACGTGCTGGACCGCTTCGCCATCGACTTCTCGCTCTGCATGTACTGCGGGATCTGCATCGAGGTGTGCCCGTTCGACGCGCTCTTCTGGTCGCCGGAGTTCGAGTACGCGGAGACCGACATCCTGGAGCTGACCCACGAGCGGGAGAAGCTCCGCGAGTGGATGTGGACCGTCCCGGCACCGCCGGCGCTGGACCCGGGGGCCGAGGAGCCCAAGGAGATCGCCGCCGCCCGCAAGGCGGCGGACAAACTGGCGGCCGCCGCGGCCGCCGCCCTGGAGACGCCCGAGGGAGGTGAGCCGGAGTGAGCGCCGCCACCCTGCTGGCCGCGACCGGTTCGCTGGAGCCGGCCGCGCGTTCCTTCCTCTCCCCGACCGGGGTCGAGATCGTCTTCCTGCTGGTCGGCATCGTCGTGCTCGGCTCGGCCGTCGTCGCCGTCACCACCAAGCAGCTGGTGCACGCCGCGCTCTGGCTGGTGGCCGCGCTCGGCGGGCTGGCGGTGGAGTTCCTGCTGCTCACCGCCGAGTTCATCGCCTGGGTACAGGTGCTGATCTACCTCGGCTCGGTGGTCGTGCTGGTGCTGTTCGGGCTGATGCTCACCAAGGCGCCGATCGGGCGTTCACCGGACGCCGACTCGAAGAACCGCTGGGTCGCCCTGGTGGTGGCACTGGCCACGGCCGGCACCCTGGTGACGCTCGTCGTGGACGCCTTCCGCACGTCCTGGATCGACCTCGGCGCGGGCGGCGGCTCGGCGGCGGTGACCGGCGCCAGCCTGTTCCGCACCTGGGTGCTGCCGTTCGAGGCGCTCTCGGTGCTGCTGCTGGCCGCGCTGGTCGGTGCGATCGTGCTGACGCGCGGGGCCGGGCGGCGGGTGCCGGTGCCCCGGGCCGGGCGGATCCGGGCCGGGAAGCCGGTGGGCTCCAACGGGACGGTCGCCGCGACCGTGCCCAGGCCGTCGGCCCCCGCCGGGACGACCTCGACGGACTCGACGACCTCGACGACATCGCCGGATGCGGCGGCCTCGCCGGAGGAGAGCTGATGCACCTCGCCTACCCCGTTGTGCTCGCCTCGCTGCTGTTCGGCGTCGGCGTCTACGGCGTACTCGCCCGGCGCAACGTCATCCTGGTGCTGATGTCCGTCGAGCTGATGCTCAACGCCGTCAACCTCAACCTCGTCGCCTTCGACGCCTGGCTGCGGGACTCCCTGCACGCCGGCCAGGCGCTCACCCTGTTCACGATCACCATCGCCGCCGCCGAGATCGGCCTCGGGCTCGCCATCGTCCTGCTGCTGTTCCGGGCCCGGGGCACCGCGGACGTGGACAGGGTCACCGCGCTCGGCGACCCGTCCGAGTCCGTCGCCGAGGAGGCGCCGGCCGGAGCCGAGGCGCTGAAGGGCCAGGCCGCCACATGAATCTCGCCCTGCCCGCCCTCGTCCCCGCGCTGCCCGCGCTCGGTGCGGCCGCGACCCTGGCCACCGGCCGGAAGGTGCCCGGCCTGGCCCGGCCGCTGGCGATCGTGCCGGTCGCCGTCTCGGCCGTGCTGGCCCTGGTCGTCGCGCTCCAGCTGGGCACCGGCCAGGTGCTGGAGGCCTCCACCCGGCTCACCCCGACCGGCGGCCCGGAGCTCACGCTCGGGTTCTACCTGGACGGCTACAGCTCGCTGATCTCCGTCCTGGTCGGCCTGGTCGCCACCTGCGTGCAGGTGTACTCGACCGCCTACCTCAAGGACGACCCGCGCTACCCCTCGTACGCGGCGCTGGTCTCGCTCTTCACGGCGGCGATGTTCCTGGTCGTCTACTCGGGCGACCTGATCGTGCTGCTGGTCGGCTGGGAGGTCATGGGCATCTGCTCGTACTTCCTGATCGGCCACCACTGGGAGACCGCGGACGCCCGCTCGGCCTCGCTGAAGGCCTTCCTGGTGACCAAGCTCGGCGACGTGCCGTTCCTGTTCGGCATCTTCCTGCTCGGTGCCGACGCCGGAAGCTTCCGGATCCCGGACGTGCTGGCGGCCGCCGGCGACGGGCGGATCGCCCACCCGACGCTGACCGCGCTGCTGCTGCTCGCCGGCGTGGCCGGCAAGAGCGCGCAGTTCCCGCTGCACACCTGGCTCCCGGACGCGATGGCCGGCCCGACGCCGGTCTCCGCGCTGATCCACGCCGCCACCATGGTCGCGGCCGGCATCTACCTGGTCGCCCGGCTGCTGCCGGTCTTCCTGCTCTCCGGTGCGGCGCTGGTGGTGCTGGCGGTGATGGCCGCCGTGACGATGATCGGCTCGGCGCTCTGCGCACTCGCCCAGGACGACCTGAAACGGGTGCTCGCGTACTCCACCGTCGGCCAGCTCGGCTACATGGCCGGCGCGCTGGCCAGCGGCGACCGCGAGGCCTCCGTCTTCCACCTGGTCAGCCACGGTGCGTTCAAGGCGCTGCTGTTCCTCGCGGCCGGTGTGGTGATCCACACCGCGCACACCAACTCGATCTCCGCGATGTCCCGGATGCCCGGGCTGCGCAAGCGCGTCCCGGACGCCTACTGGACGATGGGCATCGGCCTCGTCGCCCTGATCGGGCTGCCGCCGTTCTCCGGCTTCTTCAGCAAGGAGGCGGTGCTGACCGCCGCCGAGCACGCCGCCGACGGCGAGGCGCTGACCAACGGGCTCGGCCCTTCCTCGGCCGTCCCGGAGGCGGCCGGCTGGATCGTGCTGATCTCGGCCGGGCTCACCGTGCTGCTCACGGCGGCGTACGCGGCCCGGATGTTCCTGGTGGCGTTCCACAGCCCGGCTCCTGCCCCGGCCGCCGTCGCCGGCTCCTCGGCGGCGCCGGACCACGAGGCCGACGCGCCCTACTCGCCAGAGGTGGACGAGGCCGACCCGGCCACCGCCGAGCCGCCCGCGATGCGCTGGCCGCTCTGGGTGCTGGCGATCCCGACCATGTGCTTCGGCGTCGCCGGCCTGCGCTCGGACTGGCTGCCCGCGCTGCTGGACGGCGGCTCGCTGCGGCCCTCGGCCGTCACCGCCGTGATCGGTACCGGCCTCGCCGTGGCCGGCGCGCTGCTGGCGTACGGCGCCTGGCGCTCCGCCGTGGCGCGGCTCGGCGCCGGCCGGCCCGCCCCCGCGCCGGAGGGCCGGGTGCCCGAGCAGGCCGGGGCCCCGGCCGCCGAGGTGATCGTCGCCGACCCCGGGCGCACCCTGCTCGGCCCGCTGTTCGGCCCGGCCCGGCACGGCTTCGGCGTCGACCGGCTCTACAGCGCGCTGTTCGTCCGTCCGGTGGCCGCGGCCGCGCAACTGGTCCGCTTCCTCGACCGCGAGGTCGTGGAGGCGTACGTGCAGGGCAGCGGGGCGGGCGCCAACCTGCTCGGCCGGGCCGTCCGGCTCGCGCAGACCGGCAACGCGCAGACCTACCTCAGCGCGCTGCTGGCCGGCGTCGTCCTGCTGGCCGTCCTGGTGGCGGTGTAGCCGGATGCCGTACCCCGTTCCCCCGATCCAGCCGGTGACCGAGCCGACCGCAGTCCGGCCGACCGCAGTCCGTAGGAGCCCCCGATGAACGCAGTCCTCATCGCCCTCCTGGTGCTGCCGCTGGCCGGCGCCGCCCTGACCCTGGCGCCGGTGTTCGGCGCCGACGCGGCGGCCGCCGACCGGCGCGCGCTGCGGCTGAACACCGTCGTCACCGGCGTGGTGCTGCTGCTGACCGTCGCCCTGGCGGCCGGCTTCGACCACGACGAACCCGGCCGGATGCAGGCCACCACCGATGTGTCCTGGATCCCGGCCATCGGCGTGCGGTTCCACCTCGGCGTGGACGGCATCTCGCTCCCGCTGATCGTGCTGACCTCGCTGCTGACCTTCCTCTGTGCGCTGTACTCGGAGAAGCGGCTGCCCACCGGGGAGGACGTGCCGTCGGCCCGGGCCTTCACCGGGCTGTTCCTCCTCCTCGAAGTCGGGATGCTCGCCACCTTCGCGGTGCTGGACCTCCTGCTCTTCTTCCTGGCCTTCGAGATCGTGCTGATCCCGATGTACTTCCTGATCGCCCGCTGGGGCAGCGGGGCGAAGGTGCCGGCCGCCAACCGGTTCATCCTGTACACGCTGCTCGGCTCGGCCGTGATGCTGCTCGGCTTCCTGCTGGTCGGCAGCAAGGCGGGCACCTTCGACATGCAGGCCCTGGCCGCCGCGCACGGCAACGGTCTGAGCCACACCACTCAGGTGATCGCCGCGCTGGCGATCATGGTCGGGCTCGCGGTCAAGGCCCCCGCCTGGCCGCTGCACAGCTGGCTCCCGGACGCGCACACGGCGGCCCCGACGGTCGGCTCCGTGCTGCTCGCCGGCGTGCTGCTGAAGATGGGTACGTACGGTCTGGTCCGCGTCCTCCTCCCGGTCGTCCCGGATGGCACCACGACGCTCGCCCCCTACCTGGGCGCGTTCGCCACCGTCGGCATCGTCTACGGCTCGCTGGCCTGTCTCGCGCTGGCCCGGCCGGGGGCGAAGGGCGACCTCAAGCGCCTGATCGCGTACTCGTCCGTCGGCCACATGGGCTTCGTCCTGCTGGGCATCGCCTCCCTCACCCAGGTGGGCGTCAACGGCGCGCTGTTCGCCAACATCGCGCACGGTCTGATCACCGGTCTGCTCTTCTTCGTCGTGGGCGCGCTCAAGGACCGCTACGGCACCGCCGACCTCGACACGCTCGCGGGCGGCACCGGCGCCGCCCTCTACGGGCGGGCACCGCGGATCGGCGGACTGCTCGCCTTCGCCGCCGTCGCCAGCCTCGGACTGCCCGGGCTGGCCGGCTTCTGGGGCGAGCTGCTCGCGATGTTCGGCGCGTTCGACCCGGCCGACGGCCTCTCGCGCCCCGCCTTCGTCACCTACATGGTCCTGGCCGGCCTCGGCACCCTCCTCACCGCCGCGTACCTGCTGATCGTGGTCAAGCGCGTCTGCATGGGCGACCCGAAGCAGCCCGCCCCGGTGGAGCCGGCCGACCTGCGCCCCTACGAGGCCGTCAGCTGGACGCCGCTGGCCGCCCTCACCCTGCTCGCCGGCCTCTGGCCCGCGCTCCTGCTCGGTCTCTCCGAACCCGCCGTCAAGCACCTCCTCGGGGGTGGCTGATCATGCCCGGCACCACGCTCGGCGCGCAGCTCCTCGGCGCGCAGCTCGGCACCAGTACGCAGCTCGGCGCCGCGACCGGCACCGCACTCGGACCTCACTCCACGGGGCAGCCCACTGTGACCTCCCTCGCCGTAGCCAACCCGGGCAGCTTGATCCAGTCCGTGGACTGGGTGGCGATCGCGCCCCCGCTGATCGCCGCCCTGGCCGCCCTCGCCGTGCTGGTCGCCGACCTCTTCCTGCCCGCGCGCCACAAGAAGCTGCTCGGCCGGCTCACCGCCGCCGGACTCGCCCTCGCGCTCATCGCGCTCCTCCCGCTCACCGGAGGATCACCCCGGGTCACCTTCTGTGCGCAGAACGTAACAGGGGCCACTGACACTCCGCTGACCAGCGGCTCCGCCACGGCAGGCTGCTCGTACGTCGCCGACCACTTCGCCCTGGTCTTCCAGCTGCTAGCGCTCGGCGGCGCGCTGATCGCCGCGCTGCTCTCGGCGCACACCGTGGACGACGAGAAGCTGCCCGCCGGCGAGTACTGGTTCCTGCTGCTCTCCAGCGCCACCGGCGCCGCCCTGCTGCCCGCCTCCCGCGACCTCGCCACCCTGGTGATCGCCCTGGAGGTGGCCTCGCTGCCGGCCTTCGCACTGGTCGCGCTGCGCCGGGACGGCCGGGGCGCCGAGGCCGCGCTGAAGTTCTTCCTCTCCTCCGTCACCGCGACCGCCGTGATGCTGCTCGGCATCGGCTTCGTCTACGCCGCGAGCGGCAGTCTGCACCTGGCCGCGGTCGCCGACGGGCTGGAGCACGCCCCCGCGCAGCTGAAGCCGCTGGCCGAGGCCGGCGCGGTGCTGACCCTGGTCGGCTTCGCCTTCAAGGTCGCCGCCGTCCCGTTCCACTTCTGGGTGCCCGACACCTACACCGGCGCCCCGCTGCCGGTGGCCGGCTACCTCTCGGTGGTCGGAAAGGCGGCGGGCCTCTCCGGCCTGGCGCTGGTCACCGCGATCGCCTTCCGCCCGTACGCGCACACCTGGGGCCTGGTGCTGGCGGTGCTGGCCGCCGCCACCATGACGGTCGGCAACGTCGGCGCGCTGCGGCAGCGGTTCGACACCCGGTACAGCGCGGTGCGGCTGCTCGCCTGGTCCTCGATCGGCCAGGCCGGCTACCTGCTGGTGCCGCTCGCCGCCGCCGGGTACGCGCCGACCGGCACCGACCCGCTCGGCGCCACCGCCGCGTACGCGCTGATCTACGGCGTGGTGAACCTGGGCGCCTTCGGCGTGGTCGCCGCGGTCGGCCGCAGGGCCGGGACCAGCGTGGACGACTTCCGCGGCCTGTTCGCCCGGAGCCGCTGGACGGCCCTGGCGCTCGCCTTCTTCCTGCTCTGCCTGGCCGGACTGCCGCCGGGCGTGATCGGCCTGTTCGGCAAGGTGGTGGTGTTCCGCGCCGCCGTCGACTCCGGGCTGGGCTGGCTGGCCGTGGTCATGGTCGTCAATGTGGTCATCGCTCTGTACTACTACCTGCTCTGGACGGCGCGGCTCTTCGCTCCGGCGGAGGGCGCCGCCACCGCCGTCGCCGAGCGCCGGCTGCCGGCCTCGCTGGCCGCCACCCTGGGGCTCACCGCCTCCGTGGCCGTGGTGCTCTCGGTGGCTCCGCAGCTGGTTCTCCAGGTGGTGGGCGGCACCCTGTTCTGAGGCGGGCGGGGCCACGGCCGGGTGGGTCCGCCCGGTACGGCCGGGGAGCCGGCCGGCGGTGGCCCGGGGAGAGCCGGCCCGGCCCGGTGGGGGCGCCGTGCGGGTGTCACGGTGGTCGCAAGGGAACAAGGCCGACGTCGTCGCCCGTTGTCGGGGCAGAGGGACGAGGCAGAGAGGGCTTCCCCACCGCACCATTGGAGGGCCTGCCGTGCACCGCCGGCACAACGGACTGAGGACCGCAGCACTGCTCGGCGGCCTCTCGGCGCTGATCCTGGTGATCGGCAGCTTCTTCGGCCGCACCGGCTTCGTGGTGGCCCTGCTGGTCGCCCTCGGGACCAACGCCTACGCGTACTGGAACAGTGACAAGCTCGCCCTGCGCGCCATGCGGGCCCGGCCGGTCAGCGAGATCGAGGCGCCGCGGCTGTACCGGATCGTCCGCGAGCTCTCCACCTCCGCCCGCCAGCCGATGCCCCGCCTCTACATCTCGCCCACCCCGGCGCCGAACGCCTTCGCGACCGGCCGCAACCCGCGCAACGCGGCGGTCTGCTGCACCGACGGCATCCTGCAACTGCTGGACGAGCGGGAGCTGCGGGGCGTGCTCGGGCACGAGCTGAGCCACGTCTACAACCGGGACATCCTGATCTCCTCGGTCGCCGGGGCGCTCGCCTCGGTGGTGATGTTCCTGGTGAACTTCGCCTGGCTGGTGCCGTTCGGCCGCAGTGACGACGACGACGGGCCCGGGCTCTTCGGACTGCTTGCGATCATGATCCTCGGACCGTTGGCCGCCTCGCTGATCCAGCTGGGCGTCAGCCGCTCCCGCGAGTACCAGGCCGACGCCGACGGCGCCCGGATCACCGGCGACCCGCTGGCCCTGGCGAGCGCCTTGCGCAAGCTGGAGGCGGGCACCCGGCAGCTGCCGCTGCCGCCGGAGCCCCAGCTCCAGACGGCCAGCCACATGATGATCGCCAGCCCGTTCCGGCCCGGCGAGGCGGGGGCGAAGCTGTTCTCGACGCACCCGCCGATGGCGGAGCGGATCGCCCGCCTGGAGCGGATGGCCGGCTACCGGGTCTGAGGCCCGGCCGCCGGGGCCGGAGTCCGGCCACCGGGGCTGAAGGCCCGGCCACCCGGCATTCGGGCCCGGCCACCTGGCTGAAGCCGGCCACCGGGGCTGAAGGCCCGGCCACCCGGCGGGTGGCCCGGTGCGCTCCGCGCGTCAGCCCGTCAGCTCCTCGTACGCCCGCCGCAGCCGGTGGACGCCCTCGGCGGCGTGGGCGGTGCTGTCCACGGCGGCGTAGCTCAGCCGCAGGTGCGGGGCCGGCGGCTCCGCGGCGTAGTAGGGCTGGCCGGGGGTGACCAGGACACCGGCGCGCAGGGCGGCGGCGGTGAGTGCGCGGTCGTCGGTGCCGCCGGGCAGACGCAGCCAGAGGTGGTAGCCGCCCGGCCGGTGCGCGCCGAGCAGACCGGGGAGCTCGCGGCGCAGCGCGGCCACGGTGACGGTGCGGCGGTCCCGGAGTTCGGCGCCGAGGGTGCGCAGGTGCCGGGCCCAGCCCGGGTCGGCGACCAGCTCCAGGGCGGCCTCCTGGAGCGGCCGGGGCACGAAGAAGCTGTCCACCACCTGAGTGGCCCGTAGCCGTTGCAGGGCCGGGCCGCGCGCGGTGAGCGCGCCGACCCGGAGGTTGGGCGAGGTGGCCTTTGTCAGCGAGCGCAGGTGCACCACCACCCCGTCCGGGTCGTCGGCGGCGAGCGGGCGCGGCAGCGCCGGGGAGTCGGCGTGGACCAGGCGGCGGGCGAAGTCGTCCTCGACGACGAAGGCGCCGGCGGTCCGGGCGATCCGCAGCACCTCGGCGCGGCGTTCGGGGGAGAGCACGGCGCCGGTCGGGTTCTGGAACAGCGGCTGGCAGACGAAGAGCCGGGCCCGGGTGGTGTCGAAGGCCGCGGCCAGCAGGTCGGTGCGGACGCCGTCCTCGTCCACCGGGACGGGGACCACCCGCAGCCCGGCCGCGCGGGCGACCGCGAGGATGCCGGGGTAGGTCGGCGACTCCACCAGGACGGGGGCGCCCGGGGCGGCCAGCGAGCGCAGGGCGATGGTGAGCGCGCTCTGCCCGCCCGCCGTGACCAGGACGTCGCCCGCGCCGAGCGGGCCGCCGTTGCCGCCGATGTCACGGGCGAACCAGCCGCGCAGCTCGGTGAGCCCGTCCACCGGCGGCCGGTCCCAGGCGCCGGGCCGCCGTCCGGCCCGGGCGAGGGCGCCGGCCAGGAGCCGCTCCGGCAGCAGCGAGGCGTGCGGGTAGCCGCCGTTGAGGTCGATCACGTCGGGCGGCGGCACGTTGAGGGTGGCGATCAGCGGCGCGGCGCCGACGTCGCGCTGGCCGGCGTCGGCGCTCAGCGCGACCTCCTGCCAGGAGAGGTCGCCGGGACGGGCCGGCGGCGGGGCGGCGGCCGGTGAGGCGGTGGTGGCCGCGAAGGCGGCGGTGCGGAAGACCCCGGCGCCGGGCCGGGAGACCACCAGGCCCTCCGCGGCCAGCACGGCCATCGCCCGTGAGACCGTCACCGGGCTGACCTGGTGACGCTCCACCAAGGCCCGGCTCGACGGCAGCTTCCGTCCTTCCGGATAGCGCTCGACCTCGCGTCGCAGTCTTTCGGCGAGATCGGCCACACTGCTACGCTCGTTCATGACGACACAAGATAGCGCTATCCGGTCCGCGGCGATAGCACCGCAGGGTCCGTCGGCCTCCGGTACCTCCAGCGCCTTCGGTACGTCCGGCGGCTCGGGCGGTACTCCCGGCGCCCCGGGCGGCTCCGGCGCCGCACTGGCCGCGCTCGGTGTCCTCTCCTTCTCCTTCAGCTTCCCGGCCACCGCCTGGGCCCTGACCGGCTTCGGCCCGTGGACGTCGACCGGGCTGCGCGGCGCACTGGCCGGACTGCTCGCCGCGGTCTGCCTGGCGGCCGCCCGCGTCCCCGTCCCCGAGCGGCGGCACTGGCCCGGGCTGCTGATGGTCTCGGCCGGCTGCGTGCTCGGCTTCCCCCTGCTCACCACCCTGGCGCTGCGGACCTCCTCGACGGCGCACTCGGCGGTCGTCATCGGGGTGCTGCCGCTCGCCACCGCCGCGTTCTCGGCGCTGCGCACCGGCCGGCGGCCGTCCCGGACCTTCTGGGGGGCGGCGCTGGCCGGGGCGGTGGCGGTGCTGGCCTTCACCCTGCTGCAGAGCCACGGGCGGCCGACCGTCGCGGACCTCTACCTGTTCGCCGCGCTGCTGATCTGCGCCGCCGGGTACGCCGAGGGCGGGCGGATCTCGCGGGAGCTGCCGGGTTGGCAGGTGATCGCCTGGGCGGTGGTCGCGGCGCTGCCGGTCACCGTGGTGGCCGCCGCCCTGGCCCTGACGGCCGAGCCCGTCCACCTGGGCGCGAAGGCGCTGGCGGGGCTGGCCTACACGGCGGCGGTCTCGCAGTTCGGCGGGTTCGTGGTCTGGTACCGGGGGATGGCGCTGATCGGGGTGCCGAGGGCCAGCCAGCTCCAGCTGGCGCAGCCGCTGCTGACGCTGGTCTGGTCGGTGCTGCTGCTGGCCGAGGACCTGCCGGCGGCGGCGCCGGTCACGGCGGTGGTGGTGCTGCTCAGCATCGCGGTCACCCAGCGCGCCCGTGTGTGATCACCCGGCGCGCCCCGGTGCGGGAACGACGCCCGCGCCCGGTGCGGGAACCAGGCCCGCGCCCCGGTGCGAGAGCGATCCGCCTCTGCGCGAGAGGGCCCGCGGACGCGGCGCCGCGCCCGCACCCCGGCACGGGGACGGCCGCGGGCGCGGGCGTGGCGGCCGGTCGGCAGGTCAGAAGGCGACGTCCTCGGTGCGGTAGACGCAGAGCGCCCAGATGATGAAGACGTCCAGCGCGATCACGACGATCGACCAGAGCGGGTAGTACGGCATCGCCAGGAAGCTCTCGAGGGCGCTCACCGCGGTGAGGAAGATACCCGCGTAGCGGGCCCAGCCGGAGCCCTTGAGGACGAAGGCACCGACCACCGCGACCAGTGCGCCGATGACGATGTGGATCCACCCCCACCCGGTGAGGTCGAACCGGAAGACGTAGCGCGGGGTCGTGACGAATAGGTCGTCGTCGGCGACCGCCATGATGCCCCGCAGCGCCTCCATGAAGCCGTTGATGAGCATCAGGACACCGGCGAAGATCACCAGGCCGGGCGCCCAGTCGCTGAACCGGTTGACCGATGGCGGCGGTGGTGGTGCCCCGGTGCCGGAACGCCAGGGCGGGGGCTGGTCGGGGGCGGACGACGACGGGCTGCTCATGGGGCTCCTCCAGGGCCGAATCGGACCGAACCGGACCGAACGGGCGTACGGGTTCGACCGTCCGTCGTGCAGGAGGCGCGGGCAACCCGGCCGCAGCTGTTCGGGTGACACGCCCGCGCGGCCGCCGTGGCGCGCGGCCGGCAGCTGGTAGTCGTGGGGCGACCACTGTCCGGGCCCGGTCCGGCCGCCCCGGCGGCCCCGGACGCCGCCCGCCCCGACCACGGAAGGCGCGCAGCGTGACTCTTCTGCCGAAGGACGTCGTGGACCAGGCCCCGCACCCGCCGCGGACGCCCCGGCTGGACCGCTGGCTCGCGGCCGGCCGCCGCCGGCGCGGCCAGGCCCTGGTGGGCTGGCTGACCACCACCGACCACAAGCGGATCGGCACCCTCTACATCACCACCTCGTTCCTGTTCTTCCTGGTCGGCGGCCTGATGGCGATGCTGATGCGGATCGAACTGGCCCGGCCCGGGACGCAGCTGATCAGCAACGGGGAGTTCAACCAGCTCTTCACCATGCACGGCACGATCATGCTGCTGATGTTCGCGACGCCCCTGTTCGCCGGCTTCGCCAACTGGATCATGCCGCTGCAGATCGGCGCCCCCGACGTGGCCTTCCCCCGGCTCAACGCGCTCGCCTACTGGCTGTACCTGTTCGGCTCGCTGATCGCCCTCTTCGGTTTCCTCACCCCCGACGGCGCCGCCGACTTCGGCTGGTTCGCCTACGCGCCGCTGAACAGCGCCGAGCACAGCCCGGGCCTCGGCGCCGACCTGTGGATCATGGGCCTGGCCCTCTCCGGCTTCGGGACCATCCTCGGCTCGGTCAACTTCATCACCACGATCGTCTGCCTCCGCGCGCCGGGGATGACGCTGTTCCGGATGCCGATCTTCGTCTGGAACGTCCTGCTCACCGCCGTGCTGGTGCTGTTCGCGTTCCCGGTGCTGGCGGCGGCGCTGCTCTGCCTGGAGTCGGACCGCAAGTTCGGCTCGCACGTCTTCGACGCGGCCAACGGCGGGGCGCTGCTCTGGCAGCACCTGTTCTGGTTCTTCGGGCACCCCGAGGTCTACATCATCGCGCTGCCGTTCTTCGGCATCATCACCGAGATCATCCCGGTCTTCAGCCGGAAACCGGTCTTCGGCTACTCCGGCCTGATCGCGGCGACGCTCGCCATCACCGGCCTGTCGATCACGGTCTGGGCGCACCACATGTTCGTCACCGGGCAGGTGCTGCTGCCGTTCTTCTCGATCATGACGATGCTGATCGCCGTCCCGACCGGGGTGAAGTTCTTCAACTGGATCGGCACCATGTGGCAGGGCTCGCTGAGCTTCGAGGCGCCGATGCTCTGGACGATCGGCTTCCTGGTCACCTTCCTGTTCGGCGGGCTGACCGGCGTCCTGCTGGCCGCGCCGCCGATCGACTTCCAGGTCTCCGACTCGTACTTCGTGGTCGCCCACTTCCACTACGTGGTGTTCGGGACGGTGGTGTTCGCGATGTTCGCCGGATTCCACTTCTGGTGGCCCAAGTTCACCGGACGGATGCTCGACGAGCGGCTCGGGCGGGTCCACTTCTGGACCCTCTTCGTCGGCTTCCACGCCACCTTCCTGGTGCAGCACTGGCTGGGCGCCGAGGGCATGCCGCGCCGGTACGCCGACTACCTGGCCTCGGACGGGTTCACCACGCTCAACACCGTCTCCAGCATCGGCTCCTTCCTGCTGGGGCTCTCCACGCTGCCGTTCCTCTACAACGTCTGGCACACCGCCCGGTACGGCGAGAAGGTGACGGAGGACGACCCGTGGGGGTACGGCCGTTCGCTGGAGTGGGCCACCTCCTGCCCGCCGCCGCGGCACAACTTCGTCACCCTGCCGCGGATCCGGTCCGAATCCCCGGCCTTCGACCTGAACCACCCCGAGATCGCCGAGCTGGACCGGCGGCAGAACGCGCGCGAGCCGCTGGGCTGAGCCGGGCCTCCGCCGCGGGCCGCGCCGGGCCCGATCGCCGGGCCTGCCCAGCGGGGCTGCTCGTCGGGGCTGCTCGGCGGGGCCTACCGGCCGGGTCCGGGAGGGGCCTGCTCGTTGGGGCTGCCGGCCGGGCGCTCGTTAGGATGAGAACGCGCCCCGCCCGGCTGCGGGGCGCGGCATCCGGAGGGAGTGGCCGTCATGGCAGAGGAGAGGCACGCCCCGGCGGCCGGGGATCCGCGGGCCCGGCGGCGCGGCCAGGGCGAGCTGGAGGCGCAGGTGCTGGCCGTGCTCCAGCGGGCGCCCGGCCCGGCCACCGCGGGGTGGGTGCAGGAACGCCTGGAGGGCGGCCTGGCGTACACCACGGTGATGACCATCCTGTCCCGGCTGCACGCCAAGAAGGCCGTCTCGCGCAGCCGTTCGGGCCGCTCCTACCTGTGGCAGGCGGCCTCCGACGCGGCGGGGCTGGCCGCGCTGCGGATGCGGCGGATGCTCGACGGCGAGCCGGACCGGGACGCGGTGCTGGCCAGCTTCGTCACCGCGCTGCTGCCGCACGACGAGGAACTGCTGCGGACGCTGCTGGACAGCGCGGCGCTGGACGGCGGCCTGGACGCTCCGGCCCTGGAGAGCGCCTCCGCCGATCCCGCTGTGGCCCACCCCGAGAGCTGACCCGTGGGCGTCTTCGTCTTCCTCCCGCTCATCCTGCCGCTGACCGCGGTACCGATCGCCCGCCTCGCCGAGCAGCACCTGCACCCGCGCGGCGCCACCCGGCTGCTCACCGTGATCAGCGCGGTGATGGCGCTGTGCAGCGCGGTCTGCCTTGGCCTGACCGGCGTGGTGGGCACCGCCCAGCTCCCGGGCAACCCCCTGCCGGACACCTGGTCCGACCCGGAGGTGCGGGCGGCGCTGCCGTACCACGAGACGGTCGGGACGGCGGCGATCTGCCTGCTGACGGTCGTCCTCCTCGCCCTCCTGTGGACCGCCGTCCGCCACCTGCGGATCCGGACCCGCGCCCGGCACGCGCTCGGCCGCGAACTGCCCGGGGACGGCCCCTCCGACGTGGCCCTGCTCCCCGACCCCGTCCCGTACGCCTTCGCGCTGCCTGGCTCCTCCCGCTCGCCCGGGCGCGTCGTCGTCTCCACCGGCATGCTGGCCGGCCTCCCCGACGACGAGCGCGCCGCCCTGCTCGCCCACGAGCGCGCCCACCTCGCACACCGGCACCACCGCTATCTGCTGGCCACCCAGCTCGCGGGCTGTGTGAACCCGTTCCTGCGCCCCCTGCAGCACGCGGTGGCGTACAGCGCGGAGCGCTGGGCGGACGAGGAGTCGGCCCAGGCGGTCGGCGACCGGCGGGTCACCGCCCGCGCCGTCGCCCGCGCCGCCCTCGCCTCCCACCGGCCGCCGGCCCCCGGGTTCGCCGCGTTCGCCGCCCCCGGCCCCGTCCCCCGCCGCGTCGCCGCCCTCCTCGGCCCGGTCCCGTCCGCCCGCAACTGGCCCCCGGCCCACAGCCGGGCCGGCCTGGCCGCCATGGTCGCCGCCATCGGCACGGCGGCGTCCGCGCTCTGCGCGCTCAACGCGGCGGTGGCGCTGCTCCTGGTCCTGAAGGCGGTCACCCCGCTGTAGGGGTTGCCCGACCAGTGCGCGGCCCCGGACGGCGTAGACACGGCCGCGGGCGGGGACGATGGGTCGTAGGGGCCGACCGTCGGCCGTGAGAGGGTGCCGACCATGAAGGTGATCGAGTTCGTCCTGAACGCCATTTGGTTGATCTTCTGTGGCATCTGGATGGCGATCGGCTACGTGATCGCGGGAATCGTCTGCTGCGTTCTCATCATCACGATCCCGTTCGGCATCGCCGCGTTCCGCATCGCCGGCTTCGTCATCTGGCCGTTCGGGCGGACGACGGTGGAGAAGCCGGACGCCGGGGCGCCGTCCTGCGTGGGGAACGTGATCTGGCTGGTGTTCGCGGGGTGGTGGCTGGCGCTGATGCACCTGGTCACGAGCATCCCGCTGTTCATCTCGATCATCGGGATCCCGTTCGGGTGGGCCAACCTGAAGATGATCCCGATCTCGCTGATGCCGCTGGGGCGTGAGGTCGTGTTCACGGACGAGAAGTTCGGCGGGCGCTGAGCCGTCAGGGCGCGTCGGTGAGCTGGACGATCATCTTGCCGGTGTTGGTGCCGCGGAGCATGCCGAGGAAGGCGTCCACGACGTTCTCGAAGCCCCGGACGACGGTCTCGTCCGGGACCACGGCGCCCGAGCGCAGGTGCGGGACGAGGAAGTCGTACAGCTCCGGGCGGGCGTCGAGGTGGTTGCGGACGAGGAAGCCCTCCAGGCGAAGGCTCTTGCCGACCACGTCGTACAGGTTGCGCGGTGCGGCGGGCGGGTCCTGGAGGTGGTTGTACTGGGCGACGGCGCCGCACCAGGCGATCCGGCCGTGGTCGCGCAGGGCGGTGATGGCACCTTCGAGGTGGTCGCCGCCGACGTTGTCGAAGTAGACGTCGAGGCCCTCGGGTGCGGCCTCGCGGAGCCGGTCCGCGATCGGGCCCTCGTGGTAGTCGAAGGCGGCGTCGAAGCCGAGGTGCCCGGTGAGGTGCATCGCCTTGGCGGCCGAACCGGTGCTGCCGACGATCCGGCCGGCGCCGAGCAGCCGGGCGAGCCGGCCCGCAGCCGCCCAGCCGCTCCGTCGGGTACGGGACCACGCCGGAGCTGGCGGGGACGGCGGCGGTGCGGGCGCTGATCCGTGAACTGAGGGCGCTGGCACTGCCGGAGGGGCTGGCGGCGGCCTGAGGGCAGCGCCGGGCGGGCCGGTCAGCGCGCGGCCGCCGTGACCGGACGATGCCGCAGGGCCCAGGCGGCGGCCGGTGCGGCGCAGGCGGCCGCGACCAGGACGCAGCCCCCGGCCACCAGGCCCACCGGCCGCCACGGCAGCGTCCACGGCGCCGACGCCCCGAGCAGTGCCAACCCCGCACGCATGGCGCCCAGTTGGACGGCGGCCACCGCGCAGCCGAGGAGTGAGCCGACCGCCGCCACCAGCACCGACTCGGCCGTCACCAGTCGCACCACCTGGGCACGGGTGGCGCCCGCCAGCCGGAGCAGGGCCAGTTCGCGGCGGCGGTCGGCGGTGGCCATCAGCAGGGTGTTGGCGAGCGCGATCCCGGTGTAGACGAGGGCGAGTCCGAGCACCAGGGCGGTCCGCAGCCACGCGATCCGGGCATTGGCGGGGGCGGTGGCGGCGAGCCAGTCGTCCCGCGTGAACACCGTGGCGCCGTACGGCCGGGCGGCCTCGCGGACGCGTGCGGTGGCGGTGTCCCGCCCGGCCGGGTCCATGCCGGGGGCCAGGCGCACCTCGATCCGGTCGACCCGTGCGCCGGGGGCGTTGCGGGCGGTCACGTAGAGGCCGTTGTCGCCGAGGCCGTCGCGCAGGACGGCGGCCACCCGCAGCGTGGTGCGGCTGCCGTCGGCCCGGATCACCGGTACCGGCTCGCCGGCCGTCCGGCCCCACTCGGCGGGGAGCACGATGGTGTCGTCGGCCAGCCCGGCGGGCGAGCCGGACCGGACGGGCAGCCGGGCGAGCACGGCCAGTCCGGCCGGATCGGCCATCCGGGCCTCGGCCCTGACCGCATTGCCGTCCGGCTCGACCAGCGCGAGCGTGGTGGGCGCGGTGGGGGAGACGGCGGCGGTGCCGGGGACGGCGCGCAGGGCCTCGGCGAGCTGGCTCGGCCGGGAGGAGGGGACCACCACCAGATCGGCGGCGGTCCGGGCGGCGGCCTCGGCGGTCCGGGCGGCGCTCACCGTGTCCAGCGCCCCGGCCAGCGAGCCGGTGAGCGCTACCGACACCAGCACCGGCGCGGCCACCGCCCCCGTCCGGCGGACTGCCGCCGCGGCGTTCCCGCGCACCAACCGGCCGGCGTACGCGGTGAACCGGACCGGGAGCCAGGTGAGCAGGTGCACCAGCGGGCGGGCGAGGAGCGGGGCGAGCAGACCGCAGGCCGAGATCAGCAGCATCGGCCGGGTGGTGTAGGTCTTGCGGTGCAGCAGGTCGGCGGGGTCGCCGGCGAGCGCCGCCCCGGTCAGGGCGGCGGCCGTGAGCAGCAGCCCGAGGCCCCAGAGCAGACGGCCGGCGGTCATCGCCCCGGAGTCGAGGTCGGCGGCGCGCAGCGCGTCCAGCGGACTGACCCGGCCGGCCCGGCGGGCCGCCACCGCGACGCCGCCGAGGGCGACCAGCAGGCCGGTCCAGAAGGCGCCGTGCAGCGGCCACGTCACGTCGGCGAGCCCGAAGCCGGCCGGGGCCATGCCGACGTCCGCGAGCCACCGGACGAGGGCGGGCGCGCCGAGCCGGCCGAGTGCGCAGCCGGTCGCGGAGGCGGCGGTGCCGAGGACCAGCGCCTCGGCGAGCACCGTCCGCCGGACCTGTGCCCGGGTCGCGCCGGCCAGCCGGAGCAGGCCCAGTTCACGACGGCGCTGCGCGACCGTGTACGAGAAGGTGGACGCGACGACGAACGCCGAGACGAACGCGCTCACCCCGCCGGCCGTGCCGAGCGCCGCGACGAGCGACACCAGCTCCTCCCCGCCGGGCGCGCCCACGGCGGCGGCCAGCCCGAGCAGCATCACCGCCGTCATCGCGACGCCGAGGGTGAGGGCGATGAATGCGCCGAGCAGTGAAACCCACCGTGATTGCAGGGACTTGAGCGCGATCCGCACCATTCTCATGCCGTCCAGCCAACCGGCCCGCCCCGGTCCCGGTCAGCAGGCCGGGCCCCACCCCGGGAGGTGGGGCCCGCCCTACCCGTAGGGGTCGTCACGGGGTTGCCGCCGCACGGGACGCCGCCGGGGCCGACGTCCTGTGCGGCGGCAACCCCGCCCCGGAAGGTAGGCCGGGCCCTACCGACACCGCGCCCGCCGCTGCCTAGGGTGGGCGGCGAGGCGGACGGGGGGCGGAGGGTGGGGGCGATGGACCTGAGGGCACTGTGGGCGGAGCCGGCGCGGCCGGGGTTCCTGCAGCCGGGGTTCCTGCGGTCGGGGGCGCCGTGGCGGGCGGCGGCGTATCTGCTGGTGAGCGGGGTGGCCGGACTGGTGCTCTGCGCCGGGCTGCTGGTGGCCGGGGTGGTCGCCGGGGTGTTGGCGGTGCTACTGGTCGGATTGCCGCTGCTGGCGGCGCTGGCGCTGGTCGGGGTGCCGTACGCGGCGTGGGAGCGGCGGCTGTTGCGCCTCCTCGACGGTACGGGCGTCCCCGACCCGCATCGCGTGCCCGACCGCCCCGGCCTCCCGGCCTGGCTGCGCCTGCGCTACCGGGAGCAGGCGACCTGGCGCGAGCTGGGCCTCACCGGCCTCGCCGCGTTCGTGCTCTGGCCGATCGACCTGGTGGTGGTCGGCTGCGCCCTCGCCGTGCCCGGGTACCTGCTCGCCGCGCTGCCGTTGCTGCTGCTGGACGGCGAGCAGGTGAACGTGCTGAAGCTCTGGCAGGTCCACTCCCTGCCCGTCGCGGCCCTGTTCGGGGTGGGCGGGGCTTTGCTGCTCCCGCTGCTCGCGTACCCGCTGACCGCGGTGGCGGCGGGCCGGGCGGCGCTGGTCCGGCTGGTGGCCGGGCCGGGCGGGCAGGAGCGGCGGATCGGCGAACTGGTCAGCTCCCGGGCCCGGTTGGTGGACGCCTTCGAGGCGGAGCGACGCCGGATCGAGCGTGATCTGCACGACGGTGCCCAGCAGCGCCTGGTCGCGCTGACGATGACGCTCGGCCTGGCCCGGCTGGATGCGGAGCCGGGCGGCGAGCTCTCCGCCCGGCTGGCCGAGGCGCACCGTCAGGCGGGCGAAGTCCTGGCCGAGCTCCGCGAGTTGATCAACGGCATCCACCCCCAGGTGCTCACCGACCGCGGCCTGCCGGACGCCTGCGCGGATGCCGCCGACCGCTCGCCCGTTCCCGTGGCCACCCGCTTCGACCTGCCAGGGCGGCTGCCGGCCCCGGTCGAGTCGGCCGGCTACTTCGCCGTCTCCGAGGCGCTCGCCAACATCGCCAAGCACAGCGGCGCCGGCCGGGCCCGCGTCGACGGCCGGTACGTGGACGGCCGGTTGACGATCGAGGTCGCGGACGACGGCCGGGGCGGCGCCGACCCGGCGGCCGGCAGCGGGCTGACCGGCCTGGCCGACCGGGTCGCCGTCGTGGACGGCACACTGGCGGTGAGCAGCCCGCCCGGCGGGCCGACCCTGTTGCGTGTGGAGATCCCGTGCACCCCGATCAGCCTGTGAGCCACCCCGGTGAGCCGGTGGGTCACCCCGTACGGTCCGTGAGCCACTCCGGTGAGTCGGTGGGTCGCCCCGGCCGGTCCGGGGTCACCCCTCTGGACATCGTCCTCGCCGAGGACGGCGTGCTGCTGCGCGAGGGCCTGATCGGCCTGCTGGGCCGGTTCGGCCACCGGGTGGTGGCCGCCGTCGGCGACGCCGAGGCGCTGCACGAGGCCGTCGCCGAGCACACGCCGGACATCGTCATCACCGACGTCCGGATGCCGCCGGGCCAGACCGACGAGGGTCTGCGGGCCGCCGTGGCGCTGCGCGGACGGCGCCCGGGGCTGCCGGTGCTCGTCCTCAGCCAGTACGTGCAACGCTCCTACGCGGCCGAGCTGTTGGACTCCGGGGACGGATCGGGCGTGGGCTACCTGCTGAAGGACCGGATCGGCCAGGTGGAGGAGTTCGCGGCTGCGGTCGGCACGGTCGCGGCCGGCGGCACGGTGGTCGACCCGGAGGTGGTGCGGCAGCTGCTGCGCCGCCGCCGGGACCCGCTGGAGCGGCTGACCCCGCGCGAGCGCGAGGTGCTGGCGCTGATGGCGGAGGGCCGGTCCAACGCGGCGATCTGCCGTGAGCTGGTGGTGTCGGACGCGGCGGTGGGCAAGCACATCGGCAACATCCTCATGAAGCTGGACCTGCCCCCGGCCGAGGAGACCCACCGCCGGGTGCTGGCCGTCCTGGAGTTCCTGCGTGCCTGAGCCCCGCGCGGCCGCGCACGCCGACGCGGCTACCGCACCGCCTCGCGGAGCCGCCGGAACTCCTCGGCCAGCCCGTCGAGTGTGTAGTGCGCGTTGAGGCCGCTCGGGTTGGGCAGCACCCAGACCTCGGTCTCCCCGATGCCCTCCTCCTGGCGTCCGACGGACGCCGTCCGCCGCCCGAAGGCCGTCCGGTAGGCGCCGATGCCGAGCACGGCCAGGACGCCCGGGCGCAGCCGCAGCACCCGGTCGGCTAGGGCGGCGCCGCCCTCGCGCAGTTCGTCGGCGGTGAGTTCGTCCGCCTTGGCGGTGGCGCGCGGGGCGACGTTGGTGATGCCGAGACCGAGGCCGAGCAGTTCGGCCTGTTCGTCCGGGCGGAGTTGGCGCGGGGTGAAGCCGGAGCGGTGCAGGGCGGGCCAGAAGCGGTTGCCCGGGCGGGCGAAGTGGTGGCCGGTGGCGCCGGACCAGAGCCCGGGGTTGATCCCGCAGAACAGCACCCGCAGTCCGGGGGCGGCGACGTCCGGGATGGTGGTGTCGCGGGCGGCGAGCAGCTGTTCGGCGGTGGGCTTCAGGGGAGTGGGCACCGCCCCAGTCTGGCCCATGGGGGAGGGGCCGACGGCGCCACGGCGGCCCTGCGGGCGGGCCGTTCGGCCGGCGAAGGTACCGCCGCCAGGCCCTCCGACCCGGCCGCCGGAGCCGCGCCGGCTCCGACCCGCGCCGGCTCCGACCCGCGCCGGCCGCGATCCGCGCCGACCCCGATCCGCGCCGCCGCCTCGCCCCGTCCTCGCCGGTCAGGGCCGGAGCGACACCCCGGGGGCCGCCTCGGGCACCGCCGTCGGCCCGTCCCGCAACAGCTCCTTCTGCCGGGCCCGTCGCCGCGCCCGCAGCCACCGCGCGCCGAACACCACCACCGCCGCGTACGCCCAGCCCGCGAAGATGTCGACGATGAAGTGCTCCGCCCCGTACACCAGGGTGAACGCCATCGCGAGCGGGTACGCGAAGAGCAGCACCCGCAGCCCGCGGGAGGCCGTCGGCCAGAAGAAGAAGAGCAGCATCGCCGGGTAGGCGGAGTGCAGCGAGGGCATCGCGGCGACGTCGTTGGCGAACCGGCTGCCGTTCTCGAAGATCGACCCGGCCCGCTGGAGCCCGCTCCCGGTGAGGACGTCCGACACCACCCGGGTGAGCGCCGGCATGTGCCCCTCCTGGGCGGTGAGCCACGGCGGGTCGGCGGGGTAGAGGAGGTACGTCGCGAAGCCGGCGAACGTCAGCGCGAGGTAGCAGCCGAGCAGCTGCCTGAACCGGTCGTGGTGGCGCCGCCAGAGTACGGCCAGCACCACGAAGACCATGAAGAAGTGGGACATGTAGACGGTGACCGCGGCGTAGTCGTACCAGCGCGGCGAGCCGGGGGTGTAGAGCCCGTTCTGGAGGCGGACGGTCCAGGTCTCACCGAGGCCGAGCACCTCGTCGGCGCGCAGCTGCGGCCGCCAGTGCGGGGCCCACGGCGTGTGCGCGCCGTAGCCGCGCAGCAGCGAGTACGCCCAGACGGCGGCCATCACCGGGACCCAGTCCCGCAGGACGAGCAGGAAGCCGCGCCGTCCGTGCCCGCTGTGCACGGCCGCGGCCAGCAGCGCGCCGATCAGCCAGCAGAACACCACGTCGTTGGAGTACGGCAGCCCGTACGTCCGCAGGTACCAGAGCAGGGCGAGGAGGTAGAGCGGCCACGCCAGCAGCCGGAGCCGGGCCAGGGCGCTGGCGCGCGCACCGGGCTGCGGCCGGGTCACCGGACGCAGCCGCCCGGCGCGCGTGGGTGGGAGCGGCGCCGGGCGGAGCAGTTTGGTCATGCCGGTCGAAGCTAGCAAGGCATTCTTGGAGGACTCTTCACGCGAACGGCCCGTCGCACAGAAAAGACTCAGAAAGCCCAGTCGGGACCGCCCGTCGGGGGGCGGCTACGACACGATGCCCAGCTCGTGCGGCGTGTTGTTGAACCGCCGTCCGCCCTGCTCGGTCACCGTCACGATGTCCTCGATCCGCACTCCGAACCGGCCGGGCAGGTAGACGCCGGGCTCGATCGAGAAGCACATGCCGGGGACGAGCGGCCGCTCCTCGCCCTCGACCAGGTACGGCGGCTCGTGCGTGGTGATGCCGATGCCGTGGCCGGTCCGGTGGATGAAGTACTCGCCGTACCCGGCGTCGGTGATCACCCGTCGGGCGATCCGGTCGATCTCCTGGCAGCTCACCCCGGGCCGGACGGCCTCGAACGCGGTCTGCTGCGCGCGCCGGACGACGTCGTGCACCTTCCGCACCTCGTCCGGCACGTCGGCGCCGACGTGCACGGTCCGGGTGGTGTCGGATCCGTAGCCGTCCTTGAGGCCGCCGAAGTCCAGGACGACGGTGTCGCCGGGCCGGATGACCCGGTCGCCGGCCTCGTGGTGCGGGTTGGCGCCGTTAGGGCCGGAGCCGACTACGGTGAAGTCGACCTGGCTGTGCCCGTACTGGATGAGCAGCGCGGTGAGGTCGGCGGCCACGTCGGTCTCCCGCCGGCCGGCGAACTCCACCTCCAGGATGCCCCGGTAGGCGGCGTCCGCGGCGCCGCCGGCCGCGGCCAGGCGCTCCAGCTCGTCGGTGCCCTTGACCGCCCGCAGCATCGGCAGCGCCTCGGTGAGTGACGTCCAGCCGGTGCCGGGCAGGGCGGCCTGGAGGCCGAGCAGGTGCATAGCCCAGGCGTTGTCGGAGACGCCGTACCGCCCGGCCGGGTCGAGCAGCGGGACGGCGGTGGCGTAGGGGTCCTCGCCGTCGGTCCAGTCGACCAGCCGCAGGGCGGGGGCGCCGGCCGCCTTCTCGGCGTCCGGACGCTCCAACGTGGGGACGATCAGGGCGGGTTCGCGTCCGGTGGAGAGGACGAGCGCGGTCAGCCGCTCGGTGATCGCGGTGGGCTGGTAGCCGCTGAGGTAGAGCAGGTCGGGGCCGGGCGCGACGACCAGGCCGGTGAGCCCGACGGCGGACGCGTCGGCGGTGGCCCGGGCGAGCCGGGCGGTGTAGTCCTCGGTGGTGAACGGTCGTGGCACGGGGATCTCCCGCCTTCCTGTGTCGACAGCGCTCGGCCGGAGTCTGCTGGGTGCGGATCCTGTGGGTGCGGATCCGACTGGGTACTGACGCTCTATCACGCCCGGGGGCGCCGGCGTAGTGCCGGAGGAAGAGCGCCTCGACGTTGGTGATGGGCTCGATCGCGCCCGGGTCGACCACGCGGGCGACGGTCGAGGCCACGTACGCGAGCAGCGACGGGGAGGAAAGGAACGTCATCGCGGACCGGCGCCGGACGGTGAGGGAGCCGAGCGGCTTCGACAGGACCTCCGGCACCCGGCGGTGGACCCCGCCCTCCCGGCCGGACACCGGCTCGGCGGAGACCAGCGCGGTCGGAGGCGGGGAGACGACCGCCGGGACGCGGTGGAGGAAGACGCCGGCCGGGCCGTACACCGCCATGGTCGGGGCGGAGCGCCGGCCGGCCCACCGGGCCGGTGGTCATCGGCGCCAGGGCCGGCCGGGACATCCGTGGCGCGCCGGCCGTCCGGGCGGCCACCGCCTCGCCGCGCTCCCGGGTGGTGGTCGGACCGCCCGGGCTGCCCCGGCCGGGCGAGGGTGCGTCCATGGAACCCATGAGAGTCCTCCTCGGGTGCGGCCCCGTCGCCCGGCCGGGAGCTCCCCGGAGGGTGGGCCGGCCGTACTCGGCCAGTTTCACCCGGTTGCCCGGCGCGTCGCATGCCGCGTGCACCCGCATGGGTGAGTGGGTGTCAGGGGCCCGTGTCGGAGGTCCGGCTTACGCGGGGCTCCGTGACGGCCGGTGGGCGGGGGGCCCGGCCCCGCGGTCGGGCCCAGCGGTCGGGCCCAGCGGTTGGGCCAAGCGCTCAGGCCCCGTGACCGGCGCGCCGCGGTCAGGACGTGGCCGGCCAGGTGGGGCGGCGCAGCGTCCGGCCGGCAGTCGCGGGCAGCAGGGCGGCGGCGAGCGCGGCGACCGTGGCCAGTGCGACGGCGGGGGAGAGGTGGTCCAGCAGCAGTCCGCTGCCGAGCATCCCGGCCGGCATGCCGACGGTGAGGAGCGTCATGGTCGCGGAGACCACGCGCCCGCGCGGCTCGTCCGAGACCCGGCGGAACACCAGGAGGTCGATCATCACCCGTAGCGTCGGCGTCCCCAGCCCCACCACGAACAGCGCGGCGAAGACGGTGACGGCCCCGCCCGGCAGCAGCGGCGCCAGCGTCACCGGGACGCAGAGCCTGTTCGCCGACTTCTCGCTCCGGCTCGACCCGGCCCGGCTGGTCCGGCTCCGCAGCCAACTCGGCGAGATCTTCGACGAGTTGATGAGCGAGGAGCGGAGCGTGGCGGAGGACGCGGTGGACGTGACCGTCCTCACCCTGCTCTACGGCTTCCGGGCGGAGCCGCCCGCCGGGGGCGATTCCCTTCCAGGCACGGAATCGTAAATGCCGGGCGGAGTGTCAGTGCCGTGGTTCAGGATGACTGAATGCCATACGAACTTCAGGCGCTGATCGGCTCGGCGGAGCTGCTCGCGGTGGCCGCCGCCGAGGTGCCGGTCGCCCACCTCAGCCCGCTGGCCCAGGGGTTGGCCCTCATCCCGGCCACCCCCGCCTTCCTGTCCGCCCTCCAACTCGGCGGCGGGATCGGGGCATCGGGCGGAACCGCCGGCTTCGCGTGGTTCCCGGACGGGCTCGGGCTCCGTGTCGCCGCCTGGTCCAAGGCCGGCCCGATCGCCTGCGTGGAGGCCGACTACTTCGGTGGTACCGGCATCCAGCGCGCCGCCGTCTGGGCCGACGGCCACCTCGACCTCGGCCCGCTCACCAGCGCCGAGTTCGAGCCCTTCCCGCCCGAGGGCAGCCCGATATCCCGCGCCCTGCGCCGGATCGGCGCCCGCGTGGAGGGCGGCTGCACCGACGAGTTCGAGGCCGTCGGACTGCCCGCCCACTCCAGCACCGCCCACTGGGCGGCGGCCGGCTAGCCGCTCCTTCCGGTGTGTCCCCGCGTGTTGCCCACCGTCCGGCCCGTTCGGCGTACGTGCGGTGGCTGGGCCAACTGGCCTGCCCCACCGTGTGAATCAGGCGATCTCGCCTGTTTCGCATCGAGAGGAAGCAACACCCATGCGTGCCACCTGGACGGCCGCCGCGCTGACCGCAGCCCTTGTGCTGACCCCGGTCGCCACGGCGTCCGCCACCGCCGCCGGCAACGAAGCCGCGGCCCCCCGAAGCACCCCCGTCTCCGCCGCCGTCCCGGGCCTGTCGGCCCTGTCGGCCGTCCCCGGGTTCTCCGCGGTCCCGGCGGTCCCCGCCCGCCCGGCCGACGTGCCGCTGCCCGTCACGGTGCCCCCGGTCGCCGCACCGGCGCCCGACGCGCCCGCCCTGCCGGCCGCCCCGGCCCTTCCGGCCACCCCCGACCCGACCGCGCTGCTCGGGACGGTCGGTGACCTCGTCAGCACGGTGACCGGCCTGGTCTCGTCCCTGACGTCCTCCCTCCCCGACCTCGGCGTCGTGCAGCAGCTGGTCGGTTCGCTGCAGGCCATCCTGCAGGGTCTGCTCGGCCAGCTGCCGGCACCGCCGGTGACCGCCCCGGCCCCGCCGACGCTCCCCGGCGCCGGCGCGCCGAGCCGCTCGGAGCAACTCGCCTCCCTCCAGGCGCAGGCCCAGTCCCTCGCGGACACCGTGGCCGCGGCCCGCCTCGCCGCCGCCCACCCCCGGCCCGCCGCCGGCTGACCCGCCGATGCGAGAGGCCCCGGCCCCGAACCCGGGACCGGGGCCTCACCGCGCGCACCGCAGGGGTCAGCGGTAGTTCACGTACTGGAGCGCGAAGTCCAGGTCCTTGCCCTTGAGCAGGGCCTGCACGGTCTGCAGGTCGTCACGGCTCTTCGAGCTGACCCGCAGCTCGTCGCCCTGCACCTGGGCCTTCACGCCCTTCGGGCCCTCGTCCCGGATGATCTTCGCGACCTTCTTGGCATCGTCCTGGGAGATGCCCTCCTTCACGTCCGCGAAGATCTTGTACTCCTTGCCGGACAGCTGCGGCTCCTTGGCGTCCAGGGCCTTCAGCGACAGGCCGCGCTTGATGAACTTGCTCTGCAGCACGTCCAGCACGGCCTTCACCCGCTCCTCGCCGTTGGCCTTCATCTCGATCGTCTCGCCGGAGCGGCTGATCTCGGCGCCGACGTTCTTGAAGTCGAAGCGGGTGGCGATCTCACGGGAGGTCTGGTTGATCGCGTTGTCGACCTCCTGCCACTCGACCTTCGAGACGATGTCGAAACTGGAGTCGGCCATGGGTGTTGGTCTCCTTGATGCTGTGGCTTCACTGACACGGCCCGCCCCACCGGACGTCCGCCACCCAAGCCTATCCAGCCGCACCCCGCCCCCGCCCCCGACAGCCACGCCACACCCCTTGATCATCACGTGACCAATCGAGTGGCGAACCACCCCCCGGCATCGGGTATCGTTTACGAAGTCGAACGGGGCAAGCCCCCGCGAGACACCAATCCTGGCTGGTTGCCCGAGCGGCCAAAGGGAGCAGACTGTAAATCTGTCGCGCAAGCTACGCAGGTTCGAACCCTGCACCAGCCACTGGATTACCAGACCGGCCCTGAACTGCGGAAACGTGGTTCAGGGCCGGTTCTGTTTTGTTCGAAAGGGCATGGAGTCCAGGGGGCGATTTAGGTGGGTTTGTCTCACCCCGGCTCGCCTGAATCCCGGCCCTGACCAGGGCGTACGGACCAGACACGGACCAGGAGCAGGGGCCGGTCGGCAAGGGAGCCCTGCGCTGGAGCCGCTGGGAGATCAGGTCGTTCGCGTGGTCCTCGGCCCCGTGGATGCACTTGGCGTACACCCGAAGCAGGACGGCCACACTGTGGCCGGCTCGCCGGGCCACCTCGGTGGCGTCCACCCCGGAGTTCAGCCAGAGCGAGACGCGCGCGTGGCGTAGGTCGTGCGGGCGCTTGGCAAGCGGCGTCGCAAGGTCGGCCGGGCCCAGGACCCGCGCGCGGGCCTTCGCCCAGATCGCGCGGTAGCTGCTTTCCTGCACCATCCCGTCGCGGGACGTGCGGAACAGCCTTCCTTCCGGCGCCGTGCCGTACTGATCCACGTGCTCCCGGAGGAGCGCCACCAGCTCCGGCGGAATGGGCACGGGACGGGTGGCTTTCTCGGCCCGGTGCTTCAGCCCCCGGGTGTCGTGCGAGACCGCGTGGCCGAGGACGTGGTGCAGGATCCGGCGCTTGCGGAGGATGACGGACGGGGCGGCCTTCCCACCGTCGAGCTTGACCGCCGGCGCGTTCAGCATGCGCGCGGTTTCGCCAGGTTCGACCACTGGTTCGCCGGGCCAGGGGGCTGGGCCGGGGTCAGGGGATGGCGAGGAGGAGTGCGACGGCGG
Source organism: Kitasatospora sp. NPDC022785 (assembly GCF_055561295.1). NCBI lineage: Bacteria > Bacillati > Actinomycetota > Actinomycetes > Kitasatosporales > Streptomycetaceae > Kitasatospora > Kitasatospora sp. NPDC022785. The sequence goes on along the minus strand of NZ_JBVHHB010000008.1, from coordinate 271,546 downwards.
CGGGGGTGTCGGGGGCGGTGTGCGTGGGGGCGGGGTGGGACGGGGGGAGCAGCGGCGCGGGGGCCGGGGTGATCCAGATGGAGCGGAGGCCGGCGGCGTGGGCGCCGCGGATGTCGGTGGCGGGGTTGTTGCCGACCATCCAGGCGGCGGGGGTGAGCGGGCGGCCTAGGCGGGCGGCGGCGAGGCGGAAGATCTCGGGGGCGGGTTTGCGGGCACCGGCCTCCTCGGAGACGCAGACGGCGTCGACGGCGTCGATCAGGCCGGTGCGGGCGAGTTTGGCGCGTTGGATGTCGGTGCTGCCGTTGGTGACGACGCCGATGGTCCAGCCGGCCTCGCGGAGGGTGGCGAGGGCGTCGGGGACGCCGGGGAGCAGGTGGGTGCGGGCCGCCTCCTGGGCGACGTGCGCGTCCCAGAGGGTCCGGCCGGAGTGCGGGAGGCCGTAGCGGTCGGCGATCCGGGTGAAGCCGCCGGGGGAGCGGTCGGCGCGGTACAGGGCGAAGACGGTGGGGGCGGCTTCGGCGGGAAGGCCGTGGGTGGTGCAGAAGGCGGGGGCCCAGGCATCCGCGGCGCCGTCGCGTTCGACCAGGGTGTGGTCGAGGTCGACGAGAAGGAGTGGCTCGGGGTGACGGTTCATGTGCGGAGGGTAGCGCAGGGGTGGTCCGGGCGTTATTGCGCATTGCTTGCAATTACGTCTTGAAGGCAGCAAAGTGTTCCCCAGGGGGTGGGCTGGGCCTTTCAGCCTCCCCGCTGAGCATCCCGGACGTGTCAGCATGCGCCGGGAGTCCTCCGTACGAGCTGATCGTCTTCCCAACCGGCGCCCGCCGGGACAACGGTCCGCCCGCCCCCGTCCATCACCTCCCCGCCCCGTCCATCACCTCCCCGCGCTCGTCAACGGGGCGTCAAGGGTGCCCGCCGGGGCGTCAGGAATGCGTAGGGGGACAGGGGTGAGGGGCCGGACGGCCCGCAGGATCGGGGGCAACAGCCCGACTGCGGAGGTTCCGTTCAGATGTCCAGCCCCGTCGCCACCCCGGCCGTCACCGCCGAGCCCGAGCCTCCGGATACCGGGGCGGGGCCGGACGAGCGGCACCGTCTGAGTGCGTTGGGCGGGCTCGCGGCGCTGTCGCTGGACGCGATGGCATCGGTGGCGTACGGGCCGGAGTCGATCGTGCTGGTGCTGGCGGCGGCCGGGGCGTACGGGCTCGGGTTCACGGTGCCGGTGACGGTGGCGATCGCGGTGCTGCTGGCGGTGCTGGTGGCGTCGTACCGGCAGGTGATCGCGGCGTTCCCGGATGGCGGCGGCTCGTACGCGGTGGCCAAGGCGCATCTGGGGCGGCGGACGGCGCTGACCGCGGCGGCGTCGCTGGTGATCGATTACGTGCTGAACGTGGCGGTGTCGGTGACGGCCGGGGTGGCGGCGCTGACCTCGGCGGTGCCGGGCCTGTACGGCGACCGGGTCTGGCTCTGCCTGGGCGTGCTGGCGCTGGTCACGGCGGTGAACCTGCGGGGGATCGCGGAGTCGGCGCGCTGGTTCATGGCACCCACCGCCGTCTTCGTGCTCTCGATCCTGGCGATCATCGTGGTGGGCCTGTTCCGGGACGCGCCGGCGAGCACGGCCGCGGCCGAGGGCCACGCCTCCGCGCTGGCCGGCAATGCCACCGCCGTGGGCGCCCTGCTGCTGCTCAAGGCCTTCGCGGCCGGCTGCTCGGCGCTGACCGGCGTGGAGGCGGTGGCCAACGCCGTGCCCTCCTTCCGCACCCCCGGCGTCAAACGCGCGCAGCGCACCGAGGTCGCGCTCGGCGCGCTGCTGGGCGTGATGCTGATCGGACTGGCCGTGCTGATCGGCCGCTTCCACCTCCAGCCGGTGGAAGGGGTCACCGTCCTCGCCCAGCTCGCCGACGCCTCGCTCGGCCACGGCGCCGGCTTCTACCTGGTCCAGTTCGCCACCGTCGTGCTCCTCGGACTGGCCGCCAACACCTCCTTCGGCGGGCTGCCCGTCCTGCTCCACCTCCTCGCCCGCGACAACCACCTCCCGCACGTCTTCGCCCTGCGCGCCGACCGCCAGGTCCACCGCCACGGTGTCCTGTTCCTCGCCGCGGTCTCCGCCGTGCTCCTGGTGGGCTCGGGCGGGGACGTCAACAGCCTGGTGCCGCTGTTCGCGATCGGGGTGTTCGTCGGCTTCACCGTCTGCCAGGTCGGCATGGTCCGCCACTGGTCCCAGCACAAACCCGCCCACTGGCACGCCAAGGCCGCCCTCAACGGCTTCGGCGCACTCCTCACCGGCATCGCCGCCGTCGTCGTCACCGGCACCAAGTTCACCGAGGGCGCCTGGGGCATCTGCCTCGCCCTGCCCCTGCTCGTCGCCCTCTTCGAGGCGATCCACCGCAGCTACGCCCGGATCGGCGAACGCCTGGAGCTGGGCCGCATCCCCGGCCCCCTCACCCCGCAGCGCAGCCTGGTCGTCGTCCCCGTCACCGCGATCACCCGCCTCACCCGCGACGCCCTCTCCGCCGCCCTCTCCCTCGGCGACGAGGTCATGGCCGTCACCGTCGTCCACGACGGCGCCGAGGCCGAGGCGCTGCGCCGGGACTGGGAGCTCTGGCAGCCCGGGGTGCCGCTGGTGGAGATCCCCGACGGCCACCGCCGGCTCGGCCCGCCGATCGCCGCCCTCGTCAACGACCTCGCCACCGAGCACGCCTACGACCGCCTCACCGTCCTGATCCCCGAGGTCGAACCGGCCCGCCCCTGGCAGCGCGCCCTGCAGAACCGGCGCGGCGCCGTCATCGACCGCGCCCTGCGCCGCCACACCGACGCGGTGGTCTGCCGGCTCCGGATGCGGATGTAGCGCACCGGGACAGCGGAGGCGAATTGATGACATATGTCCCAAATGTTCGATCCGATCGTCATATCTTGACGATGTCTTAACGGGGGGGCTCAATGCCCTCGAAACGCCCCCGACCGGCCCGGTACGGCCCGCACATAGCGGCTTCGACCTGCGGGAACACTCCGCCCAATGGGCGTGCCGGGCCCGCGGGACACTCCGCCGAGGCTTATTGCCAGCCCGTTTCAGACCCTTACGCTCGCCCATGTGTTCAACGTGCCCCAGGCGCTCAAGCGCCTAGTGATCGGCAAGGCCATGCGCAGCGAGGAGCTGGGCGAGACGCTGCTCCCCAAGCGGCTGGCCCTGCCGATCTTCGCTTCCGACCCGCTCTCCTCGGTCGCCTACGCGACCCAGGAGATCCTGCTGGTGCTCACCGTCGGTGGCACCGCCTTCCTGTACCTGACCCCGTGGGTCGCGGCCGGTGTGGTCGCGCTGATGGCGGTCGTCGTGATGTCGTACCGCCAGGTCGTGCACGCCTACCCGAGCGGCGGCGGCTCGTACGAGGTGGTGTCCCGCAACCTGGGCGCCAACTCCGGCCTGGTGGTGGCGGCGTCACTGCTGGTCGACTACGTGATGACGGTCGCGGTGTCGGTGGCCTCGGGCGTCGACAACATCATCTCGGCGCTGCCCTCGCTGGCCGACTACCGGGTCGAGCTGGCGGTCGGCTTCGTCGTCCTGCTGGCGGCGATGAACCTGCGCGGGGTCCGGGAGTCCGGCAAGGCCTTCGCGGCGCCGACGTACCTGTTCATCGGCGGCATCGTGCTGATGGTGGTCACCGGCCTGATCAAGGCGGCCTTCGGGGACACCCCGGTGGCGGCCAGCGCCTCGTACGGGATCCTGCCGGTGGACGGGAAGGACACCTTGGCCGGGCTCGGCCTGCTGATGCTGGGCCTGCGGGCGTTCGCCTCCGGCTGTACGGCGCTGACCGGCGTCGAGGCGATCTCCAACGGCGTGCCGGCGTTCCGGGCCCCCAAGTCGAAGAACGCCGCCGCCACGATGGCCGTGATGGGCACCACGGCCGTGGTCATGTTCGTCGGTATCACCGCGCTGGCCCTGATGGCCAAGGTGCACATCACCGACGACGCCTGCCAGCTGACCGGCTTCCCCGGGGACTGCCACACCGCGCCGCAGCAGACCGTGATCGCCCAGTTGGCGGCCGCGATCTTCGGCGGGGACCAGAGCTTCCTCTTCTACTTCATCCAGGCCGTCACCGCGCTGGTGCTGATCCTGGCGGCCAACACCGCGTTCAACGGCTTCCCGCTGCTGGCCTCGATCCTGGCCGAGCACCGCTACCTGCCCCGGCAGATGCACACCCGCGGCGACCGCCTCGCCTTCTCCAACGGCATCATCGCGCTCGCGGTGGTGGCCGGCGGGCTGCTCTGGCTGTACGGCGCGGACGTCACCAGCCTGATCCACCTCTACATCCTGGGCGTCTTCACCTCCTTCACGCTCTCCCAGATCGGCATGGTGAAGCACTGGAACCGGGTGCTCGGCAGCGAGACCGACCCGGCCGTCCGGGGCTCGGCGCAGCGCTCCCGGGTGATCAACGCGTTCGGCGCGGTCACCACCGCGCTGGTGCTGGTGATCGTGCTGCTGACCAAGTTCACCCAGGGCGCCTGGCTGGCCGTGGTCGCGGCGATCGTGCTCTGGGTGATGATGCGCGGCATCCGCCGGCACTACGACAGCGTGGCCGAGGAACTGGCGGTGGACGACCCGCGGGAGGAGTCGGTGCGGCCGTCCAGGGTGCACGGGATCGTGCTGGTCTCCAAGCTGCACAAGCCCACCCTGCGGGCGCTCGGCTACGCGCAGGCGTTCCGGCCGGACTCGCTGGAGGCGCTGACCGTCGCGGTGGAGAGCGACGCCACCCAGGAGCTGGAGCGGCAGTGGGAGGAACTGGACGTCCAGGTGCCGCTGAAGGTACTGGACTCGCCCTACCGGGAGATCACCAAGCCGGTCGTCCAGTACGTCCGTGAGTACCGCCGGAGCAGCCCGCGGGAGGCGGTGGCGGTCTTCATCCCCGAGTACGTGGTCGGGCACTGGTGGGAGCACCTGCTGCACAACCAGTCGGCGCTCTGGCTGAAGAGCCGGCTGCTGTTCACCTCCGGCGTGATGGTGATCAGCGTGCCGTGGCAGCTGACCTCCTCCACCAAGGCGTACCACCCGTCCCGCCGTGCCCCGGGCGCGGTGCGCCGCGGCGAGCCGGCGGCGAGGTCGGAGTACGAGAAGCTGCCGGCGCCCGAGAACGCCTGACGGGCAGCCGGCCGGGCCCCGGACAGCACCGCTGTCCGGGGCCCTTCACGTGCCCGGACACGGGCGCCGCGCGGGGACGCCCCCGTATGGACCTCGTCAACAATCGAACGGGCGCCGTATGGAGGGCGTCAAGAACGGCGGTAACGCCCCGTGAGGGCGCTTTGCTGGCTCTGCCGGCCCTCCGCCGGTGCCGCACCGGGCCCGTCGAGGGCCGGCCGCGGCCACCTCCGAACCACTGTGGTGGAGCCCATGTCGGATCTCATCTACGTCGGTGTCACGGTCGCCGTGTTCGCCGTCATCGCCCTGATCGCGCGGGGGGTGGAGAAGCTGTGACCGCCGAGAACGTCGCAGGTCTCATCGTGGCCGTCGCCCTCGTCGGCTACCTCGTCGTGGCGCTGATCTACCCGGAGAAGTTCTGACATGAGCTCCACTCTCGCGGGCTGGCTGCAGGTCATCGCCCTGGTGGGCGCCCTGGCCCTGTGCTACCGCCCCCTGGGCGACTACATCGCCCGTGTCCTCACCACCTCCAAGCACCTCAGAGCCGAGCGCGGCATCTACCGGGTGATCGGCGTGGACGGCGACGCCGACCAGCGCTGGCCGGTCTACCTGCGCTCGGTGCTGGCCTTCTCGGCCGTCTCCGTGCTCTTCCTCTACGGCCTGATCCGGCTGCAGGGCCACCTGCTGCTGAACCTCGGGGTCGAGCAGATGCCCGGCCACCAGGCCTGGAACACCGCGATCTCGTTCGTCGCCAACACCAACTGGCAGTCCTACAGCGGCGAGTCCGCGATGGGGCACCTGGTGCAGATGGCGGGCCTGGCGGTGCAGAACTTCGTCTCGGCGGCGGTCGGCATCGCGATCGTGGCCGCGTTCATCCGCGGTTTCACCCGCAACCGGACGGACCGGCTGGGCAACTTCTGGGTGGACCTCACCCGGATCACCCTGCGCCTGCTGCTGCCGATCTCGGTCGTCTTCGCCGTCGCCCTGATCGCGACCGGCGTGGTGCAGAACTTCCACGGCTTCCACGAGGTCGCGACCCTGGCCGGAGACCCGCAGGCGATCCCGGGCGGACCGGTGGCCTCGCAGGAGGTCATCAAGGAGCTGGGGACCAACGGCGGCGGCTTCTTCAACGCCAACTCGGCGCACCCGTTCGAGAACCCGACCGGTCTCAGCAACTTCCTGGAGATCTTCCTCATCCTGCTGATCCCGTTCGCGCTGCCGCGGGCCTTCGGCAAGATGGTGGGCGACCACCGCCAGGGCTACGCGATCGTCGCGGTGATGGGCCTGTTCTGGGTGGCCTCGGTCGCGCTGATCACCTTCTTCGAGGCCCAGCACTCCGGTGCGGCGATGCAGGCGGCCGGCGGGGCGATGGAGGGCAAGGAGCAGCGGTTCGGCATCGCGGCCTCCGGCCTGTTCGCGGCGTCCACGACGCTGACGTCGACCGGTGCGGTGAACTCCTTCCACGACTCGTACTCGCCGTTCGGTGGCGGGCTGACGATGTTCAACATGATGCTGGGCGAGATCGCGCCCGGCGGTACCGGTTCGGGCCTGTACGGGATGCTGGTGCTGGCCATCGTCGCGGTCTTCGTGGCCGGTCTGATGGTCGGCCGCACCCCGGAGTACCTGGGCAAGAAGCTGGGCGGGCGGGAGATGAAGTTCGCCTCCCTGTACATCCTGACCACGCCGACGATCGTGCTGGTCGGCACGGGTGTGGCGATGGCACTGCCCGGCGAGCGGGCGGGGATGCTCAACTCCGGTGCGCACGGCTTCTCCGAGGTGCTGTACGCCTTCACCTCGGGCGCGAACAACAACGGTTCGGCGTTCGCGGGAATCACCGTCAACACGGACTGGTACGACACCGCGATCGGCCTGGCGATGGTGTTCGGCCGCTTCCTGCCGATGGTGTTCGTCCTGGCGCTGGCCGGCTCGCTCGCGCAGCAGCAGCCCGTCCCCGCCACCCCGGGCACCCTGCCCACCCACAAGCCGCTGTTCGTGGGCCTGCTGTCGGGCGTCGTCCTGATCGTCGTCGGCCTCACCTACTTCCCGGCCCTGGCCCTCGGGCCGATCGCGGAAGGTCTCTCCTGATGTCGTCCACCCTTACCGAGAAGCCGGCCCCGCTGCCGGAGGCGCCCGCCGCGGCGCCGCACAGAGTCTCCGGCGGCCTGCTGGACCCGAAGCTGCTCGTCTCGTCGCTGCCCGACGCGGTGAGGAAGCTCGACCCCCGGGTGATGGTGAAGAACCCGGTGATGTTCGTGGTCGAGGTCGGCTCGGTGGTCACCACCGTCGCCGCGATGGCCGATCCGTCGGTGTTCGCCTGGTCGATCACCGTCTGGCTCTGGCTGACCACGATCTTCGCCAACCTGGCCGAGGCCGTCGCCGAGGGCCGCGGCAAGGCGCAGGCGGACACCCTGCGCAAGACCAAGACCGACACCATGGCCCGCCGGCTGCTCGACTGGCCGAAGAGTCAGGCGGAGGAGGAGGTCTCCGGGACGGCGCTGCGGCTGGGCGACCACGTGGTGGTCGAGGCCGGGCAGATCATCCCGGGCGACGGTGACGTCGTCGAGGGCGTCGCGTCCGTCGACGAGTCGGCGATCACCGGTGAGTCGGCTCCGGTGATCCGCGAGTCGGGTGGTGACCGCAGCGCGGTGACCGGCGGCACCAAGGTGCTCTCGGACCGGATCGTGGTGAAGATCGCCTCCGAGCCGGGCAAGTCGTTCATCGACCGGATGATCGCCCTGGTCGAGGGCGCGGCCCGGCAGAAGACGCCGAACGAGATCGCGCTCAACATCCTGCTGGCCTCGCTGACCATCGTCTTCCTGGTCGCGGTCGTCACCCTCCAGCCGATGGCCACCTACGCGGGCGCCCCGCAGTCGACGATCGTGCTGGTCGCCCTGATCGTGGCGCTCATCCCGACCACGATCGGCGCGCTGCTCTCCGCGATCGGCATCGCCGGCATGGACCGGCTGGTCCAGCGGAACGTGCTGGCGATGTCCGGCCGGGCCGTCGAGGCGGCCGGCGACGTCAACACCCTGCTGCTCGACAAGACCGGCACCATCACCCTCGGCAACCGTCAGGCCGCCGAGTTCCTCTCCGCCACCGGCGTCTCCACCGAGGAGCTGGCGGACGCCGCCCAGCTCTCCTCGCTGGCCGACGAGACCCCGGAGGGCCGCTCGATCGTCGTCCTCGCCAAGACGGGCTACGGCCTGCGGGCGCGTGCGCAGGGCGAGTTGACGCACGCCACCTGGGTGCCGTTCACCGCGCAGACCCGGATGTCCGGCGTCGACCTGGACGAATCGGACGTCGTGGGGCGCGGCGACTCGGGCGGGCGACGCGCGGGCGGCCTGCACCAGATCCGCAAGGGCGCCGCCGCCGCCGTCACCACCTGGGTGGCGAACAACGGCGGAACCGTCACCGACGAGGTCTCCACCCTGGTGGACGGCATCTCGGCGGCCGGCGGCACCCCGCTGGTGGTGGCGACCAAGGCGGGTGCGGACCCGGCCAAGGTCCTGGGGGTCATCCACCTCAAGGACGTGGTCAAGGAGGGCATGCGGGAGCGGTTCGACGAGCTGCGCCGGATGGGCATCAAGACCATCATGATCACGGGCGACAACCCGCTGACCGCCAAGGCGATCGCGGAGGAGGCGGGCGTGGACGACTTCCTCGCCGAGGCCACCCCCGAGGACAAGATGGCCCTGATCAAGAAGGAGCAGTCCGGCGGCAAGCTGGTCGCGATGACGGGTGACGGCACCAACGACGCCCCCGCCCTCGCCCAGGCCGACGTCGGTGTCGCGATGAACACCGGGACCATGGCGGCCAAGGAGGCCGGCAACATGGTCGACCTGGACTCCAACCCGACCAAGCTGATCGAGATCGTCGAGATCGGCAAGCAGCTCCTGATCACCCGCGGCGCGCTCACGACCTTCTCGATCGCCAACGACGTCGCGAAGTACTTCGCGATCATCCCGGCGATGTTCGCGGCGGTCTACCCGGGCCTGGACAAGCTCAACGTCATGGGCCTGCACAGCCCCCAGTCCGCCATCACCTCGGCGATCATCTTCAACGCCCTGGTGATCGTCGGCCTCATCCCGCTCGCCCTGCGCGGCGTCAAGTACCGTCCGTCCGACGCCAGTTCGCTGCTGCGCCGCAACCTCGGGCTGTACGGGTTCGGCGGGCTGGTCGTCCCCTTCGTCGGGATCAAGCTGATCGACCTCGTCGTCCAGTTCATCCCCGGTCTGAGCTGAGAGAGGAGAACCCCAGATGTCCAAGCCCCTGCCCACCACCGTGCGCACGCACTTCACCGCGCTGCGGATGCTGCTGGTGATGACGGTGATCCTCGGCCTCGCCTACCCGCTGCTGGTCACCGGCATCGGCCAGGCCGCCTTCAGCGGGAAGGCCAACGGCTCGATCGTGAAGACCGCCGACGGCAAGGAGACCGGCTCCAGCCTGCTGGGCCAGAACTACGACCTGCCGAAGCAGAACCCTTCCGGTTCGACAACGGGGGACGACGCGAACGAGGAGGCCAAGCCGGACCCGCAGTGGTTCCAGCCCCGGCCCGGCGCCCACGATCCGAAGAGCTCCGGCGCCTCCAACCAGGGCCCGAACAGCGAGGACCTCACCAAGACCGTCGAGGAGCGGCGCAAGGCCGTCGCCGCGTTCGACGGCGTCGACCCGGCGACCGTGCCGGTGGACGCGGTCACCGCCTCCGGCTCCGGCCTCGACCCGCACATCTCGGTCGCCTACGCCAAGGAGCAGGCCGACCGGGTCGCCAAGACCCGCGGCAACGTCTCGCCCGAGACGCTGAACAAGCTCATCGAGAAGTACACCGAGGGCCCCTCGCTCGGCTTCCTCGGCCAGGAGGGCGTCAACGTCGTCCTGCTCAACAAGGCTCTGGCCCAGCAGAAATGACGGAGGCAGAAGTGACGGCCGACCGGCTGGACCAGTGAGACGGGCCGACCCGGGCCGGGGCACCACCCCGCACCCGGGTCGGCCGACGTACGCCCTGACCCTCGTACGAAGAAGACGAAAGAGCAGCGCCCATGGCCCGCGACCTCACCCCCGGCACCGGCCCCCGCCGCGGCCGGCTGAGGGTGTACCTCGGTTCCGCCCCCGGTGTCGGCAAGACCTACCGGATGCTGGACGAGGCCCGGCGCAGACAGGAGCGCGGCGCGGACGTCGTGGTCGGCTTCATCGAGTGCCACGGGCGCCGGCACACCGAGTCCATGCTCACCGGCCTGGAGACCGTTCCCCGGCTCAACCGCTCCTACCGCGAGGCCGAGTTCGACGAGATGGACCTCGACGCGGTGCTGCGGCGGAAGCCCACGGTCGCGCTGGTGGACGAGCTGGCGCACACCAACATCCCCGGCGGCCGGCACGCCAAGCGCTGGCAGGACGTCGAGGAGCTGCTCGACGCCGGGATCGACGTCATCACCACCGTCAACGTCCAGCACCTGGAATCGCTGAACGACGTCGTCCAGAAGATCACCGGCATCCCCCAGCGCGAGACCGTCCCGGACGAGATGGTCCGCCGGGCCGACCAGATCGAACTCGTCGACATGGCCCCCCAGGCGCTGCGCCGCCGGATGGCCCACGGCAACGTCTACAGGGCGGAGAAGGTGGACGCCGCGCTCTCCAACTACTTCCGGGTCGGCAACCTCACGGCCCTGCGCGAGCTCGCCCTGCTCTGGGTGGCCGGGCGGGTCGACGAGGGGCTGCGCGACTACCGGGCCAGCCACAACATCGACCGCGTCTGGGAGACCCGCGAACGCGTCGTGGTCGCCCTCACCGGCGGCCCCGAGGGCGAGACGCTGATCCGCCGCGCCGCCCGGATCTCCGACCGCACCGCCGGCGGCGACCTGCTCGCCGTCCACGTCACCCGCAGCGACGGCCTGGCCGGCGCCTCCGCCGGCGCGCTCGCCCAGCAGCGGCAGCTGGTCGAGACCCTCGGCGGCAGCTACCACGTGGTCGTCGGCGACGACATCCCCACCGCGCTGCTCGCCTTCGCCCGCGCCCACGACGCCACCCAGCTCGTCCTCGGCACCAGCCGGCGCGGCCGGATCACCCGCTTCCTCACCGGCCCCGGCATCGGCGAGACCACGGTGGACGCCTCCGAGGACATCGACGTCCACATGGTCACCCACGAGTTCACCGGCCGCGGCCGGCTGCCCTCGCTCGGCCGCCGCCACTCCAAACGCCGCACCATCGCCGGCTACCTCGCCGGGCTGGTGCTGCCCTGGCTGCTCACCGCCCTGCTCTCGCAGGCGCACGGCACCGTCAACCTCACCACCGACGCGCTGATCTTCCAGCTCGGCGTGGTGATCGTCGCCCTGCTCGGCGGCGCCACCTCCGCCCTGCTGGCCTCGGTCGTCGCCTCGGTGCTGCTCAACTACTTCTTCATCCCGCCCGTCCACACCCTGACCATCGGCGAGACCAACAACATCGTCGCGCTGGTCGTCTTCGCCGCCGTCGCGCTGGCCGTCTCCACCGTGGTCGACCACGCGAGCCGGCTCACCACCCGGGCCGCCCGGGCCACCGCCGAGGCCGAGACCCTCTCCACCCTCGCCGGCAGCGTGCTGCGCGGCGCCGACGCGCTGCCCGCCCTGCTGGAGAAGTCACGGACGGCCTTCGGAATGGACTCCGTCGCCCTGCTGGAACGCACCGGCGGCGAGGTGCTGGCCCGCTGCGACGACGACGGCCGGACCGACGACGGCCGGGCCGGAGACGTTCGGACCGGCCGGGAGGACGGAGTCCGGAGCGGCGAGCCGGCGGAGACCACCGAGATCCCGGTCGGCGCCGACGCGGTGCTCGTCCTCACCGGCCGCCGGCTGCCCGCCGCCGACCAGCGCGTGCTCACCGCCTTCGCCGCGCACGTCGCCGCCGCGCTGGAACGCGACCGGCTCGCCGTGGCCGCCGCCGAGGTCGAGCCGATCAAGGCCGCGGACCGGATGCGCACCGCCCTGCTCGCCGCCGTCAGCCACGACCTGCGCACCCCGCTGGCCGCCGCCCTCGCCTCGGTGGGCTCACTGCGCAGCCCCGACGTCGAGTTCTCGCCCGAGGACCAGGCCGAACTCCTGGCCACCGCCGACGAGTCCCTGGTCAAGCTCACCCGGCTGGTGGACAACCTGCTCGACATGAGCCGTCTCCAGGCCGGCGCGCTCACCCTCCACCTCGCCGAGACCCACCTCGACGAGATCCTGCCCCGGGCGCTGGACACCCTCCCCGACCCGTACGCGCCGGTCCAGCCGCTGGACCTGGACGCGGTGCCGGCCGTGCTGGTCGACCCGCCGCTGCTGGAACGCGTCCTCGCCAACGTCATCACCAACGCGCTGCGGCACAACGCCCCCGGCGCCCCCGTCCTGGTCGCCGCCAGCCACCACCAGGGCCGGGTCGAGATCCGCGTTATCGATCGCGGCCCCGGCATCGCCCCCGAGGACCGCGACCGCGTCTTCCTGCCCTTCCAGCGCCTCGGCGACACCGACAACACCACCGGTGTCGGCCTCGGCCTCGCCCTCTCCCGCGGCCTCGCCGAGGCCATGGGCGGCAGCCTGGAGGTCGAGGACACCCCCGGCGGCGGCACCACCATGCTGCTCACCCTGCCCGCCGCGCAGACCGTTCACGACGACCGTCCGGGAGGGGCGCCGCATGAGTGAGATCCTGATCGTCGACGACGAACCGGCGCTGCTGCGCACCCTGCGGATCAACCTCAGCGCCCGCCGGTACGCCGTCCGGACGGCCGCCAGCGGCGGCGAGGCCCTGAACCGCGCCGCGCACACCGCGCCTGACGCCGTCCTGCTCGACCTCGGCCTGCCCGACCTGGACGGCATGGACGTCATCCGGGGCCTGCGCAGCCGCAGCGACGTGCCGATCATCGTGCTCTCCGGCCGCTCCGGCGCCGCCGACAAGGTGGACGCGCTCGACGCCGGGGCGGACGACTACCTCACCAAGCCGTTCCTGATGGAGGAACTGCTGGCCAGGCTGCGCGCCGTGCTGCGCCGGCTGCCCGGCACCCCCGCCCCGGCCGCGCCGGTGATCGGCGACCATGTCGTGGATCTCGCCGCGACCACCGTGACCGGCCCGGACGGCCCCGTCCGGCTCACCCCGACCGAATGGCGGATCCTCGCCCTGCTGCTCGCCAACCCGGGCCGGCTGGTGCCCGGACGGCAGATCCTGCGCGAGGTCTGGGGCCCGGCGCAGGAGGGGCACGGCAACTATCTGCGGGTCTACCTGGCCGGGCTGCGCCGCAAGCTGGAACGCGACCCGGCCCGGCCGCGCCACCTGATCACCGAGCCCGGCATCGGCTACCGGTACGAGCCCTGACCAGACGTCATCTCTACGGATTGCCAGCAGACCGGTCATTGGCAGGCAACGTACGCCCATGCCGGTCAGCCGGGGTCACATATGGGCGTGGCAAGCGCGACCCCGTCGCTCACTCGTTCTGTGATCCTGCCTCCGGGCAGTGGGCAGGGCTTGGCCGTCACGAGGGCCTACGGACCTGAGTGAGAAGCCGCCCCGCTCGCGGGGTGGAGGAGTCACGTGGGGGTGCCTGGGGCTTCTCCAGAGCCGCCACCCGAGGTAGCCGACAGGTGAGGGGGGCGTGCGGCCCAGCGCCAATCGTCCCCGAATCACCGTCCATGTCAGCCCCCGCCCGCGCTGCCCGACTGCCGGGGCAGCGCCAGCACCACCGTGTCGGCGAACTCCCGCACCGCACTGGTCCGGCTGACCACCCGTCCGCTGTGCACCACCAGCCGGCTGTGCCCGCCCGCGAGAGCACCCGCCAGGCTGTCCCCGCGCACCGCCAGCAGCTCCGCCGGGAACCCGGCGTCCACCCGGACCGGCGGCAGCCCGAGCGCCGCGCGGGCCTGGTTGGCCACGGCGTCGTACGCCGCCTCCGGAGCCAGCACCCCGCCCGCCGCCAGCAGGTACGCGGCCTCCAGCGGATCCGCCCGCCCCACCGGGTTGGCCGGGTCGCGCAGCGCGCCGCTGCCCGCCGCGAGCGGCACCCGGGCGTCCACCAGCTCGCGCAGCAGCCCCGGCCGCAGGCCGCCCGGCCGGCCCTCCAGCCCGGTGCAGCAGCCGTTCTGCGGCAGACAGACCACCCGGACGCCACTGGTGGCCAGCACCGTCGGGGCGCCCGGAGCCAGCGACCCGCACGGGCCGAGCACCACCCGCGGACGCAGCGGCGCCAGCGCGCTCGCCAGCCGGGCCAGCTGCGCCGGGTCGGCGCCGGTGGTGTGCAGGTCGACCGGGCAGTCCGCCTCCCGGGCGGCCTCCAGCAGCAGCTGGACGTACCCGGCCGGGTCCGGGTCGAGTTCGGGGCAGCCGCCGGCCGCCGTGGCGCCCAGCTTGAGCGCGTCGCGCAGCTGGGCCCGGCCGTCGGCCCCGGCCCGGCCGGTGAGCAGCCGGGGCATGGCGACGGCCTGGAGCTCGGCGAGCCCGCGCAGCGCCTGCCGGGCGGTGAGCACCGCCTCCAGCCTGCGCAGCCCGTGCACGTCGCCGATCCGGACGTGGGTGCGCTGGGCGGTGGCGCCGTAGCCGAGCGAGGTGAGCGCGGCCTCGGTGACCCGCCGGGTGAGGTCGGAGGGGGTCTCCGGCGGCGGGGTGGGCAGGGCGGCGGCGAAGGCGACGTCGTAGTGGGCGTGCGCCTCGGCGGGGGCCGGCAGCAGCAGGTAGCCCTTGAGGTCGATCCGGGCGCCGGTGGTGGCCGTGGGGGCGCCGGGGAGGGCGGGCAGCGGGCCGAGGCTGCCGGCGGTGCCGACGGCCTGGATCCGGTCGCCGCTGATCCGTACGTCCACCACCCGGCCGTCGACGAGCCGGGCGTCGGTGAGCAGCAGGACGGGGCCGTGCCCGAGCGGGTTGGCCGCCGGGCCGGGCCCGGAGTGCGGCCCGTCGGCGGCTGCGCTGTCCATCGCCCGGCTCCTTCTCGCTGGCCCGTCGAGTTGCCCGGCCCGTCCCGATCAATGAGCGACGAGCCTATGGCGCGCGGGCGCGGGGCGCCGGGAGGCGGGCAATAGTCGTATCGGGTCGGGCCGCGCCGCCGGAGGGCCGTTCGAACACCCGGCCTTCGATCGCTCGTCCGTGCACGCCGCCGACCTGCGGTCTTCGCGTCGGGATACGGATTTCACCTCTGGGCGCGGAACGTGTAATCTCTTCCTCGTTCGCCCCTATAGCTCAGTCGGTAGAGCGTCTCCATGGTAAGGAGAAGGTCTGCGGTTCGATTCCGCATGGGGGCTCTGGTGAAAAGGAGTCAGCTTCGGCTGTGCTCCGGATCACTGTGGCGGTGTAGCTCAGTTGGTAGAGCAAGCGGCTCATAATCGCTGTGTCACCGGTTCAAGTCCGGTCACCGCTACCCCGCGTAGTCGGTCGGGAGATCGCACTCCCGGTCGGCTACTCTTGTTGTGTTCTTATTCATTGTCCAAGGAAGGCACTCCCGTGGCTGCCACCGACGTCCGCCCGAAGATCACGCTGGCCTGCGTGGAGTGCAAGGAGCGGAACTACATCACCAAGAAGAACCGGCGTAACGACCCGGACCGTCTTGAGATGAAGAAGCACTGCCCCCGCTGCAACTCGCACACCGCGCACCGCGAGACCCGCTGACCCTGTTGCAGGGCGCCGGGCCTGTGTGATTCAGGTCTTCGACTCCGGGCCGCACCCTCTCTGGGTGCGGCCCGGAGTCTTTTTCGTCATCCACCGGACTTTCGAGGAGTTGCCCGTGGCACTCGACCCCTCCTTCATCGGGCGGACGTACCCGCCCACCGAGCCGTACGAGGTCGGCCGGGAGAAGATCCGCGAGTTCGCGGTCGCCGTGGGTGACGCCAACCCGGCGTACACCGACCCGGAGGCCGCCAAGGCGCTCGGCCACCAGGACGTCATCGCCCCGCCGACCTTCCCGTTCGTGCTGACCTTCAGGGCCGCCGCCCAGGTGGTCCAGGACCCGGAGCTGGGCCTGGACTACAGCCGCGTGGTCCACGGCGACCAGAAGTTCGCCTACACCCGCCCGGTGCGGGCCGGTGACCGCCTCTCGGTCGCCGTGACCATCGACAACATCAAGTCGCTCGCCGGCAACGACGTGCTCACGGTGCGCGGCGAGGTGTCGGACGCCAGCGGCGAGCACGTGGTGACGTCGGTCATGACCCTGGTGGCCCGGGCCGCCGACGAGGCGGGGGAGTAACGCCATGGCGATCAGCTTCGACGAGGTCGCGGCCGGCACCGAGCTGCCCGCGCAGTCCTTCCCCGTGACGCGCGCCACGCTGGTGCAGTACGCGGGCGCCTCCGGCGACTTCAACCCGATCCACTGGAACGAGAAGTTCGCCAAGGAGGTGGGCCTGCCGGACGTCATCGCGCACGGCATGTTCACCATGGCCGAGGCGATCCGGGTGGTCACCGACTGGGTCGGCGACCCGGGAGCCGTGGTCGAGTACGGCGTGCGGTTCACCCGTCCGGTGCCGGTGCCCAACGACGGGGTCGGCTCCGTGATCGAGGTCACCGGCAAGGTGGCCAAGCTGCTGGACGACCGGAAGGTCCAGGTCGACCTGGTGGCGACCTACGGCGGCCAGAAGGTGCTGGGCATGTCCCGCGCCGTCGTCCGGCTGGCCTGAGCGCACGACGGGGGCCTGCCCCGCCCCCGAGGACGCGTACGGGGGAGGGGCCGCCCCCGCTCCTCCCCGTACGCTGGGGGCGTGCTGGTAGAACTCGACGCCCCCCTCGCCCCGCTGACCACGCTCCGCCTCGGCGGTCCGGCCCGCCGCCTGGTGACCGCGACCACCGATGACGAGGTGGTCGCCGCCGTCCGCGAGGCCGACGCCGCCGGCGAGCCGCTGCTGGTCATCGGCGGCGGCTCCAACCTGGTGATCGGCGACGCCGGCTTCGCCGGGACGGTGCTGCGCATCGCCACCACCGGCTTCGCGCTGGACGGCACCACCCTGGAGCTGGCCGCCGGCGAGGTCTGGGCCGAGGCGGTGGCCCGGACGGTGGAGCACGGCCTGGCCGGCATCGAGTTCCTGGCCGGCATCCCCGGCTCGGCCGGCGCCACGCCCGTCCAGAACGTCGGCGCGTACGGCCAGGAGGTGGCGCAGTCCGTCACCGAGGTGGTCGCCTACGACCGCCGGGCCGGCGAGGTCGTGACGCTCTCCGGCGCCGCGTGCGAGTTCTCCTACCGGCACAGCCGCTTCAAGGCCGACCCGGACCGCCACGTCGTGCTGCGGGTCCGTTTCGCCCTGGCGGACAACGGCGGGCTCTCCACCCCGGTCCGCTACGCCGAGACCGCCAGGCACCTGGGCGTCGAGCAGGGCGAGCCGGTCGCGCTGCGCACGGCCTATGACGCCGTGCTGCGGCTGCGCGCGGGCAAGGGCATGGTGCTCGACCCGGCGGACCACGACACCTGGTCGGCGGGATCCTTCTTCACCAACCCGGTACTGACCGCCGAGCAGTACGACGCCTTCCTCGCCCTGGCCGCCGAACGCGACCTCACCGCCCCCGCCTACCCGGCGCCGGACGGCTGCACCAAGACCTCGGCCGCCTGGCTGATCGACAAGGCGGGCTTCGGCAAGGGCTACGGCAGCGGTCCGGCCACCCTCTCCACCAAGCACACCCTGGCCCTGACCAACCGCGGCGCGGCCACCGCCGAGGACCTGCTGGCGCTGGCCCGGGAGATCCGCGACGGTGTCCGGGCGGCGTTCGGCGTCGAGCTGGTCAACGAGCCGGTCATGGTGGGCGTCAAGCTCTAGCGGGCGTCCCTAGGGGGCGTCCGCCAGCCAGGTGTCGATGTCCGCCAGCAGCTCCTTCTGCGTGCTCTCCGGCGCGCGCGAGCCGCGCACCGACTGGCGGGCCAGCTCGGCGAGTTCGGCGTCGTCGAAGCCCAGCACGTCGCGGGCCAGGTCGTACTGGGCGGCCAGCCGGGTGCCGAACAGCAGCGGGTCGTCGGCGCCCAGCGCCAGCGGCACGCCCGCGTCGAACAGCCGGCGCAGCGGGACGTCCTCGGCCCGCTCGTAGACGCCCAGCGAGACGTTGGACGAGGGGCAGACCTCGCAGGTGACCTGACGGTCGGCCAGCCGCTGCATCAGCCGGGGGTCCTCGGCGGCCCGGACGCCGTGGCCGATCCGGCCCGCACCGAGGTCGTCCAGGCAGTCCCGGACGGACTCCGGGCCGGCCAGCTCGCCGCCGTGCGGGGCGGCCAGCAGCCCGCCCCTGCGGGCGATGTCGAAGGCCCGGTCGAAGTCCCGGGCGAGGCCGCGCCGCTCGTCGTTGGAGAGGCCGAAGCCGACCACGCCCTGGTCGGTGTACCGGACGGCCAGCCGGGCCAGCGTCCGGGCGTCCATCGGGGACTTCATCCGGTTGGCCGCGACCAGGACGCGGATGCCGACGCCGGTGACCTCGGCGGCGTGCCGGACGGCGTCCAGGATCAGCTCCAGCGCGGGGATCAGGCCGCCGAGCCGGGGCGCGTACGAGGTCGGGTCGACCTGGATCTCCAGCCAGCGGGAGCCGTCCCGGCGTTCGTCCTCGGCGGTCTCCAGGACCAGCCGGCGGATGTCGGACTCGTCCCGCAGGACGGACCGGGCGGTGTCGTAGAGGCGCTGGAAGCGGAACCAGCCGCGTTCGTCGGTGGCCCGCAGCCGGGGCGGCTCGCCGGAGCTGAGAGCCTCCGGCAGGCGGACGCCGTGCTTGTCGGCCAGTTCCAGCAGGGTGGCGGGTCGCATCGAGCCGGTGAAGTGCAGGTGCAGGTGGGCCTTGGGGAGGTCCCTGACGTCTCGCGGAATCAGCAGGCGTTCCATCCGCCGATACTGCCGCATCGGGCCCGGATACGGGAACCGCCCCCTTCGTGTCCCCCGAAGGGGTGAAGGGGGCGGTCGCGTCGGGCGGGTGCCGTCAGGCGGTCGCCTCGCCGAGCAGCTTCTGCATCCGGCCGACGCCCTCGACCAGGTCGGTGTCGCCCAGCGCGTACGACAGGCGCAGGTAGCCCGGGGTGCCGAAGGCCTCGCCGGGGACGACCGCGACCTCGGCCTCGTCCAGGATCAGCGCGGCCAGCTCGCCGGAGGTCTGCGGGCGCTTGCCCCGGATCTCCTTGCCCAGCAGGCCCTTGACGGACGGGTAGACGTAGAACGCGCCCTCGGGCTCGGGGCAGACGACGCCCTCGATCTCGTTGAGCATCTTCACGATGGTCCTGCGGCGCCGGTCGAAGGCGGTGCGCATCTCGTGCACGGCGGCGAGGTCACCGCTGACGGCGGCGATCGCGGCGCGCTGCGCGACGTTGGAGACGTTGGAGGTGGCGTGCGACTGCAGGTTGGTCGCGGCCTTGACGACGTCCTTGGGGCCGATCACCCAGCCCACCCGCCAGCCGGTCATCGCGTAGGTCTTGGCCACGCCGTTGACGACGATGGTCTTGTCGGCCAGCTCGGGCAGCAGGGCCGGCAGCGAGGTGAACGTCGCGTCGCCGTAGACCAGGTGCTCGTAGATCTCGTCGGTCAGCACCCAGAGGCCGTGCTCCAGCGCCCACTCGCCGATGGCCCGGGCCTCGGCCTCGGTGTACACCGCGCCGGTCGGGTTGGACGGCGAGACGAAGAGGACCACCTTGGTGTTCTCGGTGCGGGCGGCCTCCAGCTGCTCGACCGAGACCTTGTAGCCGGTGGTCTCGTCGGAGACAACCTCGACCGGGACGCCGCCGGCCAGCTGGATCGACTCCGGGTAGGTGGTCCAGTACGGGGCCGGGACGATGACCTCGTCGCCCGGGTCGAGGATCGCGGCGAAGGCCTCGTAGATCGCCTGCTTGCCGCCGTTGGTCACCAGGACCTGGGAGGCGTCCACCGCGTAGCCGGAGTCGCGCAGCGTCTTGGCGGCGATCGCGGCCTTCAGCTCGGGCAGGCCGCCGGCCGGGGTGTACCGGTGGTTCTTCGGGTCACGGCAGGCCTCGACGGCCGCCTCGACGATGTAGTCCGGGGTGGGGAAGTCCGGCTCGCCGGCGCCGAAGCCGATCACCGGACGGCCGGCCGCCTTGAGGGCCTTGGCCTTGGCGTCCACGGCGAGGGTCGCGGACTCGGCGATCGCGCCGATCCGGGCGGAGACCCTCCGGTCGGCGGGGCGGACGGAACTGTCGGGCTGCGGGGTGGAAGCGCTCATGCCTGCATGGTCGCAGAACCGGGACGGACCGGGCACGGGGGTTTCACCATATGTCTCTTTGATCTCGGAGCACCGTAGTAGCATCGGCGACCTGTCCAAGGACAGCGGTCAGGGCTTGGCCGTCACGACGCTCTGCGGAGCCGAGTGAGAAGCCGTCCCGTCCGCGGGGTGGAGGAGTCACATGTACGGGCTCGTCCGATTGCCATGCATGGCGGCGGGTCGGCACAGGGGGTCGCAGAAGAGGTTCGACCAAACCCCCCTCAACCACGTACACTCACTGCTCGACGGCCACCGAGAAGCCAAGACTTCCACCGCCTGTGCATACAGCGGGGGGAGATGCGGTAGGTTGGTTGTCGCTACAGGAGCCGCAAGGCGCCGTAGGGCAATAGCTCAATTGGTAGAGCACCGGTCTCCAAAACCGGCGGTTGGGGGTTCAAGTCCCTCTTGCCCTGCTGCTTGATCCGTATTCAGCCCGTTCGCTCCACAGAGCGAACGGGCTTGATGCGGAGAGGGCACCGAACAGCACCGCTTTAGCCGGCCGCTCGTGCCCGATCGGGTACGCAGGTGATGCTCGGCAGGACCCGGATTCAGGTGAGGACGAGTGACGGAGACCACGGGCTCCACCGCAACGCCTGAGAGCGGCAACCCCGAGGGTGCCGACGGCGCTGACGAGACCACGCCGGCCGGCGAGTCGCGCCGCGACCGCAAGCGAGGCCGCTCGGGCGACAAGAAGTCCGGCAAGCGGGCCAAGAAGGGCGTCTTCGCCCGCCTGGCCCTGTTCTACCGCCAGATCATCGCCGAGCTGCGCAAGGTCGTCTGGCCCACCCGCAGCGAGCTGGTCAACTACACCACCGTCGTGGTCGTGTTCGTCGTGGTCGTGATGGCTTTCGTCGCAGCCCTCGACTACGGGTTCTCGAAGCTCAGCCTCTGGGTCTTCGGCTGACCGAGCCGCCCCACCTTTGAAACAGCTTTCCGACCCGGGCCGATTCTTCGGTCCGGGTCGAGCTGTCGGCGCCGGACGTACGAGGCCGCTACCGTTGACTCGGTACTGTTGAAGTCTCCGAGGCATCTCCTGGCGCCCGCGTGAGCGGTAGCGGCGCCGGAGCGGTCCCGGAGCGCGCCACCTTCACCATCTCCAGGAAAGAAGCAGCCACCGTGTCTGAGTCCCCCCTGTACGACGCCGACGAGACCGTCCGCGAGGCGGATGTCGCCGCCGAGCTGGACGCGGCCGAGCTGGCTGACGAAGCCGAGTCCGCCGAGCAGATCGTGGACGCCGCGGACAGCGACGAGGACGAGGCCGAGGCGTACGACGAGGCCGAGGCCGGCGAGCCGGCCGAGGAGGCCGCGCTGCACGTGGAGGCCGACGAGGAGCTCGCCGCCGAGGAGTCCGAGGAGGCCGCCGACGAGGCCGACGAGGCTGCCGACGAGGCCGACGAGGCTGCCGACGAGGCCGAGGCCGTCGTCGAGGCCGAGGTCGACCCGGTCGCCAAGTTCCGCGAGGACCTGCGCTTCATGCCCGGCGAGTGGTACGTGATCCACACCTACGCGGGCTACGAGAACCGGGTGAAGCAGAACCTGGAGCAGCGCGCGGTCTCGCTCAACGTCGAGGAGTACATCTTCCAGGCCGAGGTGCCGCAGGAGGAGGTCGTCCAGATCAAGAACGGCGACCGCAAGACCATCCGCCAGAACAAGCTCCCCGGCTACGTCCTGGTGCGCATGGACCTCACCCCGGAGTCCTGGGGCGTCGTGCGCAACACCCCCGGTGTCACCGGCTTCGTCGGCAACGCCTACGACCCGTACCCGCTGACCCTGGACGAGGTCGTCAAGATGCTCGCCCCCGACGTCGAGCGCCAGGCGGCCAAGGAGGCCGGCAAGCCCTCGCCGGTCAAGCCGAGCGAGATCCAGGTGCTCGACTTCGAGGTCGGCGACTCCGTCACCGTCACCGACGGCCCCTTCGCCACCCTGCAGGCGACCATCAACGAGATCAACCCGGACTCGAAGAAGGTCAAGGGCCTGGTCGAGATCTTCGGCCGGGAGACCCCGGTCGAGCTCTCCTTCGACCAGATCCAGAAGAACTAGCACTGAGCTTCGGCTTCGGGGCGGGGCTGCGGCCCCGCCCCGAAGTCGTTTTGGTCCAGCGGCGCATCCGCGTTAGCCTGGTCCGATGTGTGTGCTGGCGGCCGGGTGTCGCCCCGGTCCGGCATGCACCAGCAATCACCTCTCGGAAGGACCCGGAGAGAAATGCCTCCCAAGAAGAAGAAGGTCACGGGGCTTATCAAGCTCCAGATCAACGCCGGTGCGGCCAACCCGGCGCCGCCGGTCGGCCCCGCGCTGGGCCAGCACGGCGTCAACATCATGGAGTTCTGCAAGGCCTACAACGCTGCGACCGAGTCGCAGCGCGGCATGATCGTGCCGGTGGAGATCACGGTCTACGACGACCGTTCCTTCACCTTCATCACGAAGACGCCGCCGGCCGCGCGCCTCATCCTGAAGGCCGCGGGCGTGGAGAAGGGCTCCGCCGAGCCGCACAAGACCAAGGTCGCCAAGCTCACGGCCGCCCAGGTCCGCGAGATCGCCACGGTCAAGCTCCCCGACCTGAACGCCAACGACCTGGACGCCGCGTCCAAGATCATCGCCGGCACCGCCCGGTCGATGGGCATCACGGTCGAGGGCTGATCACCCTTCTCATCCATGTGGTAGGGCCTGCGCGGCCCGTACATACCACGACTCCATTCCCCACTCAGGAGCAGCAGTGAAGCGCAGCAAGGCTCTGAAGGCCGCGGACGCTCAGGTCGACCGCGACCGCCTTTACGCCCCCCTCGAGGCCATCCGCCTCGCCAAGGCGACCAGCACCAGCAAGTTCGACGGCACCGTCGAGGTCGCCATGCGTCTGGGCGTTGACCCGCGCAAGGCCGACCAGATGGTCCGCAGCACCGTGATCCTCCCGCACGGCACCGGTAAGACCGCTCGGGTCCTGGTCTTCGCGACCGGCGAGCGTGCCGAGGCCGCGCGTGCTGCGGGCGCCGACATCGTCGGTGCCGACGAGCTCATCGACGAGGTCGCCAAGGGCAAGCTGGACTTCGACGCCGTCGTCGCCACCCCGGACCTCATGGGCAAGGTCGGCCGCCTCGGCCGCGTGCTCGGTCCCCGTGGCCTGATGCCGAACCCGAAGACCGGCACCGTCACCCCCGATGTCGCCAAGGCTGTCAACGACATCAAGGGCGGCAAGATCGAGTTCCGCGTCGACAAGCACTCGAACCTGCACTTCATCATCGGTAAGGCCTCCTTCACCGACGAGCAGCTGGTCGAGAACTACGCCGCCGCGCTGGACGAGGTGCTCCGCGCCAAGCCGTCCGCCGCCAAGGGTCGCTACATCAAGAAGACCGCGATCTCCACCACGATCGGCCCCGGCATCCTGGTCGACCCGAACCGCACCCGCAACCTCCTGGTCGAGGAGGACCCGGCCGCCGTCTGAGCCCCGAGCTCACACCGGTAGCCGCGTCCTGGGCGCAGCAGTAGTCCGTACGACGGGCCCGTACCCCCTTCACCGGGGGTGCGGGCCCGTCGTCGTGTCCGGCCCGGGCCGTGCTCCCGGGGCGGTCGTCCTCCGAGCGGTCGTCGTGTCCGGATCGAGACCGGGCCGGGGAGGACGTGTGGTGCGGCTCGTCGTACGCTCAGCCGGTCAGATCATGTGAATTACCGTGTGACCGTCGGAGTGTGCCGTGCCGCCCGCCCTTCGCCCCGCCGTCTGGGGGGCGGCCCTGCTGCTGCTCGCCGGCTGTCTCACCGCCTGCAGCCTGCTGGCCGTCTCGGGGGACCGCACGCCCGCCGGCGCGCCCGCGACCGTCCGGCCGCCCAAGCAGGTGCTGCTCTCGGCCGCGCAGAACCTGGACGACTCCGGTGGCACGCGCGTGCAGGTCACCGAGGAGGGTCCGGCCGGGCGGCGCACCGCCTCCGGGGCCGTCTCCTGGGGCGCCCGGGACGCGGTCGAGCTGGCCGTCACCGACGAGCTGGGCACCGCCCGGCTCGAGGCCCGGGACGGCGCGCTCGACCTCGCGTACGACGGGGCGCCTGCGAAGCGGGCCGAGCGGGCCGACGCCGAGTCGCTGGATCCGCGGGCGCCGGGCGCGGCGTACGCGGGCGGCTGGCTGAGCGGGCTGATCGCCAACCCCGGCGGCCCGGCGCATTCGATGGCCCTGGCCGGGAAGCTCACCTCGCTCGGCGGCGAGCAGCTGGCCGGCACCACGGTGGCGCACTACCAGGGCTCCGCGGCGGTGGCCGACTTCTTCGGCGCCGACCAGGGGCTCTCCGCCGACCGGCTCGCGGTCCTGCTCGCCTACTACCGGCAGCGCGGGGTCACGGCGATCGGCTACGACTTCTGGGTCGCCCCCGGTGACCGGCTGCTCCGGCTCCGCGCCACCGTCCAGGGCGGCACCGCCAAGGTGGTCACCACGACCGACCTCTCCGACCTCGGGCCGGTTGCGGAGAGCCCTGCCGCGACGGGCTGAGCCGTTCGGGGGGTGGCCGTTGTCAGGCGGACTTTGACGATCCGTTAGAGTCCGCTGCGTATTACCTGACAATCGGGCCTCATTGGGGGTTTCTTCATGCGTGCTCTGCGCCTCGCTTCCGTCGTCGTCACAGCCGCCGTCCTGGTCGGAGGACTGACGGCCTGCGGCGGTGACGGCAACACGGACACCAAGTCCGCGGAGGGCCCGGCCGCCGGCAAGTCCTCCGGCCTCGACCCGAAGGCCGCGCTGGCCGCCTCGGCCGTGGTGATGCAGAAGGCCGCCAACGGCAATGTCGAGCTGGCCCTGCCCGACAACTCCATGGCCGGTACGGCCCAGTGGAGCAAGAGAACCGATGTCGACGTGGCCGGCAAGGGCAAGGCGTCCACCAAGACGCGGGTGGTCGGCGACGACATCTTCCTCGGTGGCGGCGCCGACGTGACGGCCGCCCTGGGTGGCAAGCACTGGGCCAAGGTCACCCCCCAGGACCCGGGCGTGGGCCCGATGGCCGGGATGTTCCTGACCGTGACCCAGCTGAGCAACCCGGTGCTCCAGCTCACGGTGGCGGCCCAGGTCGGCAAGCCGACCAAGGTCGGGGCCGAGGCCGTCGGCGGGGTCGACACCACGCACTACCGCGCGGTCGAGGACGTCGCCAAGCTGACCGAGGCGATGAGCGCGCTCGGCAACGACCAGCGCACCGCCGTCCAGCAGACCCTCGCCGCGGGCGGCAACACGATGACCGTCGACTTCTGGATCAACGGCGCCCAGGAGCTCGTCCAGCTCAAGGGCTACGGCAACAAGAACGGCGAGCAGCAGGCCGTCACGGTCAAGTACTCGGGCCTGGGTGCCGCGCCCAAGATCGAGGCGCCGGCCTTCGCCGACGTCGGCAAGAGCTCCGACTTCTCCAGGCTCTTCGGCGGCTGAGCCCAGGGGGCTCTCCCTCCGGTCCCGGTCCCGGCCCCGGTCCCGGCTCCGACCCCGGGGCGCGTCGCGGAGCGCGCCGGGTTCACCGGGCCGGGCCAGGGGGGCGCCACCGGCCGGCCGGGCAGTTGGTGGCAAGGTGGCTCGGAACAGGCGCAACAGGGACGGAAGGGGAGCGGGCCATGGCGGTGCGGCAGCGGCTGGCGGCGGCGGTGGCCGCCGCGCTGCTGGCGGGCGGGCTGACGGCGTGCGGCGGGAACGGCGGCACGCCGCCGACGCCCTCCGGGACGCCGACGCCGACCAGCGCCTCCCCGACCGGCCCGGCCAAGCCGACCGACCGGTCGCCGCACGGCGTCCTGCTCTCCGCCCAGCTGGCCATGCAGACCGCGCGCCGGGCCAAGGTCAGCTACCGGCTCGGGCCGGACGCCGGCTCCGGCCCGCTGTTCTGGCTGCCGAAGACCGCCCTCCAGGTCAGACGTTCCACCCCGGCCGAGGCCGAGCAGCTGATCGTCGTGGACACCGTGGCCTACCAGGGCGGTGACGCCGCCACCGCGGCCCGGCTCGGCGGCCGGCACTGGGAGCGGTTCAGCGGCGCGCCGGGCCCGGACGGCCACCGCGAGATCCCGTACGCAGGGCTGATCGACCTGCTCAACCCGGTCGAGGCGCTGGCCGCCGCGACCGCGGACGGGGTGGCGGCGCAGTACGTCGGCGAGGAGAAGGCCGAGGACTCGACGGTCGAGCACTACCGGGTCACCACCAACGCCGAGCGGTACGCGGCCGCGCAGACCCAGCTGAGCCAGGCCCGTCGGGACGGCCTGCGCGCCGCACTCGCCCCCGGTGGATCGGCCTCGCTGACCCTGGACCTCTGGCTGAACGACAAGGACCAGCTGGTGAAGCTCCAGCGCACCGGCACCGGGGAGAGCGGCCGGGCCGACGACTCGGTGCTCTACTCCGAGTTCGCCGGCGCCCTCTCGGCCCAGGCCCCGGCCGAGGCGGACACCGTCGACGCGGGCACCCGCAACGTCTCTCCGCTGGCCCGCTGAGCCGGCCCGCCGACCAGTCCCGTCCGGCCCGTCCGTCCCGTCCGCGGGCGGTGGTCCTGGGCGATTTGCCCCGGACGGCGGGGTCCGGCTACTGTTGCCGAAGCCAAAGACCGCTGGTTGTCGCCGTGCTTCCGCAAGGGAGTGGGCGACCGAAGGATCTGCGCTTTCAGCGCAGGCAGCCCGCGCAGGATTGTTTGGAGCTTGGACTTCCGGGTCCCGCGTGTTCGCACGTGGACCTGTCGAGGTCGTACTGAGCCCCGTGCGCCTGCGCACCGGGGCTCATCTGCTTTTCTGCAGGAGCTTTCCTTCCGTCCGGTCGGTCCGAGGCGAGAATGGTCGACTTTTGCGGTCGGCCGGACTTCGACATCACGGAAGGAGGCGTAAGCCTATGGCTAGGCCCGACAAGGCTGCTGCCGTCGCCGAGATCGCGGACAAGTTCCGCGCCTCGAACGCGGCCGTACTGACCGAGTACCGCGGTCTGACGGTGAAGCAGGTCAAGACCCTGCGTCGCTCGCTGGGTGACAACGCCCAGTACGCCGTGGTGAAGAACACGCTGACCAAGATCGCTGCCAACGAGGCCGGGATCACGGAGCTCGACGACCAGTTCAACGGTCCGACGGCTGTCGCCTTCGTCACCGGTGACCCGGTGGAGTCGGCGAAGGCTCTGCGTGACTTCGCCAAGGAGAACCCCGCTCTCGTCATCAAGGGCGGTGTCCTTGACGGCAAGGCGCTGTCCGCCGATGACATCAAGAAGCTCGCGGACCTCGAGTCCCGCGAGGTGCTGCTCGCCAAGCTGGCCGGCGCCCTGAAGGCCAAGCAGTCCCAGGCTGCTGCGCTCTTCCAGGCCCTGCCGTCGAAGCTCGTCCGCACTGTGGACGCGCTGCGCGACAAGGTCGAGCAGGGCGGTGCCGGTACGCCGGCTCCCGCCGCCGAGGACGAGGCCGCCGAGTAATTCGGCAGGCTCACGCCTCGCTGCGGGCCCGTACGCCCGCCAACCCGTACATACGGCACCACCTGCCGAATTAGTGGAAGGACGCCAATCATGGCGAAGCTGACCCAGGACGAGCTGCTCGCGCAGTTCGAGGAGCTCACCCTCATCGAGCTCGCTGCCTTCGTGAAGGCCTTCGAGGAGAAGTTCGACGTCACCGCGGCCGCCCCGGTTGCCGTTGCCGCCGCCGGCGTTGCCGGCCCGGCCGCCGAGGCCGCTGAGGAGCAGGACGAGTTCGACGTCATCCTCGACGGTGCCGGCGACAAGAAGATCCAGGTCATCAAGGAGGTGCGCACCCTGACCTCCCTCGGCCTGAAGGAGGCCAAGGACCTCGTTGACACCGCTGGTGCCAAGGTCCTGGAGAAGGTTGCCAAGGACGTTGCCGAGAAGGCCAAGGCTGCCCTCGAGGCCGCTGGCGCCAAGGTCACCGTCAAGTGACTCCTCCCCGGCCATGACGGCCGGGAGGTGCCTCCACGCCCCTCAGGGGGCTGAGGCTGCCTGAGGCCGGGCCGATCACCCTTGCGGGTGGTCGGCCCGGCCTTTTCGCGTACCCGGCCCGGGGCGGGTACGGCGGCGGGGATCCACCGGTGTGGCCGAGAGCGCACTCGGCAGTGTCGGTGCGGACGGGTATGGTGATCGCTGTCATCGAGAGTGGCTCTCACCACGGCTTCTGTAACGCCGGGCGGGTTCGCAGCGATAGACGGGTCGAGGTCCGCGCCGGAGGCGGGCCCTTGACGAACCAGGCGCGGCGCGCGATTCTCAAGGCGCGAGTCCGCCCGGTTGGTTTGTTGCTGGATGCATAACCAGCGTCTCCGGCGGGAAGTGACTCCACGTGAGTCGTGGAGGCCCGGGAGTGTCCGGGCCAGTGCAGTACCCGGTGGGCGTTCGCGTCCGCCGGCTACCGGGAGGAGTCTCCGATTCGGTTTCCGAATCAGAGCTGGACAGCAGTGTGCCGTTTGGCTACACTGTCCCTTTGCGCTGCCTGTTAGCTGCTCCGTGACTCGTCGCCCGGAGTTTGCGTTGCCCTGAAGGGGTCTGGCACCGCCTCCGCAAAACGGCTCTGACCTCGGGTTTCACCCCCGGCAGAGGCCAGTGGCGAGGAGGTGGGACCAAGCCTTTCCAGGCCCGGCCGGTACGCGCGTAGTGAGCTCCGAGCCCTCGGAAGGACCCCCCTCTTGGCCGCGCCGCGCAACGCCTCGAACAATTCCGCCGCATCCACCGCCCCGCTCCGCGTCTCGTTCGCGAAGATCAAGGAGCCCCTCGAGGTCCCGAACCTCCTGGCCCTGCAGACCGAGAGCTTTGACTGGCTGCTCGGCAACGCGGCCTGGAAGTCCCGGGTCGAGGCGGCCCTGGAGAGTGGTCAGGACGTCCCCACGAAGTCCGGTCTGGAGGAGATCTTCGAAGAGATCTCCCCGATCGAGGACTTCAGCGGGTCGATGTCGCTGACCTTCCGCGACCACCGTTTCGAGCCGCCGAAGAACTCCATTGACGAGTGCAAGGACCGCGACTTCACGTTCGCGGCTCCGCTCTTCGTCACGGCCGAGTTCACCAACAACGAGACCGGTGAGATCAAGTCTCAGACGGTCTTCATGGGCGATTTCCCGCTCATGACCCACAAGGGCACGTTCGTGATCAACGGCACCGAGCGTGTCGTCGTCTCGCAGCTGGTCCGCTCCCCGGGTGTGTACTTCGACTCCACCCTGGACAAGGTGTCCGACAAGGACATCTACTCCTGCAAGGTCATCCCCTCGCGTGGTGCCTGGCTGGAGATGGAGATCGACAAGCGCGACATGGTCGGCGTCCGCATCGACCGCAAGCGCAAGCAGTCCGTCACCGTGCTGCTCAAGGCGCTCGGCTGGACCAACGAGATGATTCTCGAGGAGTTCGGCGAGTACGAGTCGATGCGCGCCACCCTGGAGAAGGACCACACCCAGGGCCAGGACGACGCGCTGCTGGACATCTACCGCAAGCTGCGCCCGGGCGAGCCGCCCACGCGTGAGGCCGCGCAGACGCTGTTGGAGAACCTCTACTTCAACCCGAAGCGCTATGACCTCGCGAAG
The DNA here is from genome assembly GCF_055561295.1 of Kitasatospora sp. NPDC022785. Taxonomy (NCBI): domain Bacteria; kingdom Bacillati; phylum Actinomycetota; class Actinomycetes; order Kitasatosporales; family Streptomycetaceae; genus Kitasatospora; species Kitasatospora sp. NPDC022785. The sequence continues at coordinate 241,799 of NZ_JBVHHB010000008.1, read as the reverse complement.
GTCGGCCGTTACAAGGTCAACCGCAAGCTGGGCAACGCCGAGTCGCTGGACTCCGGCGTGCTCACCGAGCCCGACATCATCGGTGCGATCAAGTACCTGGTGAAGCTGCACGCGGGCGAGACCGAGTGGCGTGACGACGAGGGCCGCGACATCGTGGTCGAGGTCGACGACATCGACCACTTCGGCAACCGTCGTCTGCGCAACGTCGGCGAGCTCATCCAGAACCAGGTCCGCACGGGTCTGGCTCGTATGGAGCGCGTCGTGCGCGAGCGCATGACCACCCAGGACGTCGAGGCGATCACGCCGCAGACCCTGATCAACATCCGGCCGGTCGTCGCCTCCATCAAGGAGTTCTTCGGCACCAGCCAGCTGTCGCAGTTCATGGACCAGACGAACCCGCTGTCGGGCCTGACCCACAAGCGTCGTCTGTCCGCGCTCGGCCCCGGCGGTCTCTCCCGTGAGCGCGCCGGCTTCGAGGTCCGTGACGTGCACCCCTCGCACTACGGCCGCATGTGTCCGATCGAGACCCCCGAAGGCCCGAACATCGGTCTGATCGGGTCGCTGGCCTCGTACGGCCGGGTCAACGCCTTCGGCTTCATCGAGACCCCGTACCGCAAGGTCATCGAGGGTGTCGTCACCGAGCAGGTCGACTACCTCACGGCCGACGAGGAGGACCGCTACGTCATCGCGCAGGCCAACGCCCCGCTGACGGCGGAGCTGACCTTCGCGGAGCCGCGTGTCCTGGTCCGCCGCCGCGGTGGCGAGATCGACTACATCCCCGGCACCGAGATCGACTACATGGACGTCTCGCCGCGCCAGATGGTGTCGGTCGCGACCGCCATGATCCCGTTCCTCGAGCACGACGACGCCAACCGCGCGCTCATGGGCTCGAACATGATGCGCCAGGCGGTGCCGCTGCTGAAGAGCGAGGCTCCGCTGGTCGGTACCGGCATGGAGTACCGCTGCGCCGTCGACGCCGCGGACGTCATCACCGCCGAGAAGGCCGGTGTCGTCCAGGAGGTCTCGGCCGACTACGTCACCGTGGCCAACGACGACGGCACGTACACCACGTACCGCGCCGCCAAGTTCACCCGCTCCAACCAGGGCACCGCCTTCAACCAGAAGGTGCTCGTGGACGAGGGCGCCCGGGTCGAGGCCGGCCAGGTCCTGGCCGACGGTCCCTGCACCGACGAGGGCGAGATGGCCCTCGGCAAGAACCTGCTCGTGGCGTTCATGTCGTGGGAGGGTCACAACTACGAGGACGCGATCATCCTGTCGCAGCGCCTCGTCCAGGACGACGTCCTCTCCTCGATCCACATCGAGGAGCACGAGGTCGACGCCCGTGACACCAAGCTCGGCCCCGAGGAGATCACCCGGGACATCCCGAACGTCTCCGAGGAGGTCCTCGCCGACCTCGACGAGCGCGGCATCATCCGCATCGGTGCCGACGTCGTCACCGGCGACATCCTGGTCGGCAAGGTCACGCCCAAGGGTGAGACCGAGCTGACCCCGGAGGAGCGCCTGCTCCGCGCGATCTTCGGCGAGAAGGCCCGTGAGGTCCGCGACACCTCGCTGAAGGTGCCGCACGGTGAGTCCGGCAAGGTCATCGGCGTCCGCGTCTTCGACCGCGAAGAGGGCGACGAGCTGCCCCCGGGCGTCAACCAGCTGGTCCGCGTCTACGTGGCCCAGAAGCGCAAGATCACCAATGGTGACAAGCTCGCCGGCCGTCACGGCAACAAGGGTGTCATCTCCAAGATCCTGCCGGTCGAGGACATGCCGTTCCTGGAGGACGGCACCCCGGTCGACATCATCCTCAACCCGCTGGGCGTCCCGTCCCGAATGAACCCCGGGCAGGTCCTGGAGATTCACCTCGGGTGGCTCGCCAAGCAGGGCTGGGACGTCTCCGGCCTCGCCGACGAGTGGGCCCAGCGCCTGCAGGCGATCGGCGCCGACACCGTCCAGGGCGGCACCAACCTCGCCACCCCGGTCTTCGACGGCGCCCGCGAGGACGAGATCACCGGCCTGCTGGACAACACCACCCTCACCCGTGACGGTGAGCGCCTGGTGAACTCCACCGGCAAGGCCCGGCTGTTCGACGGCCGCTCCGGCGAGCCGTTCCCGATGCCGGTCTCGGTCGGCTACATGTACATCCTCAAGCTGCACCACCTGGTCGACGACAAGCTGCACGCCCGTTCGACCGGCCCGTACTCGATGATCACCCAGCAGCCGCTCGGTGGTAAGGCGCAGTTCGGTGGTCAGCGCTTCGGTGAGATGGAGGTGTGGGCCCTTGAGGCGTACGGCGCGGCCTACGCGCTGCAGGAGCTGCTCACCATCAAGTCCGACGACGTTCTCGGCCGCGTGAAGGTCTACGAGGCCATCGTCAAGGGCGAGAACATCCCCGAGCCCGGCATTCCCGAGTCCTTCAAGGTCCTCATCAAGGAAATGCAGTCGCTCTGCCTCAACGTGGAGGTGCTGTCCTCGGACGGCCAGTCCATCGAGATGCGGGACTCCGACGAGGACGTGTTCCGCGCCGCCGAGGAGCTCGGCATCGACCTGTCCCGGCGCGAGCCGAGCAGCGTCGAAGAGGTCTGACGGAGGCCGGGCCGGCTCTCAACCACTGAGAGCCGGCCCGCCCCCAGGCCCCCCTCAGACCACACGAACGACTCTCGACTTACGAAAGAGGGCTTGACGACCAGTGCTTGACGTCAACTTCTTCGACGAGCTCCGCATCGGCCTGGCCACCGCCGACGACATCCGCCAGTGGTCGCACGGCGAGGTCAAGAAGCCGGAGACCATCAACTACCGCACCCTGAAGCCCGAAAAGGACGGACTCTTCTGCGAGAAGATCTTCGGTCCGACCCGGGACTGGGAGTGCTACTGCGGCAAGTACAAGCGCGTCCGCTTCAAGGGCATCATCTGTGAGCGCTGCGGCGTCGAGGTGACCCGCGCCAAGGTGCGCCGTGAGCGGATGGGCCACATCGAGCTGGCCGCCCCGGTCACCCACATCTGGTACTTCAAGGGTGTCCCGTCCCGCCTGGGCTACCTGCTCGACCTGGCGCCGAAGGACCTCGAGAAGGTCATCTACTTCGCCGCCTACATGATCACCTGGGTCGACGACGAGCGCCGCCAGCGCGACCTCCCGTCCCTGGAGGCGCACGTCTCGGTCGAGCGCCAGCAGATCGAGAACCGCCGCGACTCCGACCTCGAGGCCCGTGCCAAGAAGGCCGAGACCGACCTGGCCGAGCTGGAGGCCGAGGGCGCCAAGGCCGACGTGCGCCGCAAGGTGCGCGAGGGTGCCGAGCGCGAGATGAAGCAGCTGCGCGACCGTGCGCAGCGCGAGCTCGACCGTCTCGACGAGGTGTGGGCCCGCTTCAAGAACCTCAAGGTCCAGGACCTCGAGGGCGACGAGCTGCTCTACCGCGAGCTGCGCGACCGCTTCGGCACCTACTTCTCCGGCTCGATGGGCGCGGCGGCCCTCAAGGACCGCCTCGAGACCTTCGACCTGGCGGAGGAGTCCGAGCGCCTGCGCGAGATCATCCGCACCGGCAAGGGCCAGAAGAAGACCCGCGCGCTGAAGCGCCTCAAGGTCGTCTCCGCGTTCCTGCAGACCACCAACAAGCCCAACGGCATGGTCCTGGACTGCGTCCCGGTCATCCCGCCGGACCTGCGTCCGATGGTGCAGCTGGACGGTGGCCGCTTCGCGACCTCCGACCTGAACGACCTGTACCGCCGCGTCATCAACCGCAACAACCGCCTGAAGCGGCTTCTCGACCTCGGTGCCCCCGAGATCATCGTGAACAACGAGAAGCGCATGCTCCAGGAGGCCGTCGACGCCCTGTTCGACAACGGTCGTCGCGGCCGCCCGGTCACGGGCCCCGGCAACCGTCCGCTGAAGTCCCTCAGCGACATGCTGAAGGGCAAGCAGGGTCGTTTCCGTCAGAACCTGCTCGGCAAGCGAGTCGACTACTCGGCCCGTTCGGTCATCGTCGTCGGCCCGCAGCTCAAGCTGCACCAGTGTGGTCTGCCGAAGGCCATGGCGCTGGAGCTCTTCAAGCCGTTCGTGATGAAGCGCCTGGTCGACCTGAACCACGCGCAGAACATCAAGTCGGCCAAGCGCATGGTCGAGCGCGCGCGCCCGGTCGTGTGGGACGTCCTCGAAGAGGTCATCGCCGAGCACCCGGTGCTGCTGAACCGTGCACCCACCCTGCACCGCCTCGGCATCCAGGCCTTCGAGCCGCAGCTGGTCGAGGGCAAGGCCATCCAGATCCACCCGCTCGTCTGCACCGCGTTCAACGCGGACTTCGACGGTGACCAGATGGCCGTCCACCTGCCGCTCTCCGCGGAGGCGCAGGCCGAGGCCCGCATCCTGATGCTGTCCTCGAACAACATCCTGAAGCCGGCCGACGGTCGCCCCGTCACCATGCCGACCCAGGACATGGTGCTCGGTCTGTTCTTCCTCACCTCGGACCGCGAGGAGGTGAAGGGCGGTGGCCGTTCCTTCTCCTCCACCGCCGAGGCCGTCATGGCGTTCGACGCCAAGGAGCTGGACGTCCAGGCGGTCATCGACGTCCGCCTGCCGATCGGCACCGTCCCGCCCCGTGGCTGGACCCCGCCGGTCGACGAGGACGGTCAGTCGAGCTGGTTCGAGGGCGAGTCCTTCCGCCTGAAGACCACCCTGGGCCGCGCGCTCTTCAACGAGCTGCTGCCCGAGGACTACCCGTTCGTCGACTACGAGGTGGGCAAGAAGCAGCTCTCCGCGATCGTCAACGACCTGGCGGAGCGCTACCCGAAGGTCGTCGTCGCGGCGACCCTGGACAACCTGAAGGCGGCCGGCTTCCACTGGGCCACCCGCTCGGGTGTCACCGTCTCGATCTCCGACGTCGTCGTCCCGCCGACCAAGCCCCAGATCCTCGAGGGCTACGAGGCGAAGGCGGAGAAGGTCCAGCGTCAGTACGAGCGCGGCCTGATCACCAACGACGAGCGCAAGCAGGAGCTCATCGGCATCTGGACCCAGGCGACCAACGAGGTCGCCGAGGCCATGAACGCGAACTTCCCGAAGACGAACCCCATCTTCATGATGGTCGACTCGGGTGCTCGTGGAAACATGATGCAGATGCGCCAGATCGCCGGTATGCGTGGTCTGGTGTCCAACGCCAAGAACGAGACGATTCCCCGTCCCATCAAGGCGTCGTTCCGTGAGGGCCTCACCGTTCTCGAGTACTTCATCTCGACCCACGGTGCCCGTAAGGGTCTGGCCGACACCGCCCTGCGTACCGCCGACTCGGGCTACCTCACCCGTCGTCTGGTCGACGTCTCGCAGGACGTCATCATCCGCGAGGAGGACTGCGGCACCGAGCGCGGCCTCAAGCTGGCGATCGGCACGGTCGAGAACGGCGTCCTGCGCAAGACGGACGACGTCGAGACCAGCGTCTACGCCCGCATGCTCGCCGAGGACATCACGGTGGACGGCAAGCTCCTTGCCACCGCCAACACCGACCTCGGTGACGTGCTGATCGACGAGCTGATCCGCCACGGCATCGGCGAGGTCAAGACCCGCTCGATCCTGACCTGTGAGTCGGCCGTCGGCACCTGCGCCATGTGTTACGGGCGCTCGCTGGCCACCGGCAAGCTGGTCGACATCGGTGAGGCGGTCGGCATCATCGCCGCCCAGTCCATCGGTGAGCCCGGTACCCAGCTGACCATGCGTACCTTCCACACCGGTGGTGTGGCCGGTGACGACATCACCCAGGGTCTGCCGCGTGTCGTCGAGCTCTTCGAGGCCCGTACCCCCAAGGGTGTGGCCCCGATCTCGGAGGCGCAGGGCCGGGTCCGCATCGAGGACACCGAGAAGACCCGCAAGCTGGTCGTCACGCCGGACGACGGCACCGACGAGATCGCCTACCCGGTCTCGAAGCGTGTGAAGCTGCTCGTCAGCGAGGGCGAGGCGGTCGAGGTCGGCCAGAAGCTGACCATGGGTGCCACCAACCCGCACGACGTGCTGCGGATCATGGGCCAGCGTGCCGTCCAGATCCACCTGGTCGCCGAGGTCCAGAAGGTCTACAACTCGCAGGGTGTGTCGATCCACGACAAGCACATCGAGATCATCATCCGGCAGATGCTCCGCCGCGTGACGATCATCGAGTCGGGCGACGCCGAGCTGCTCCCGGGCGAGCTCGTCGAGCGCGGCCGCTTCGAGCAGGAGAACCGTCGTGTGGTCTCCGAGGGCGGTCACCCCGCCTCCGGCCGTCCGCAGCTGATGGGTATCACCAAGGCCTCGCTGGCCACCGAGTCCTGGCTGTCGGCCGCCTCCTTCCAGGAGACGACCCGGGTCCTCACCGACGCGGCGATCCACGCCAAGTCGGACCCGCTGCTGGGCCTCAAGGAGAACGTCATCCTCGGTAAGCTCATCCCGGCCGGTACGGGTCTGCCCCGCTACCGCAACATCCGGGTCGAGCCGACCGAGGAGGCCAAGGCCGCCATGTACTCGGCCGTCGGCTACGACGACTACGACCTGTCGCCCTTCGGCGCCGGCTCCGGCCAGGCCGTTCCGCTGGACGACTACGACTACGGCCCGTACACGGGCTGAGTTCACGGTCACCAACCGCCGGGCGGTCACCCCTCACGGGGTGGCCGCCCGGCGGCGTTTCCGGGCCGGCGCCGCCGTGGATCCGGGGCGAAGCGAAGCCGATTAGGTTTCCCGGGCGAGGTCGCGTAGAGTCGTGTTTACCGACGCGGGGTGGAGCAGCTCGGTAGCTCGCTGGGCTCATAACCCAGAGGTCGCAGGTTCAAATCCTGTCCCCGCTACAAATCGAAGGGCCCGAAGGCATTCAGCCTCCGGGCCTTTCGGCGTTCCCGGGGTCCTCGCGTTCCCCGGATCGTCGTGCTCCCCGGCTCCCCCGTGCGGGGGAGGCCGGGAAACCGCCCGGGTGGGCGAGGCGGAGCCCGGGGGTGGTGGGGCAGGCTCTTCGGCGTCGGAGGAACAACGTCGGAGGGGAGCCGGAAATGAAGCGGGTGCTGGGGGCGGCGGCGATCACCGGGGCGGTGCTGCTCGGGATGTCGGGGTGCTTCGCCGGGGACGACGAGCAGCGCCGGGACGTCGCCTACGGGGTGTCCGGGCCGGTGCGGGAGCTGGTGATCGCCGGGCACACCGGCGGGGTCACCGTGCGCGGTGGCGGGGACGCGGTGAAGGTGTCCGAGCACCAGAGCTACCACGGCGAGGCACCGCGGAGCAGTCACGAGCTGAAGGACGGCACGCTGACGCTGACGTACGACTGCGAGGAGTGCGGGATCGGCTACGAGGTGGACGTTCCGGCCGGGACCAAGGTGCGGGTGACCGCCGAGACCGGCGGGGTGAAGCTGGCCGGGCTGGCGGGCGAGGTGGAGGCCACGGTCGACACCGGCGGGGTGGAGGCGAGCGGGCTGACCTCGCCGACGGCGCTGCTGCGGACCGGGACGGGCGGCATCGAGGCGTCCTTCGCCGGGGCGCCGGCCAAGGTGGAGGCGCGGGCGGGGACCGGCGGGGTGCGCGTGAAGGTGCCGGCCGGAGAGGCCTACGCGGTGGACGCGAGCGCGGGCACCGGCGGGGTCGACGTGGAGGTGCCCCGGCAGCCGGGGGCGCAGCACAGCATCCTGGCGCGGACGGAGACCGGGGGCGTGACGGTCGCCCATGGCTGAGCGCCGCGTGCCGGTGGTCCTCCCGGTGAGGCATGATCGTCTCCGCGGGGACGGCCTCCCCGCACCCGGGGGAGGAGCGGTGATGGGGCTGATCGCGCGCTGGCGGAGCCGGATGGCCGGGGTGAACCCGTACGTGCTGGACGTGCCGCTGGCACTGCTCTCCCTCGGGGTGTCGGTCTGGTCGGTCTACAACGACGACGTCGCCTGGCCCTGGTGGATCTACCTGATGACACTCGGCACGGCCCTGCCGCTGCCGTGGCGCCGGCGGGCGCCGCTGCTGGTGGCCGCGCTCAGCGGGCTGGCGTCCGTCCCGGTGTCGGTGGTCGCCCATTCGGTGATGCCGCAGATCCCGGTGTACGCGGTGCTCACCATCTACACGGTGGCGGACCGGGCCCGGGACTGGCAGCGCGGGCTGCTGCTGGTGGTCCTGGTCGTCTCCAACATCCTGGGCACCCACTCGGTGAACGGGGCGTTCTTCAGCCTGCTGCTGACCGTCGGCACCTTCGTCTTCGGCTCGCTGGTGCGCGAGCTGCGCCGGCTCGCGCTGGTGGAGGCGGAGCGGGCGCGGGAGGCCGGGCAGCGGGCGGCCAGTGACGCGGCGCGGGCGGTGGCGGAGGAGCGGGCCCGGATAGCCCGGGAGATGCACGACATCCTGGCGCACGCCGTCTCGCTGATGGTGATCCAGGCGGAGGCGGGGCCGCTGGTGGTGCACAGCAGTCCGGAGCGGGCGATCAAGGCGTTCGACACCATCGCCGACTCGGGACGTGACGCGATGGTGCAGCTGCGGCGGGTGCTCGGCGTGCTGAAGGAGGAGGGTGCGGCGCCGGAGCTGGCGCCGCAGCCGCGCCTTGCCGAGCTGGCCGCGCTGGCCGAGCGGGTGCGCGGGGCCGGCCTGCGGGTGGAGCTGGAGCTGGGCGGGTCCGACCGGCCGCTGCCGGCCGACGTGGAGGCGGCCGCCTACCGGATCGTCCAGGAGGCGCTGACCAACACGGTGAAGCACTCCGGTGCCGCCGCGGCCTCGGTCCGGGTGGTCCGGGCGGGGGAGGAGCTGGAGGTCGTGGTGTCCGACGACGGGCACGGGGTGCGGCCGCGGGCCGACCGTACGGTGAGCGACTGGTCCGGCGGACGGGGGCTGGTCGGCATCCGGGAGCGGGCGGCGGCCTGCGGCGGGCGTGCCGAGGCCGGGCCCGGGCCGGAGGGCAGGGGTTTCCTGGTGAGCGCCCGGCTGCCGTTGGGTGCAGCGGGCCTGGCGGAGAGGGTGGGCGGATGACGCCGATACGGGTGGTCGTCGCGGACGACCAGGAGCTGGTGCGGGCCGGGTTCGGGATGATCCTGGACGCGCAGCCGGACATCGAGGTGGTCGCGGAGGCCTGCGACGGCGTGGAGGCGATCGCGGCGGTGCGCGAGCACGGCCCGGACGTGCTGCTGCTGGACGTCCGGATGCCGGTGATGGACGGCCTGGAGGCGGCCCGCCGGGTCTGCGCGGAGTACCCGGCCACCAAGGTGATCATGCTGACCACGTTCGACGTCGACGACTACGTCTTCGACGCGCTGTACGCGGGGGCCAGCGGGTTCCTGCTGAAGGACGTCCGGCGGGACGACCTGGCGCACGGGGTGCGGATGGTGGCCTCCGGCGAGGCGCTGCTGGCGCCGTCGGTGACGAAGCGGCTGATCGGGGAGTTCGCCGCCCGCCGGCCGGGCGGGGCGACGCAGTCCGCGCAGGGCGTGCGGGCGCCGTCCCGGCTGCTGGAGCAGCTGACCGTGCGCGAGCAGGAGACGTTGCGGCTGCTGGCGCGCGGGCTCTCCAACGCGGAGATCGCGGCCGAGCTGGTGGTGAGCGAGCACACGGTGAAGACCCACGTCAGCAATGTGCTGAGCAAGCTGGGACTGCGGGACCGGGTGCACGCGGTGGTGTTCGCGTACGAGGCGGGGGCGGTCGTCGCGGGGGAGGGCTGACACCCGGGCCCCCGGGGACTCCTGCGGGGCCCGTCCGGGCTCTTCAGGGGCCGCCAGGGGCCCTCTGCGGGGGAGCCCTGCGGGGACTCCCCCGCGCGGGGGAGGCGGCGGGTTCGCCGGTGCGGGCGATCCGCGACGAGAGGTCCGGCGGACAGCATCTGGGGTGTCGGAAACGAACTCGCAGACCGGGGAGCCCCCATGACCACCACCAAGCCCGACCGCCTCACCCCGTACGCCGTCGTCGGCGGGCCCGCCCTGATGGCGCTCTACGGCGGCATCCGGCTGCTGGACGGCTCCCGGGATCCGGGCCCCGGCTGGCTGGTCGGCCACAGCCTGATGCTGGTGGGGCTGCTGCTGTTCGGCCCGGTGCTCGCCGCCCTGCGCCGGCTGCTCGCACCGCGCACCACGGCGGGCCGGCTCGCCGCCGGCGCAGCCACGGGGGCGGCCTTCGCGGGCCTGGCGGCCTCGGTGGTGCAGATCGCCGTCGACCTGTACGTCGGGGCGGTGGCCGTCGACAAGGCGGACCAGCACCGGCTGTTCGACAGCATCCAGAGCCGGCCCGGGGTGCTGCCGGCCTTCTACTCGGTGGGCCCGCTGCTGTTCTACGTCGGCCTGCTGGCGCTGCTGGTCGCGGCCTCGGTGGGCCGGGCGCGCACGCTGCGCTGGTGGAGCCCGGTGCTGATGCTGGTCGGTACCGCGATGACGGCGGCCGACCTGGCGATGATCCCGGTGGCCGCCGCGCTCTACCTGGCGGCGCTGGCCCCGCTGGCCGGCTTCGGCGGGGCGCGGCAGCCGGCCGTTGCCTGACGGGCCGGGGTGGCCGCTCCCACGGGGGTGGGGCGCCCCCCGGACCGCGTCGGCGCAGCCCGAGGTCCGGCCGTCGCCGGAACGGCCGGGGGCCGCGCGGGCCGGGCGCCGGCGGGGCCGTGCCGCGGGCGCCCTCGGTGTCCGGTCGCGGTGACCGGATCGTGTACGGCGGGAGTCTCGGTGTACGGCGGGAGTCTCGGTGTACGGCGGGGGTCGAGGCGGCGCACCGGATTTTCGGTGGCGGCCGGGGAGCGCCGGCCCGTACCGTCCGGGGCATGAACGCCAAGCGCCCTCTGATCGCCGTGCTGACCGGTGCCGGTATCTCCACCGACTCGGGCATCCCCGACTACCGGGGCCCGAACGGCCTCTGGCAGCGTGACCCGAAGGCCCAGGAGCTGGTCACCATCGGCCCGTACCTGGCCGATCCGGAGGTCCGCCGCCGGGCCTGGCTGATGCGCCGGGACGCGGGCGCGCTCGCCGCCGAGCCCAACGCCGGCCACCGGGCGCTGGTCGGGCTGGAGCGCAGCGGCCTGCCGGTGCGGGTGCTCACCCAGAACGTCGACGGCCTGCACCAGCGGGCCGGCCTGCCCGCCCGCAAGGTGCTCGAACTGCACGGCACCGCCCGGGAGGTGCAGTGCGTGGACTGCCGGGCGGCCGGCGCGATGGAGGGGGTCCTGGAGAGGGTGGCGGCCGGCGAGCCGGACCCGCCCTGCCGGGAGTGCGGCGGTGTGCTCAAGCCGCGCACGGTGATGTTCGGCGAGAGCCTCGACCCGGTGGTGCTCCAGCAGGCCGACGCCATCGCCAAGGCCTGCGACCTCTTCGTCGCCGTCGGCACCAGCCTCCAGGTCTACCCGGTGGCGGCGCTCCCGCAGATCGCCCGGGAGTCCGGGGCCCGGCTGGTCGTCATGAACGGCGAGCCCACGCCGTTCGACGAGGTCGCCGACGAGGTGATCCGCGAGCCGATCTCCACCGCGCTCCCGGCGCTGGTGGCGAAGCTGGTGGCCGGACACCCTTAATCCTGCGAGGCCGCGTGCATACGATGATCACCCCGGCTACCCCCTCACGGCCTGGAGTGATCGATGACGACGACGGCGAAGTTCGACCCCTGGTCGGCGGCGTTCGTGGCCCACCCGTACGACGCGTACGCCGAGCTGCGCGAGCACGCGCCGGTGACGTACCACGAGCCGACCGGCCAGTGGCTGGTCTCGCGGCACGAGGACGTCAGCGCGCTGCTGCGGGACCGGCGGCTCGGGCGGACGTACACCCACCGGTTCACCCACGAGGAGTTCGGGCGGCCCGCGCCCGACCCGGCGCACGAGCCGTTCCACACGCTCAACGACAACGGGCTGCTCGACCTGGAGGCGCCGGACCACACCCGGATCCGGCGGCTGGTCTCCAAGGCGTTCACCCCGCGCATGGTCGAGGGGCTGCGGCCGACCGTGCAGCGGCTCGCCGGCGAGCTGGTCGACGGGCTGCTCGCGGCCGGCGGCGGCGACCTGATCGCCGCCGTCGCCGAACCGCTGCCGGTCGCCGTGATCGCCGAGATGCTCGGCGTCCCCGAGCCGGACAGGCACCTGCTGCGGCCGTGGTCCGCCGACATCACCGGCATGTTCGAGCTCAACCCGACCGAGGAGACAGCCCGCCGGGCCGTCACCGCGAGCACCGAGTTCTCCGACTACCTGCGCGCGCTCATCCGCGAGCGCCGGGCCGACCCGGCCGGCGACCTGATCAGCGCCCTGATCCAGGCCCAGGAGGGCTCGGACGCGCTCAGCGAGCAGGAGATGATCTCCACCTGCGTGCTGCTGCTCAACGCCGGCCACGAGGCGACGGTCAACACCACCGGCAACGGCTGGTGGGCGCTGTTCCGCAACCCGGACGAACTGGCCCGGCTGCGCGGCTCGGTGGACGAACTGCTGCCCACCGCCGTCGAGGAGCTGATGCGCTGGGACACCCCGTTGCAGATGTTCGAGCGGTGGGTGCTGGAGGACGTCGAGGTGCGCGGCGTCACCGTCCCGCGCGGCTCCGAGATCGCGCTGCTCTTCGGCTCCGCCAACCGCGACCCGGACCGCTTCGCCGAGCCGGACCGGCTCGACCTCGGCCGCACCGACAATCCGCACATCACCTTCGGCGCCGGAATTCACTTCTGCCTCGGTGCCCCCCTTGCCAGACTGGAGCTCACCGAGTCGTACGGCGCGCTGCTGCGCCGGGCGCCGGGCCTGCGGCTGGTCCGCGAGCCCGAGTGGCGCCCGGGCTACGTGATCCGGGGGCTGAAGGAGTTGCTGGTCGAGGCATAGGAGGGGTCGTGGGCAAGGCGACGGGGGCACTGCTGGGGCTGGCGATCGGGGACGCGCTGGGTCGGCTGACCGAGTTCCGCACGGTCGAGATGATCGCCGCGTACGACCCCGACTGGCGGCAACTGCCGCTTCCTGGTAAGGCGTTGGTCACCGACGACACCCAGATGGCGCTCGCCCTCGCCCGTGCCCTGCGCACCGCCCTGGAGCACGGTCCGCTGGGCCCGCTGCGGCTGGAGCGGCCGCTGCGCGAGGAGTTCGTCGACTGGTGGCGCTCGCCGGAGAACAACAGGGCGCCCGGAATGACCTGCATGCGCTCCTGCCAGCGGCTTTCCAGCGGCCGCCGCTGGCAGGAGGCGAGCGACCTCGGCTCCAAGGGCTGCGGCGCCAACATGCGGGTCGCCCCGATCGGGCTGGTCAAGGAGCTGACGACGCGCCAGCTCGCCGGGGCCGCCCAGCTGCAGTCCGCGCTCACCCACGGCCACCCCACCGCGCTCGCCGCCAGTGACCTCACCGCGTACGCCGTCCGCAAGCTCGCCGAGGGCCTGCCGCCGTCCGGCCTGACCGCCGTGCTGCGGGCGTACGCGCTGGCCAACCGCACCCGGTACGACGAGTTCTGGCTCGGCGACCTCGCGGCGCACGCCCAGGACCCGTCGCCGGAGCACTTCATCGCCCGCGGTTGGGGAGAGTGCCTCGGCGTCCTCGACCGGCTGGACGCCGCGCTGGCCCGGCCCGATGCCGAGGCGGACCCGTGCCTGGCCACCGGCGAGGGCTGGATCGCCGAGGAGGCGCTCGCCACCGGCCTGCTCTGCTTCCTCCTGCTGCCGGACGACCCGGTGGCCGCCGTCCGCCGGGCCGCGTACTCCTCCGGTGACTCCGACTCGATCGCCTGTCTGACCGGCGCCTTCGCCGGTGCCCACCACGGCGCGTCGGCCTGGCCCGCGGACTGGGTGGAGCGGATCGAGCACCGGGACGAGCTGCTCGCGCTCGGCGCGCTCTGGGACTGACGCGCCGGCGCGGTGCCGCGAGCGGCAGCCCCCGGCGGCGGCCGGCCGCGCACCCTCGTGCCGGACGGTTCCGCCCGGCACGAGCCTGCCGGGCGGAACCGTCCGGGCGGGGGCCGCGTCGAACCGCCATGACCAGTCGAACCCGCCGGACCGGCCGCCGCCCGGCCGTCCTGCTCCTCACCGCGACCGTCACCGCCGCACTCGCCGCCCCGCTGCTCCTCACCGGCTGCGGCTCCACCGGCGCCGCCGAGCCCCTCGTCGTCCGCGCCTCCACGCCCGCCTCGTCGCCGCCCGCCGACCCGGCCCAGGTCGCCGCGACCGCGGCCGCCGCCAACGCCTTCGGCCTGGACCTCCTGCACACCCTCACCGCCGCGCCCGACCAGGCCGGCCGCAACATGGTGCTCTCGCCGTCGGGCCTGGCCACCGCGCTCGCCATGGTGCTGCCCGGCGCCCGCGGCGCCACCGCCGACGAGCTCGCCAAGGCCCTGCACACCGAGCTCACCCCGCAGCAGTACGCCCTCGCCACCGGCGCCCTCGCCCGCAGCCTCCCGCCCACCGGCGGACTGACCCTGCGCCAGTCCGACGACCTCTGGGCCCAGCAGGGCTTCCCGCTGAACCAGGACTACCTGGCCACCCTCGCCGCCGCCTTCGACACCGGTGTGCACACCGCCGACTTCACGAAGGACCCGGAGGGCGCCCGCAAGAGCGTCAACGCGGCCGTGGAGAAGGCCACCGAAGGCCGGATCAAGGACCTCTTCGGCGAGAAGGCGATCAACAAGGACACCCGGCTGGCACTCACCGACGCGCTCTATCTCAAGGCGAAGTGGGCCACCCCGTTCAAGCCCGAGAACACCGCCGACAAGCCGTTCCACCGCCTGGACGGCTCGGCCCCCGCGGTCAGCACCATGGGCCGGACCGGCACCTTCCGCTACGCCGAGGGCTCCGGCGGGATCCTCGGCGAGCCCTGGCAGGCCGTCGAACTCCCGTACGCGGACGGCGGGCTGGCCATGGACCTGCTGGTGCCCGCGCAGGGCGGCTTCGCGGCCTTCACCAAGGGCCTGGACCAGGCCCAACTGGACCGGATCCTGGGCGAACTCGCCGACCAGTCCGTCGACCTGACACTGCCGCGCTTCCACTTCGACACGGCCAACGAGCTGACCCCGACGCTGCGCGCGCTCGGCGTCAACGCCGCCTTCGACGCCGCGGACTTCGGCGGCATCCCCGGGCCCGGCGCGAAGGAGCGGCTGAAGATCGGCACGGTCGTCCAGAAGGCCACCATCGAGGTGGACGAGGAGGGCACGGTGGCCGCCGCCGGCAGCGGCGTCGGGATGGAGGCGGCGGGCGCGGCGGCCCCGAAGCGCCCCGTCGAGCTGCACATCGACCGGCCGTTCCTGTTCCTGATCCGGGACACCGCCACCGGCCGGCCGCTGTTCCTCGGCCAGGTCGCCGACCCGCAGGCGCGCTGAGCCGGCCGCTCTTCCTCGGCCAGGTCACCGACCCGCAGGCGCGCTGAGCGCTACCCGGTCACCAGGCCGGGTAGCGGCCGCCGAGCGCCGGGTGGGCCGGCTCCCGGCTGCCGAACAACACCAGCAGGTCGTCCGCCACCCGCAGCAGCGTCTCGTTGCCCTCCACCGCCTCGGTCCAGGCGGCCGGCAGGGCGGCGGCGCCGTAGGCCGCGCCGACCAGGTTGCCGCAGACCGCGCCCGTGGAGTCGCTGTCCCCGGAGTGGTTCACCGAGAGCAGCAGCGCCGCCCGGGCCGGGTCGGGCTCGGAGCCGGCGGCCAGCAGGCAGTACACCGCGATGGCCAGGCATTCCTCGGCGATCCAGCCGAGCCCGACCCGCTCCACCGCCTCCGCCGACGGCTCGGACTCCTCGGCCACCCGGACGGCCCGGGCCAGCGCCTGGACGGTCTCCTTGGACGCCGGCCACTCCCGGGTCTGGTCGACGGTCTGCCCGACCGCCGCCCACGGCTCCACCCCGTCCGCCAGCCGCTCCACCAGCGCCGCGAACGCGCCCGCCGCCAGGTAGCCGGTCGGGTGCCCGTGGGTGAGCTGCGCGCACTGCGCGGCCAGCCCGAAGGACTGCTCGGCGCCCAGCCGGGCCAGCCCGAACGGCGCCGAACGCATCACCGTGCCGCAGCCCTTGGAGTGCGCGTTGATCGGCCCCGGCTGCCCGAACGGCGCCGGCGCCTGGAACTCCGGGTGGTACGACATCCCGCTCAGGCAGGCGTTGCCCGGCGCCCGCCGCGCGTACAGGAACGGCTGGCGCAGCAGCCAGCCGTCGTACGGGCGGGGGAGCGGATGCTGGTCCGGCGCGCCCTGGCTCTGGGTGAGCAGCCAGCGCCGGTAGGCGCCGTGGACGGCCTCCGGGACGGAGCCGCCTCCGCCCGACCAGCCCCGGACGAAGCCGCGGATCAGGCCCTCGGCGGTGAACAGCGTCATCTGGGTGTCGTCGGTGACCTCGGCGATCCGGCCGCCGGACGGCAGTCCGGTCACGCCGGCCGGGCCGTGCTGCTCACGGATCTGGTACAGCTGCTGGAACTCCACCGGCCAGCCCAGGGCGTCCCCGACCGCTCCGCCGAGCAGCGCCCCGCGCACCCGGTCCGGGTACCCCGACTCCGTCACCGCCACCGTTCCCCCTCGCGTCTACCGGAGTCCGTTCTATCAGGCCCGGCCGCTCCCGCCCCGCCCGTCCCCGCCGGTGGCGGGACGTCCTACGACCGGATCTCGCCGGCCCGGCCGTGCAGGGCGGCCCGGTCGGCGGCCGCGCGGCCGGCCGCCCAGCCCTCTCCGTCGCTCACCCGGACCCGCTGCGAGACCAGCTTCGGGAACATCCGCCCGACCTCCTGGTCCACCGCCTCGGTCCGGGCCGCGAGCGCCGGCAGCAGCCGCTCGTCCGGTACCAGCTGCTCCGCGGTGCCGTCCTCGCGCAGGTGCCGGCCGGCCGCCGCGTCGCTGGTCGCCTGCTCGGTGGCGGCGACCAGCCGCTCGCGGATCCGGGCCGCGTACGCCACCAGGAAGGAGTGCCGGAACGCCTTGGTGCGCGAGGCGCCGTCCAGGTGCTGGCGCGAGCCGGCCTTGTTCATCGCGTGCGTCGCCTGCACCAGCAGCGAGGTGTAGAGCAGCTCGACGCCGTCGAGGTCCGCGTCGAAGCCGATGATGGTGCAGAAGCCGAACTCCTTCGCCCAGACCACCCGGCACCGGTTGGCCGCCGCCACCGCGTCCAGCAGCATCGTCTTCGGGCCCTCGTACGGGTTGTCCACGCCGATCCGCAGCGACGCCGGGGCGTTGCGGTCGGCGGCCGCGACGGCGAGCAGGGCATCGTCGATGCTGTGCTGCGCCATCAGCTGCTGGGCCTTGGCGGTCAGTGCCTCGGCCTCCTCCGGGTACTCGGTGGACTCGGCCTTCGCCAGCAGCGCCCGGATCCGGGAGAGCATCCGCGGTTCACCCGGCACCGGGCCGGACGACGACCGGTGCGTCCCGGGCCCGCCCCCGGCCCGGCCGGGCGCCGGGCCGACCGGCGCGATCGGGGGCAGCCGGCCCCATGACCGCAGCAGCTCCAGCACCGCCGTGGCCAGCGCGAAGCGGTCCAGCCGGTGCCGGTGCGCGAAGGCGGCGAGGTAGGCCTCGTCGCCCTGCCACCAGACCTGGGCCTCCAGCTCGCGCAGCTGCTCCTGCCAGCGCCGGTCCGGCGCGGCCGCCGGGCGCCGTCGCCCCTCGGCGGCGATCAGGTCGAGCGCGAGCGCCAGGTGCACCGGCTTCAGCTCCCGCCGCACCACCCGGGCCAGGTCGGCCGGCCGCCACCCCGCCGACCAGCACCGTCCGACCGCGGTGTCCGCGTACCCCAGCAGCGCCCGGCTCACCGCCGGCCACTGGTCCGGCGAGGCGGCCAGCAGCGAGGCCCCGGTGTCCAGCGCGAGGTCCAGCCGCTCCTGCGGCGCCGTCAGCACCGCGGCCACCGCCTGCGCCAGCAGCGGTCCGGCGCCCCCGTCCGCCCCGGCCTGCCCCTGCTGCCTGCCCTTGCCCACGGTGTAGCCCGCTCTCCTCGTACCCGCCCTGCGGTCAGGACAGCCTCCCGCCCATGATGCCGGAGCGCCCGGCCCCGCGACGGGGGCCGGGCGCTCCGTGGCGGCCCGCGCGGGCCGCCGTCAGCGTTCGACCGTCTTGGCGAGGATCTCCGGGATGCGCTCCAGCAGGCGGCCGGCGGCGAGGCGGACGCCGAGGAAGGCGACCAGCGCGCCGTAGAGCGGACCGAGCAGGACGACCGGCCAGGCCGGGCCGTCGGTGGCCAGGGCCCAGCCGAGGTAGCCGGCGACCGGGGCGCTGACCAGCACGGCGCCGAACATCGAGCCGAAGCTGTTCAGCAGCACCAGGCCACCCTGGCCGGGGGCCGCGTTGCGCATCGGGTTGTTGTCGGCCGGCATGGTGTACGGCGCCAGCACGCTGAGCACCGCGCCGATCGCGATGCCGCTGCCGAGCAGGCCGAAGGCCAGGCCGAGCGCCGCCGGCAGGCCGGCCCAGTCGCCGGTGACGACGGCCAGCACCAGCCCCAGCCCGAGGGTGACCGGCACCGCGTACGCGAGCACCGCGAATGCCCGCCCGCGGAGCTCCTCCCGGGCGTCGGCGGGGGTGAGCAGGGTGGCGGCGACCATCCAGAACGCCGAGCCGTCCATGCCGAACAGGTTGAGCATCTGCAGGCCGAGGAACATCCCGGTGGCCGACACCAGGTAGACGCTCGCCCAGCCCTGGACCACCGACAGCACGCAGATCACCAGGGTCATCCCGATGCTGGTGAAGACGGCGGCCTTGGCCCGCGGCTCCCGCCAGGCGTACCGGAGGTGGCGCTGCATCACCGCCCCGGTCCGGCCCCCGGGCAGGAAGCCCCAGCCGCGCGAGGACTGCACACCGCGCGCCACCTCCAGCGTGGAGGCGTCCGCGGTGACCATCAGCTGCTGGAGGCTGCCACGCCACCAGCGCAGCAGCAGCGTCAGCAGCGCGGCCGCCGCCGCCAGCTGGAGCACCGCGAGGCCGTAGCGGCCCTCGCCGGCGGTGCGGGAGGCGTCCAGTGCGCTGACCGGCGGCACCCAGCGCAGTACCGAGGCGATCGGCTTCAGCGGGCTGAGGTCGAGTCGGTCGCCGGGCCGGCCGAAGACGCTCTGAAAGCCGACGTTGGCGGCCTGGCCCAGCAGTGCGAAGAGCAGACCGCCGAAGATCGCGAAGTCCTTGCCGCGCCGGCTGGAGAGCAGCCGGGCGTTGCCCGCCGCGACCGAGCGGGAGAGCGTCACCAGGCTGAGCACGGTCAGCGGGACCCCGACCACGGCGACCACGGCCGAGGCGGGCCCGTCGGCGCCGGCGATCGCCGCGCCGGTGAGCAGCACCAGCGCGATCAGCGGCCCGGGCCCGATCAGCGCGGCCAGCACCGAGCCGCGCAGCAGCGGTCCGGGGCGCAGCGGCAGCATGGTGAGCCGGGTGGGGTCGGAGCTCTCGTCGCTGGCGAACAGGAAGAGCGGCAGTGCGGCCCAGCTGAGGGTGAGCACGCCGGCGAGCATCACCGCCGCGTCACCGGCGCCGTCGAAGCGGCCCAGGAAGGCGAGGGCCACCGCCAGCCCGGTGGCGAACAGCAGGCCGACCACGGTGCCGACGACGTAGAGGGCGGCCCGGCCGCGGCTGCGCCGCAGCCCGTTGCGGAGCAGCCGGAGCTTGAGCGCGACGAGCGCGCGGACGACCGTCCGCCCGTCGGGCACCGCGGTGCGGGCCGCGCGGAGGCCGGTGGCCTGGGAGGTCACTGCCCGCCCCCGAGCCAGCCGAGCGCCTGGCCGTCGTCCTCGCGGACGCCGATCAGCGCGAGGAACGCCTCGTGCAGGGTGTGCTCGCCGCGGACGGCGTCCAGCGGACCCTGGGCGATCACCCGGCCGGCGTTGACCACGGCGACCCAGTCGCAGAGCTGCTCGACCAGCTCCATGACGTGGCTGGAGAACACGACGGTGGAGCCGGCCGCGGCGTACCGCTTGAGCACCCCGCGGATGGTCTGGGCGGACACCGGGTCGACGCCCTCGAAGGGCTCGTCGAGGAAGAGCACGTCCGGGTTGTGCAGCAGCGCGGCGGCCAGGCCGATCTTCTTGCGCATGCCGGTGGAGTAGTCGGCGACCAGCTTGTCGGCGTCGCCGGCCAGGTCGAGGACGGCCAGCAGCTCCTCGGCCCGGCGGTCCACCTCGGCGCCGGGCAGGCCGCGCAACCGTCCGTTGTACTGCAGCAGCTCGCGGCCGCTCAGCCGCTCGAACATCCGCAGGCCCTCGGGCAGGATGCCGATCCGGGCCTTGACGGCGACCGGGTCGCCCCAGACGTCGGCGCCGTGGATCAGCACGGTGCCCTGGTCGGGCCGGAGCAGCCCGGTGACCATCGACAGGGTGGTGGTCTTGCCGGCGCCGTTCGGGCCGACCAGCCCGATGAACGCGCCGGCCGGCAGCTCCAGGCTCAGCCCGGCCACCGCGGCCTGGTCACCGAAGCGCTTCCACAGCCCCTGGATGCTCACCGCCGCGGGGGCGCCGGACGCGGGGGCGGGGGACGGTGGCGGCGCTGACGCCTGCATGATGGCCTTCTCTGCGGTGGTAGGGGTGGTCCGGGCGACAGCCTGCCACTGCCCGGACGGGGCTGTCGCGCCGCGGGTGATCTTCGGCGTGTCTAGGCCGAACGGGTGAGTCCGCGGAGGCGGCCGGAGGCCGTCGCGAGAACACGGAGGCGGGCCGGAGCGCGTCGCGAAAAATGGCAACGAAGAAACCGGCAACTACTCAGCGCCCCGGTTCGTCCTGCACTATGAGAGACAGTGAGCGCAGCGTGCGCCGGGTGTCGGAGGTGGCGGATGGCGGTTCAGCCGTGGGGCGAGAAGACCCCCGGGTACGGGGGCCCGCCGCCGCAGGCGCCGTCCGGCCCGTACGCCAGGTCGTGGCCGCCCGCTCAGGTGCAGCAGCCGCAGATGCACCAGTCCCAGATGCGGGCGGCGCACACGGACCGGGACCGCACGGTCGACGTGCTGAAGGCCGCGTACGCCGAGGGCCGCCTCACGGCCGACGAGTACGGCCAGCGCTTCGAGGCGGCGAGCGCCGCGCAGACGTACGGCGAGCTCACCCGGCTGGTGGCCGACCTGCCGTCCGGCCCGATGGTGACGCCGATGTCGCTCACCGGCCAGGTGCCGCCCACCTTCCTGCCGCCGCCCGTCCTGCCCCCTGCGCGGCCGACCAACAGCATGGCCGTGACGTCCCTGGTGCTCGGCGTGCTCGGGCTGGGGCTGCCCGCCGTGATCACCGGCCACATCGCCAAGAGCCAGATCCGCGAGCGCAACGAGGACGGCGACGGGATGGCCACGGTCGGCCTGATCTTCGGCTATCTCGGATCGCTGGCCTGGACCCTGCTGATGCTGGTCGTGCTCGCCGCGGGGTGACCCGGGACCGGCTACCGGGAGTGCGTGATCCCGGGCCGCTCCCGGCAGGTGGTCCCTTCCCCGCCGCCGCGCCGACGGCCGGATCGCCCCCCCGGCAGGCGGGGGAGCGACCGGCCGAATGGACGATCCACACGT
The DNA here is from genome assembly GCF_055561295.1 of Kitasatospora sp. NPDC022785. NCBI lineage: Bacteria > Bacillati > Actinomycetota > Actinomycetes > Kitasatosporales > Streptomycetaceae > Kitasatospora > Kitasatospora sp. NPDC022785. The sequence continues at coordinate 220,491 of NZ_JBVHHB010000008.1, read as the reverse complement.
GAACCCCTGGGCAGTCGGGTCATAGGATTCCCGGAGCAACTGCCTCGGAGCCCGCACCGGGACCCCCGCCTTCCGCGGTCGGCCGGTGAGGTGGTGGCCAGGAGGGCCGGCCGGGGTATCGACCAGCCGAGAGACCAGTACAGTGACAGTCAGTGACGAGGGCGCCAGCGGGCTCTCCCTGACCGCTGCGCGTGCCCGGACGGCGGTGCCGGCCCGGCGGCACCGGACGGACGGCTTATCGCCGGCCGCGTCACCGTTCCTGCCGGCCGCAGAGGCGGCCGTCGCCTTCCTGGCGGCGCTGGTGCTGCCGCTGATGGCGGGCGGCTTCGACCTCGACCCGCTCGACCGGATCGCCCAGGTGAGCGGCCTCGCGGCGCTCCAGTTCCGGTTCGCCCTGATCGGCCTGGCCCTGCTCGCGCTGACCGTCCTCGCGCTGCGACTGCGGGCCGGCCGCCACTTCGACCTGGTCACCCGCTTCACCGCCGCCGCGGTGGCCGGCCTCGCGAGCGGCTTCGTCGCGGCGGGCGCCGTCGTCGCCCTGCTCGGTACCCCGTGGCCGATGTTCGGCCTCAACGGCGACAGCGGACGGATCGTCGAGTGGGCCCACGCGGTCGCGAACGGGCAGCCCTCCGGCTCGCCGGTGTATCCGCCGCTGCCGCTCTACACCCTGGGCTACTACGCCGACTGGTTCCACGGCGGCAACACCGCGTACGCCTTCAAGGACCTGCAGATCCTGGGCACGGCCGCGTTCGGCCCGCTGGTGTACCTGGCCTGGCGGATGCTGCTCAGCCCGGTGCGCGCGCTGGCCTTCGGCGTGTTGCCGGCCTTCGCGCTGATCGACGCCTACAAGCCGTACAGCCCGACCGTTCTGGTCCTGCTGGTCCCGGTGCTGGTCGCGGTGGTGGTCGAGCTGCACCGCAGCGGGACGGCGGCCCGGCGGCCGGTACTGCTCAAGGCGGCCGGCTTCGGTGCGGCCCTGGGCGTGTTGTTCCTCACCTACTCGGGCTGGTTCCTGTGGAGCGCGGCGGGCGTGGCGGTCGCGGCGCTGGTCCACTTCCCGTGGCGGAGCGGCCGGGCCAGGGGCCTGGCCTTCGTCGGTGTCACCGCCGCGGCCTTCCTGGCCGTCGCGGGCCGCTACCTGTTCACCCTGCTGACGGAGGGGCAGGACACCAGGGACTCCAGCTTCCGCTTCGACAACTTCACCGACCCGGCGTACTTCCTGATGTGGCGCACCGACATGCCGGGCACGGTGGGCGAATGGCCGCCGCCGGGCGAGTTCGGCGGCCTGGGACTGTTCGCCGTGGTGATGTTCCTCTGCCTGGGTGCCGCGCTCTGGCTCGGCCTGGGCAGGCCGCTGGTGGTCACCGTCTGCTGTATGTTCGCCAGCGCCTGGCTGACGCGGATGTACATCGCCTCGCGCACGTACGAGACACAGACCGTCCAGCTCTACACCCGCACCGACAACCAGCTGCTCTACTGCGGTCTGGTCATCTGTGCCCTGGTGGCGCACCTGGTGTCCCTGAGGACGGCCGGGCGCCGCGCGCAGGCCGGCGGACTCGCGGGGCCCGTCGGGGGCCCGGCCTCCGGTGACGCTCTGCCGAACCCGCGCGCCGCAGTGGTCGGCGCGCTGTTCGCCCTGCTGTTCCTGTTCGGTACCGTCTCTTCGTCGATGGCGGACCGCTACATGCCGGCCAAGGAGAACTCCTACCGCATCCTGCCGTGGGTGTCGCATACCGTGCAGAAGCTGGACGGCAGCTGCCCGAAGTTCGCCCCCGGCGGCACGTGCTCGAAGGACGGCGACCAGTCTTGGTCCACCATGGTCCGGTGACCGGCTCCCGGCTTGTCCCGACCGACCTGAACTCCCGGAGACCCAGCACCCGATGATGAACGCCCTGAAGCGGCTTGCCGACCGGCTCGCCACGACGCCGAGACGGCTCTGGGCCGTGTCCTTCGCCCTGTTCTTCGCGCTCGGCGCGTCCTGGTCGATGTCCACCCCGATCGGGGCCTCGCCGGACGAGCACGCGCACATCATCAGGGCCGCCGCCGTCGCCCGCGGCCAGATCGAGGGCCGCGAGGTGATGGTCCCGCACGCGGTCGCCGGCATCGAGGGCAAGTTCGCCGAGACCGGGGTGGTCCTCCCGAAGTTCTACCAGGACCTCAAGGACGTCAACGCCTGCTACGTCTTCCAGCCGGAAGTCCCGGCCGACTGCGCCCCGAAGCTGAGGGACACGGGGACCGAGACGCAGGTGACCACCGCGGCGGGCCGCTACAACCCGGCCTACTACCTGGCCGTCGGCTGGCCCGGCCTCCTGGTGTCCGGCGAGGGCGGGATCTACCTGATGCGGCTGATGTCGGCGCTGGTCTGCGCCGGGCTGCTGGCCAGCGCGGTGGTCTCGGCCGCGGAGTGGCGCCGCCGCTCCGTCCCGCTGCTCGGCGTGATGGCGTCCGCCACTCCGATGGCCCTGTTCATGTCCGGCATGGTCAACCCCAGCGGCCCGGAGATCGCGGCCGGCATCCTGGCCTGGAGCGCCGGACTGCCGATACTCATGGTGCCGGACCCGGCCCTGCTGACCCGCAGGCTGGGCCGGCTGGGCATCGGCGCGATCGTGCTGATCAGCATCCGGCCGCTGGGCCTGATCTGGTTCGCCGGCGCGCTGTTCTTCGCCCTGCTGCTGCAGGAGCGCGGAGCCCTGCGCCAGGTGCTGCGCCGCCGCTCGGCCTGGCTCTGGGCCACTGCCATCGCCGCCGCCACGGTCGGCGCGATGGCCTGGTCCTCCCAGCATCCCGACCGCTCCGTCATCGAGACGCCGGACAGCCTCACCGCGTTGAAGGCGGCCCGGTGGACCTTCGACAGCACCCTCATCTGGGTCCACCAGATGATCGGCCTGTTCGGCTGGCTGGACGCCCCGTCGCCGGCCGCGACGCTGCTGCTCTGGACCGGGATCGTGGTGATGCTGGGCCTGCTGGCGCTCTGCTTCGCCCGCTTCCGCGAGGCGCTCGCGATCGTGGGCGGGCTGGCCGGCATCGTCGTGATCCCGGTGGCCGCCCAGGCCATGCAGGCGAGCACGCTGGGCCTGATCTGGCAGGGCCGCTACCTGCTGCCCTTCGCGGTGGGTCTGCCGATCATGGCCACCGTGATCCTTGCCCGGCAGTCGTGGCGGCCTGGGATGCCGTGGCGCCGGCTGCTGCTGCTCTCCTCCTTCGCCCTCGCGCTCGCGAACGCGGCGGCCTTCGTCTGGGCGCTGCGCCGCAACACCGTCGGCACCACCGGATCGTTCTTCCTCCACCCGGCGATGTGGGCGCCGCCCGGCGGCTGGCCGCTCTGGGTGGTCGTCTACACGGCGGCGGCCCTGGTCCTGGCCCTGCTGGTGGTGGTGACCGACCGGGAGGAACCGTCGCAGCAGGCCGCGGCGGGGGCGGGCGCGCGCGGTGACCGGGCCGGGCGCGGGCGGCACCGTCCGCTCGCGGCGATACCGGCGGACGCGTAGGGTCGGGAGTGCGGACGTCCCGGATGTGTGGTAGAGGGAACGGGAGCCCCCGGCACCCCGGCCGCACCTCCGTCCCGACGGCCGCGACCTGCGGCGTTGCATTTGTTTTGACCGAGCCCGATGCGCTAGGTACGCTCTGACCTTGTGCCTGGGGTGTCCCCGGGTCCTTGTGCGTGCATGCACACCGGTCGCCGCGCCAAGCCGGAGCGCCTTTTCGGCGCGCCGCGCGTGAGCGCCGTCGCTGTACAGCAGCCCATGGGATTCCGTACCGGAATAAGCCCAACACACCCGACCGCGTGGGTCGACCACGGGGCCGTGTGCGACGGGAACACCGCAGGTTAGTTCCACCAAGCCTTGGCACACAGAAAACGGAGAAACGGTGCCTACGATCCAGCAGCTGGTCCGAAAGGGCCGGCAGGACAAGGTCGAGAAGAACAAGACTCCCGCGCTGAAGGGTTCCCCGCAGCGTCGTGGGGTCTGCACGCGTGTGTACACGACCACCCCGAAGAAGCCGAACTCGGCGCTTCGCAAGGTCGCCCGTGTGCGCCTCACCAGCGGGATCGAGGTCACCGCTTACATCCCGGGCGAGGGCCACAACCTGCAGGAGCACTCCATCGTGCTGGTGCGCGGTGGTCGTGTGAAGGACCTTCCTGGTGTCCGCTACAAGATCATCCGCGGTTCGCTTGACACCCAGGGTGTCAAGAACCGCAAGCAGGCTCGCAGCCGCTACGGCGCCAAGAAGGAGAAGTAAGAATGCCTCGTAAGGGCCCCGCCCCGAAGCGCCCGGTCATCATCGACCCGGTTTACGGCTCCCCGGTCGTCACCCAGCTGGTCAACAAGATCCTGCTGCACGGCAAGCGCTCCACCGCCGAGCGGATCGTCTACGGCGCCCTCGAGGGCGTCCGTGAGAAGACCGGCTCCGACCCCGTCGTGACGCTGAAGCGCGCGCTGGAGAACGTCAAGCCGGCCCTCGAGGTCAAGTCCCGCCGTGTCGGTGGCGCGACCTACCAGGTTCCGGTCGAGGTCCGTCCGGGCCGCGCCAGCACCCTGGCGCTGCGCTGGATGGTCGGTTACTCCCGCGCCCGTCGCGAGAAGACCATGACCGAGCGCCTGATGAACGAGATCCTCGACGCCAGCAACGGCCTGGGCGCTTCCGTGAAGCGTCGCGAGGACACCCACAAGATGGCCGAGTCCAACAAGGCCTTCGCGCACTACCGCTGGTAGTCCCAACCCCGTCACTAGACAGAGAGAGAACGAGCCACCATGGCTGCAACCTCCCTTGACCTCGCCAGGGTCCGCAACATCGGGATCATGGCGCACATCGACGCGGGCAAGACCACCACCACCGAGCGGATCCTGTTCTACACCGGTGTCTCGTACAAGATCGGTGAGGTCCACGATGGCGCTGCCACCATGGACTGGATGGAGCAGGAGCAGGAGCGCGGCATCACGATCACGTCGGCCGCGACGACCTGTCACTGGACGCTCGACGGCGTTGACAACACGATCAACATCATCGACACCCCGGGTCACGTCGACTTCACCGTCGAGGTGGAGCGTTCGCTGCGCGTCCTCGACGGTGCCGTGACGGTGTTCGACGGTGTCGCCGGTGTCGAGCCCCAGTCCGAGACCGTGTGGCGGCAGGCTGACCGCTACGGCGTCCCGCGCATCTGCTTCATCAACAAGCTGGACCGCACGGGCGCGAACTTCTTCTTCTGCGTCGACACCATCGTGGAGCGCCTCGGCGCGACCCCGCTGGTGATGCAGCTCCCGATCGGCGCCGAGTCGGACTTCCAGGGCGTTGTCGACCTGGTCCGCATGAAGGCGCTGGTCTGGACGGCCGAGGCCGCCAAGGGCGAGATGTACGACATCGTCGACATCCCGGCCGAGCTGGCCGACCAGGCCGCGGAGTACCGCGAGAAGCTGCTGGACACCGTGTCGAACGTCAGCGACGAGGTGATGGAGCTCGCCATGGAGGGCGAGGACGTCCCCCAGGAGCTGCTGATCGCCGCGATCCGCAAGGGCACGCTGAACTCGGACTTCACGCCGATCTTCTGCGGCACCGCCTTCAAGAACAAGGGCGTCCAGCCCCTGCTCGACGCGGTCGTCAACTACCTCCCGTCGCCGCTGGACATCGAGTCCATCGAGGGCACCAAGCCCGGCGACGACACGGTCAAGATCTCCCGCAAGGCGTCGGACGACGAGCCGCTCGCGGCTCTGGCGTTCAAGATCATGTCCGACCCGCACCTCGGCAAGCTCACCTTCGTCCGGATCTACTCCGGGCGCCTTGAGGCCGGCACCGCCGTCCTCAACGCGGTGAAGGGCCGCAAGGAGCGCATCGGCAAGATCTACCGCATGCACGCGAACAAGCGTGAGGAGATCGAGTCGGTGGGCGCCGGCGACATCGTCGCCGTCATGGGTCTCAAGCAGACCACCACCGGCGAGACCCTGAGCGACGAGAAGCACCCGGTCATCCTGGAGTCCATGGACTTCCCGGCCCCGGTCATCCGCGTCGCGATCGAGCCGAAGTCGAAGGGTGACCAGGAGCGTCTGGGCACCGCGATTCAGCGGCTGGCCGAGGAGGACCCGTCCTTCCAGGTCAACACCGACGAGGAGACCGGCCAGACCATCATCGCGGGTATGGGCGAGCTGCACCTCGAGGTGCTGGTCGACCGTATGAAGCGTGAGTTCAAGGTCGAGGCCAACGTCGGCAAGCCGCAGGTCGCGTACCGCGAGACGATCCGCAAGGCCGTCGAGCGCATCGACTTCACGCACAAGAAGCAGACCGGTGGCTCCGGCCAGTTCGCGAAGATCCAGATCGCGATCGAGCCGATCGAGTCCGGCGAGGGCTACGAGTTCGTGAACAAGGTCACCGGTGGCCGCGTTCCGAAGGAGTACATCCCCTCGGTCGACGCCGGTTGCCAGGAGGCCATGGAGTTCGGTGTCCTCGCCGGCTACCCGCTCCAGGGTGTCCGCGTGACGCTGCTCGACGGTGCCTCGCACGACGTCGACTCCTCCGAGCTCGCGTTCAAGATCGCTGGTTCGATGGCCTTCAAGGAGGGCGCTCGCAAGGCGTCCCCGGCTCTGCTGGAGCCGATGATGGCCGTCGAGGTCACCACGCCCGAGGACTACATGGGCGACGTGATCGGCGACATCAACTCTCGCCGTGGCCAGATCCGGTCCATGGACGAGCGTTACGGTGCCCGCGTCGTTTCGGCGCTGGTGCCGCTCTCCGAGATGTTCGGCTACGTCGGTGACCTGCGCAGCAAGACCTCCGGTCGCGCGAGCTACTCGATGCAGTTCGACTCGTACGCCGAGGTTCCGCGGAACGTGGCGGACGACATCATCGCCAAGGCCAAGGGCGAGTAAGGACCGGCGCCAGCCGGCCCCTTACCCGAGGCCGCAGTACGTCCCGACATTCGGGACGATTGCGAACCCTTAGGCTATTAGGAGGCAACCCGGGAGAATCCGGTCGGATTCTCCCGGGTGCCTCCGGCCCCCACCCGCGGGACGGCATGGAGTGCTGCGGCACCCCGTACCCAACCCGATCAAAGACCAACTGACGTCAGCACGGCGTACAGAACTGTCCTCAGGAGGACTGCAGTGGCGAAGGCGAAGTTCGAGCGGACGAAGCCCCACGTCAACATCGGCACCATCGGTCACATTGACCACGGTAAGACGACCCTTACCGCGGCCATCACCAAGGTGCTGCACGACGCGTACCCGGAGATCAACCCCTTCACGCCGTTCGACCAGATCGACAAGGCGCCGGAGGAGCGGCAGCGCGGTATCACCATCTCGATCGCGCACGTCGAGTACCAGACCGAGGCGCGTCACTACGCCCACGTTGACTGCCCGGGTCACGCGGACTACATCAAGAACATGATCACCGGTGCGGCCCAGATGGACGGTGCGATCCTCGTCGTCGCCGCCACCGACGGCCCGATGCCGCAGACCAAGGAGCACGTCCTCCTGGCCCGCCAGGTCGGCGTCCCCTACATCGTCGTCGCCCTGAACAAGGCCGACATGGTGGACGACGAGGAGATCCTGGAGCTCGTCGAGCTCGAGGTCCGTGAGCTCCTCTCCGAGTACGAGTTCCCGGGCGACGACCTGCCGGTCGTCCGCGTCTCCGCGCTGAAGGCGCTGGAGGGCGACAAGGAGTGGGGCGAGAAGCTCCTCGGCCTGATGCACGCGGTCGACGAGAGCATCCCGACCCCGGCCCGCGCCGTGGACCAGCCGTTCCTGATGCCGATCGAGGACGTCTTCACGATCACCGGTCGTGGCACCGTCGTCACCGGTCGTATCGAGCGTGGCATCCTCAAGGTCAACGAGACTGTCGACATCATCGGCATCAAGGAGACCAAGACCACCACCACGGTCACCGGCATCGAGATGTTCCGCAAGCTGCTCGACGAGGGCCAGGCCGGTGAGAACGTCGGTCTGCTCCTCCGTGGCATCAAGCGCGAGGACGTCGAGCGCGGCCAGGTCATCATCAAGCCCGGTTCGGTCACCCCGCACACCGAGTTCGAGGCCCAGTCCTACATCCTGTCGAAGGACGAGGGTGGTCGTCACACCCCGTTCTTCAACAACTACCGCCCGCAGTTCTACTTCCGTACCACGGACGTGACCGGCGTCGTGACCCTCCCCGAGGGCACCGAGATGGTCATGCCGGGCGACAACACCGCCATGACGGTCGTGCTGATCCAGCCGATCGCCATGGAGGAGGGCCTCAAGTTCGCCATCCGTGAGGGTGGTCGCACCGTCGGCGCCGGCCAGGTCACCAAGATCCTCAAGTAATTGACGATCTGACACTTGACCCCTGGTCAAGGAGGGCTTGGCGGAGATCACTTGATCTCCGCCAAGCCCTCTGTCTTTGGGCAAAAATTCTTGCTCTATGATCTTTTGGATTAGCCGGAGTAAAGATGGGCGCCCGCGTGTGCCCGATAAAGGGATGGGGACTCAGGGTCTCGATGGAAAGACTCCGTACCATGGCGGCCACGGTTCCCTTGCCCGAGCAACCTGAACAGGGCAGCGCGTCCGGGCCCGTCGACCCCTCCGCCGATCCGGCCCGCAGCCTCCCCGTTCTGGCCGGCTGCCTGCTGGCCTCCTGGCTCCTTCCGGCCGCGCTGATCGCCACCGGCCTGGGCATTCTGGTGCTGCCGCTGCTCGTGGTGGCGGTCGCCTGCGTGATCCGGGTGGGCGGTGTGCTGCTCGACCGGCTGGTGGCGGCGGCCCTGATCGTCGTCGGCGGGGTGCTGGTCTCCGGCCTGCTCTTCTCGCTCTGGCCGTGGGGCCTCTCCCCGATCCCCACCTCGGGTGTCCTCTTCACCGCCGTGACGCTGACCGGCTGGCTGAGCCGCCGGGCGCCGCGGCTGTCGCTGCGGGTGCGGCCCTCGGACCTCCTGGTGCTCGGCACCGCCTACGGGCTCTGGCACTACCTGCACCGTCCGCTGGTCGGCAAGGGCCCGGGCTGGCGCCTCGAATTCCTGACCACGGCCGAGGACCGGCTGAACCACTTCTCCTACTTCGTCGGGATCGAGCACGTCGGCGGTTACAACTTCCTTCACCAGGAGGCCGCCAAGGCGTACATGATGTCGCCGGCCGAGGCGGTGTACCCGCAGGGTTCGCACTTCCTGCTGGCCTGGGTCGACGCACTGGTCCGGTCGTCCACGGACCTCGGGTCGACGCTCGACACCATGAACCGCTACCTGCTCTACATCCTGGCCGCCTACGCCCTGCTGGGCACGGCCCTGGTGTGGGCGGCCCGCTGGATCGGCGGACCGCGCCTGCGCGGCTGGCGCACCGCTGCGGTGTGCGGGTCGGTCGCGGCGCTGGTGTTCTCGAGCAACTACACCGACCTCGTCACGCACGGCTTCGACTCGACGATCATCGGCCTGCTGATGGTGGCCGTGACCGTCGCCTTCCTGGTGCGGCCCGCCATGCGGACGCCCGAGTTCGTGGTGGTCGCCGCGCTCGGCCTGATCACCGTCACCTACGTCTACAACCTCTTCGGCGCCGTCGCGGGCGTCGCCGTCCTGGCGGCCCTCGTCGCCCACCGCCGGAGGTTCCGCCGCAAGGCCTGGCTGCTCTACGGCCTGGCCGCCGTCGTCACGCTGGGCCTGGCCGGCCTGCCCAGCGTGGTCTCCGTGCTCTCCAAGCTCGACGTGGCCAGCACCTCCAACCTGGGCGGCCCGAGCGTCGGGGCGGACCGGACGATCCTGGTCGGAGGCCTCCTGCTGGGGCTGCTGGCCGCGGCCGCGCCGACCAACCGACGGACCGGGACCGGCCAGGCGCACCTGGCGCTGGTGCTCGGCTCCGGCCTGGTCATCGGCGGCTTCGCCTGGTGGCAGATGCACACGATCGGCCATGTGTCGTACTACTTCGAGAAGCTCGCGGGCACCGGCGTGGTGATCGCCCTGGTCTCGCTCGGCGCGGTCGGCCCGCTGCTGCGGACCACGCCGCCGGCCCGGGTGAGCGTGCCGAGGCGCAGGGCGAGCGACGCCGTCCTCTCGGTGCTCTCGGTGGCGACCGCGTTCAGCCTCTTCGCCGGGGTCCAGTGGGGAATGGAGTCGTTCAAGGCCGCGCCCACGGCCTGGCACAACAACTCGCTGATGGCCTGGAGCCGGGGAGAGGCCTGGAGCGACATCGGCCCCCGCGACGGTGCCACCGTCATGGAGGACCTCGACGGCATCTCCGGGCCGATGATGGTCCTGTACTCCAACGACGACTACAAGAACCTCAAGTCGACCTGGATCGCCACGCTGCTGCGGGACCGCGGCGGTGACATGCTGCCGCTGTACGAGACCCACTGGGTCAACATCGGCGCGGCCGAGCGTCCGGAGGCGGAGTACCAGGCTGCACTGGTCCACGTGAGGAAGGCCGCCGAGAAGCTGGGCGGGCCGATGACCGTCGTGGTCGCCGACCAGGCCACCGGTGACCGGATGCGCAAGGACCTCACCGGTTCGGCGCCGCGGATCACCGTGGTGGTCAAGCCCGGCAACAACTGGATCCACCCGTGGAACCGCAGCTTCCCCGGGGACTGACAGTGAGCCCGACGCCCGGCCAGCGAGCGCCGGGCCGATGACCGCTAGCGCGGGGCGCCGCCCGTCCGACGGGCGGCGCCCCGTCGTCGTCCCGGCCGGTGCGGACGGGCCCCGCCGAGGGGGCCGCAGGGCCCTCAATCCCTGCTCATCGATCTCATAGGGGGCTCACGACCAACTGCTATTGTCGGCCGTAATCCAGCCCCACCAGTGGAAAGCGGGACCAACTCATGTCGAGGGCGCCGCAGTTGTCGGTCGTCATGCCGATCTACAACGAGCAGGAGGCGCTTCCGCTGACTGTTGCGCGCCTGCGTCCCATCCTGGACGGGCTCGGGGTCGACTACGAGGTGGTCGGTGTCGACGACGGCAGCACCGACGCCACCCCGGTGCTGATGCAGAAGATCCGGCAGGACTGGCCCGAGTTCCGGATCATCCGGTTCTCCCGCAACTCCGGGCACCAGGCGGCGCTCAAGGCCGGCCTCCACCGGGCGTTCGGCGACTACGTGGTGAGCATCGACGCGGATCTCCAGGACCCGCCGGAGAAGATCCCGGAGATGCTCGCGCTCGCCCGCGAGGAGAACCTCGACATCGTCTACGGGGTGCGCGGGGACCGCGGGACGGACAGCTTCTTCAAGCGGCGCACGGCCGGCGCCTACTACTGGCTGATGCGCAAGCTCGTCGGCAAGCGGATGCCAAGCCAGGCCGGCGACTACCGGCTGCTCAGCCGGGCGGCGGTGGACGCGCTGAAGGCGCTGCCCGAGCACCAGCCGGTCTACCGGCTGCTGGTGCCGTGGCTGGGCTTCCCCAGCGGGGAGGTGGTCTACGTCCGCGAGGAGCGGGTCGCCGGCGCCACCCACTACCCGCTGGCCAAGATGGTGCGGCTCGCCCTCGACAGCATCACCAACTTCTCGGCCACCCCGCTGCGGCTGGCCACCTGGCTCGGGCTGCTGAGCTTCCTGGTCTGCATCTGCCTGGCGATCTACACGACCGTCGCGTGGGCGATCGGCTCCACGGTGCCCGGCTGGTCCTCGCTGTTCATCGGGATGCTCTTCATCGGCGCCGTCCAGCTCAGCTGCGTCGGCATGCTCGGCGAGTACGTCGGGCGGATCTACTCGGCCGTCCAGGCCCGCCCGGCGTACTTCATCGGCTACGACTCGGCCGAGGAAGAACGGGACGGAAACTCCCGATGACCTTCACCGGCGAACCGGTCCGGCCGCCCGAGGCGGGCCGGACCACCCGGCGCCAGCTGCCGTCCTTCCTGGTCATCGGCGTTCTGAGCACCCTCTTCTACCTGCTGCTCTACGTGGCCGCGCGCTGGTTCACCGGCGCGCAGGCGGCCAACCTGATCGCGCTCGCCGTGAGCGCGGTCGCCAACACCGCCGCCAACCGCCGGTTCACCTTCGGGATCACCGGCAACGAGGGCGCCCTGCGCCACCAGCTCCAGGGCGCGGTGGCCTTCCTGATCGGGCTCGGGCTCAGCAGTGGCGCGCTCGCCCTGCTCGACGCGCTGGTACCGGACGCCTCCCGGCCGGTCGAGGTGGCCGGGCTGGTGGTGGCCAACGGGCTCGCCACGGTCGCCAGGTTCCTGCTGCTGAAGGTCTGGGTGTTCCGCGGCCGCTGAGCCCGCCGCGGCGCCGGTCCGACGCCCCAAGCCCAAGGGCCCGGCCGCAGTCGATGCGGCCGGGCCCTTGTCGGCAGTCCCGGATCAGGCCTGGTAGGCCTTGCTCAGGCCCGCGGTGAACTCCTTGACGGCCTTGTAGTCCGGCAGCAGGCCGCCGGCCAGGGCCTCGGCCAGCGAAGGCGCCTGGGCGTCCTTCGCGGAGAGCTGCGGGGCGTCGGCCGGCCACTCGATGCCGAGGTCCGGGTCGAGCGGGTGCACGCCGTGCTCACCGGTCGGGTTGAACGTCTCGGAGCACAGGTAGCTGAGCGTCGCGTCGTCGCTGAGCGCGCAGAATCCGTGGCCCAGGCCCTCGGAGATGTAGACGGCCTTGCGCTCGTCCTCGTCGAGCCGCACGCCCTCCCAGCGGCCGAAGGTCGGCGAGCCGACCCGCAGGTCCACGATGACGTCCAGCACCGCGCCGCGCACGCAGGTCACGTACTTGGCCTGGCCGGGCGGGACGTCGGCGAAGTGGATGCCGCGGACGACACCGCGGCTGGAGACCGAGAGGTTGGCCTGGGCCAGCCGCAGCGGGTGGCCGACCACCTCGGCCAGCTTGTCGAAGCGGAACCACTCGGTGAACAGCCCACGGGGATCGCCGTGCAGCTGGGGCGTGATCTCCCAGGCGCCCTCGATGGACAGCTCGTTGAACTTCACCGCGCGCTCTCCTCGTCCAGCAGCGCCACCAGGTACTGGCCGTAGCCGCTCTTGAGCAGCGGCTCGGCGAGCTCACGCAGCTGCGCGTCGTCGATCAGGCCGGCCCGCCAGACCGCCTCCTCGATGCAGCCGATCTTGAAGCCCTGGCGCTCCTCGATGACCCGGACGAACTCCGAGGCCTGCACCATCGAGACGAACGTGCCGGTGTCCAGCCAGGCGGTGCCCCGGTCGAGGATCGTCACGTGGAGGTCGCCGGCCTGGAGGTAGGCCTCGTTGACGGCGGTGATCTCCAGCTCGCCGCGGGCGCTGGGCTTCAGGCCGCGGGCGATCTCGACCACGCGGTTGTCGTAGAAGTACAGGCCGGGAACGGCGTAACGGGACTTGGGCTCGGTCGGCTTCTCCTCGATGGAGATGACCTGGCCGTCCTCGTCGAACTCCACCACGCCGTACGCGGTCGGGTCGGCCACCGGGTAGGCGAAGACCCGGCCGCCCTTGGCGTCGGTGTGCTCGGCGAGTCGCGTGCCGAGGCCGCTGCCGTGGAAGATGTTGTCGCCGAGGATCAGCGCGACGGGCTCGTCGCCGATGAAGTCCGCGCCCAGCACGAACGCCTGGGCGATGCCCTCGGGGCGTTCCTGGACGGCGTACTCCAGGCGGAGACCGAACTGGGAGCCGTCGCCCAGCAGGCGCTCGAACTGCTCCCTGTCGTTCGGGGTGGTGATGATCAGGATCTCGCTGATCCCCGCCATCACAAGGGTCGAGAGGGGGTAGTAGATCATCGGCTTGTCGAAGACCGGGAGGAGCTGCTTCGACACCGCCCGGGTCAGCGGCCAGAGCCGCGAGCCGGTGCCGCCGGCCAGAAGGATTCCACGCATGCGTGCACCTTATTCGAGTCCGGAGCGGCGGGTGAGGCCCGGGTCGGTGGGGGCGCCGGCGCGACGGTAGACTACGCCGCACTATGCGCATCCTCGTGACCGGCGGTGCCGGCTTCATCGGTTCTGAATTCGTCCGCCAGCTCCTGGGCGCCGACACCACTGACCAGATCACTGTCTTCGACAAGCTCACGTACTCGGGCGTCGAGGCCAACCTGGCGCCGGTGGCGGGCCACAGCGGCTATTCCTTCGTCCGGGGTGACATCTGCGACGTCGACGCCGTCGACCAGGTCATGCCCGGCCATGACGTCGTCGTCCACTTCGCGGCCGAGTCCCACGTGGACCGCTCGATCGCGGGTGCCGGCCCCTTCGTGCTGACCAACGTCGTCGGCACCCAGGTCCTGCTGGACGCCGCCCGCAAGCACGGCGTCGGCCGCTTCGTGCACATCTCCACCGACGAGGTGTACGGCTCGATCAACGAGGGCTCCTGGACGGAGGAGTGGCCGCTGGTGCCGAACTCCCCGTACTCGGCCTCCAAGGCCTCCTCGGACCTGCTGGCGCTGGCATACCACCGCACGCACGGCATGGACGTCGTGGTGACCCGCTGCTCCAACAACTACGGGCACTACCAGTTCCCGGAGAAGGTCATCCCGCTGTTCACCACCAACCTGATCGACGGCAAGAAGGTGCCGCTGTACGGCGACGGCGGCAACGTCCGCGACTGGCTGCACGTCTCGGACCACTGCCGGGGCATCGAGCTGGTCATGCGCGGCGGCCGCGCCGGCGAGGTCTACAACATCGGCGGCGGCACCGAGGCGACCAACAAGGAGCTCACCGGCCTGCTGCTCGAGGCCGCCGGCGCCGGCTGGGACATGGTCGAGCACGTCGCCGACCGCAAGGGCCACGACCTGCGCTACTCGATCGACATCAGCAAGATCCGCGAGGAGCTCGGCTACGAGCCGCAGGTCCGCTTCGAGGACGGCCTCGCCGCCACCATCGCCTGGTACCGCGAGAACCGCGCCTGGTGGGAGCCGCTGAAGACGAAGGCGGCTCTGGAGAAGTGACCGCCAACGCCTCCGGCCAGGTCCGCTGGCTCGTCACCGGCGCGGGCGGCATGCTCGGCCAGGACCTGCTCGCGGTCCTGGCCGCCGACGGGTCCGCCGAGGTCACCGCCCTGGGCCGGGCCGACCTCGACATCACCGACGCGGCGGCCGTGCTGGCCGCCGTCGAGGGCCACGACGTCGTCGTCAACTGCGCGGCCTGGACCAACGTCGACGGCGCCGAGAGCGCCGAGGAGGCCGCCACCGCCGTCAACGGGACCGGCGTGCGCCACCTGGCCGCCGCCTGCGCCAAGACCGGTGCCCGGCTGCTGCACGTCTCCACCGACTACGTGCTGCCCGGCGACGCCACCGAGCCGTACGCCGAGACCGCGCCGACCGGCCCGGTCAACGCCTACGGCCGCAGCAAGCTGGTGGGGGAGCAGGCCGTGGCCGAGCTCCTCCCGGAGCACGGCTACGTCGTGCGCACCGCGTGGCTGTACGGCGAGCACGGCAAGAACTTCGTCGCCACCATGCTCAGGCTCGCCACCCAGCGCGACACCCTCGACGTGGTCGAGGACCAGCAGGGCCAGCCGACCTGGTCGTTCGCCCTCGCGCGGCACCTCGTCGCGCTCGGCCTGGCCGCGCTCGCCGGGCAGGCCCCGGCCGGGGTCTACCACGGCACCGGCAGCGGCCGGACCACCTGGTTCGGGCTGGCCCGTGAGACGTACCGGCTGAGCGGGCTGGACCCGGAGCGGATCCGCCCGACCACCTCCGCGGCCTTCGTCACCCCGGCCGTCCGGCCCGCGTTCAGCGTGCTGGGCCACGAGCGCTGGGCGGCCGCGGGCCTGAGCCCGCTGCCCGACTGGCGTGACCAACTCGCCGAGGCGCTCGGCACGCCCGTCTTCACCGAACTGGCCACCGCGGCCCGGACGACCGAGAGCGACAGATCTCAGTGAAGAATCCGCTGACGAAGGTGGCCGCCGCGCTACCGCCGGGAACCCTGGCGGTGGCCGGCGGCACCGTCGTGCTCGGCGCCGCCTCGTACATCCACCTCGGTGTGGCGGGCCACAGCCTGTCGGTCGACGACATGGCGAACGTCTCACTGCTCTGGACGATCGTGATGTCCGTCGGCATCGGCGTGTTCTTCCCGATCGAGCAGGAGCTCACCCGGATCGTCGCGGCCCGGGCCGCCCTCGGCCACGGCGCCACGCCGGTCCTGCGCCGGGCCACCCTGCTGACGGGGGCGATCCTCGGCACCGTCCTGCTCGCGCTGGGCGCCGGCTCCGGGAAGATCGCCGACGTGATGTTCCACGGCGACCGCTCGCTGGTGCTCGCGCTGGGCGGAGCGTTCGCCGGCATGGCGGTCTGCTACCTCACCCGCGGCGTGCTGGCCGGCCTCGGCCGCTTCGGCGCCTACGGCACGCAGCTCGGCATCGACGGCGGTCTGCGGATCGGGCTCGCCTTCGCCTGCGGCCTCGCCGGCGTGCACTCCGCCCTGGCGTTCAGCCTGATCCTCGCCGTCGCGCCGATCGCCGCCACTCTGGTGACGCTGCCCGCGCTGCTGCGGGTGGTCAACCCCGGGCCCCGGATCCCCTGGTCCGAGCTCTGCTCCGGGCTCGGCCTGCTGATCTGCTCGACCCTGCTCTCCCAGGTCGTGGTGAACGCCGCCGTGGTGAGCACCAAGCTGCTCGCCCCGTCGGACTCGGCCCTGATCGCGGCGCTGCTCAACGCGCTGGTGCTGGCCCGGGTCCCGCTGTTCGTGTTCGGCTCGCTGCAGGCCTCGCTGCTCAACGGGCTGTCCGCGGCGATCGCGGTCGGCGACCGCGCGGCCTTCACCGGCATGCTCCGCCGGATCGGCGCGGTGGTCGGCCTGCTGGGCCTGCTCGGCGGGATCCCGGCGGTGGCTCTCGGCCCCTGGCTGATCCAGGTGCTGTTCGGCGCCAAGCCGGTGCTCGGCTGCCTCGACTTCTTCTGGATGTCCGCCGGAACCGTGGCGTACATGTTCGCGATGGTGCTCGGCCAGGCGCTGATGGTATTCAAACGGCACAACCTCCAGCTGCTCTGCTGGGCGGTCGGCACCGTGGTCCTCGCCGGGGTCACCTTCCTGCCGGGCGAGGTGTCCACCCGCGTGATCCTGGCCTACGCGGCCGGATCGGTGGCCACCGTGCTCGGTATGCTGGCGGCGCTCAGGCGCAGCTTCCCCGGTTCGACGGCGAGCCAGGCCGGTTCCGCGCAGAGCACGTCGGGTCAGGCTGTGCCTACCCTGAGTGCCGGGGTGGTCGGCGAATGACCGCATCGGCCCCCGATATACAGATTGCCGCGCACGAGCGCGGGCGACACCCCGAACATGGAGCCCCCGTGTCCCAGTACGACGATGTCTGGCTGGTGATCCCGGCCTACAACGAAGGCCAGGTGATCGCTGACGTTGTGGAGGGAGCGCGCAAGACGTTCCCCAACATCGTTGTGGTCGATGACGGCAGTGCGGACGACTCCGCCAAGCACATCATGACCACCGGTGCGCACCTGGTGCGGCACCCGGTCAACCTCGGCCAGGGCGCGGCGCTGCAGACCGGCCTCGCCTACGCGCTCGCCCAGCCCGACGCCAAGTACTTCGCCACCTTCGACGCGGACGGCCAGCACCAGACCGCCGACGTCGAGAAGATGGTCGCGGTGCTCCGTGCGGGCGAGGCCGACGTGGTCCTCGGCTCGCGCTTCATCGAGCAGAACGGCCAGGTGCCGTGGATCAAGCGGGTCGTCCTGCGGACCGCCGCGACGGTCAGCCCCACCGCGCGCAAGCTCAAGCTCACCGACTCGCACAACGGCCTGCGGGTCCTCAACCGTGAGGCGGCCAGCCGGCTGCGGATCACCATGAACGGCATGGCCCACGCCTCGGAGATCGTCAGCTTCCTGGCCGGAGCCGACCTCCGGGTGGCGGAGCTCCCGGTCGACATCCTCTACACCGACTACTCACGCGCCAAGGGTCAGTCCCTGATCAACGGCGTCAACATCATCTTCGACATTTCGCTTCGGGAGCGTGGCCGCCGATGAACTACTTCTGGATCCAGCTGGTTCTGATCTTGGGCGCGGTCTCCCTTGCGTTCATGTTCATCCGGCGCTGGGACGCAGCGAACACCCGGGCCTGGAAGCGCATCGCCTTCTCCGTCTTCGTGATCGCGAACATCTACGCGATCCTGCGCCCCGGCGACGTGACCTGGATCGCGCACAAGATGGGCGTCGGCCGCGGCACCGACCTGGTGCTGTACGTGATGGTCCTGGCCATGGGCTTCCTGACGCTGAACACCTTCCTGCGTTTCCGCTCGCTGGAGAAGAAGCTCACCGACCTCGCCCGCACCGTGGCGATCAACGAGGGCGCCCGGCTGAACGAGGAGCGGTTCGACCTGGACCTCCCGGTCTCGGCCCCGGCCGACCGCAGCGGAGTCTGACCGTCATGGCCACCTTCGAGTTCATGCTGCCGTACTACGGCGACGTGGCCCTGATGCAGGCCGCGGTACGCAGCATCCTGGGCCAGAGCGACCCGGACCTCCGGCTCACCGTCGTCGACGACGGCAAGGAGCCGGACGTCCCGGGCTGGTTCGCCGAGCTCGGTGACGACCGGGTGCGGTACCTGCGCAACGAGCAGAACCTCGGGATCACCAAGAACTTCCAGAAGTGCGTGGAGCTCTCCACGGCCGACCACGTGGTCATCATGGGCTGCGACGACCTGCTGCACCCGCACTACCTGGAGACCGTCCGGGCGATCCTCAAGGACAACCCGGACCTGGGCATGGTGCAGCCGGGCGTCGAGGTGATCGACGGCGACGGTGTGGTCACCTACGGCCTGGCCGACAACGTGAAGGGGAAGCTGTACGCCCCGAACGTCAAGGGCCGGCGCCTGATGGGCGGCGAGGAGCTGGCGGCCAGCGTGCTGCGCGGCAACTGGCTGTACTTCCCGTCGATCTGCTGGCGGGGCGAGGCCCTGCGCGCGGTCAACTTCCGTGACGAGTACTCGGTGATCCAGGACCTGGCGCTGGTGGTCGACCTGCTGGAGCGCGGCGAGTCGATGATGGTGGACAACACCACCACCGTCTTCCAGTACCGCCGGCACGCGGTCAGCGAGTCGTCGGTGCAGGCCTTCTCGGGTACCCGCTTCACCGAGGCGGAGCGCTACTTCAACGCGGTGGCCGAGCGGATGGACGCCCGTGGCTGGCCCAAGGCGGCGCGTGCGGCCCGGGTGCGCAGTGCCTCGCGGTTCCACGCCATCACGATGCTCCCGGGCGCCCTGCGCCGGGGCCAGAGCGCCGGCGTGAAGGTCCTGGCGCGGCACGCCTTCACCGGCGGCCAGCGCCACGAGGGCTGACCGGGGACCGAACCTGCCGCTCCGGCCTCCGGAGCAGGGCGACGGACGGAGAAGAGCCCGGCCCCGCTGCTCAGGCAGCGGGGCCGGGCTCTTCGCGTTCCCGGGTGGCGGGTCAGTCGGCCAGCAGGGTCATCACGGTGCCGACCACGCCGGCGGCCTTGGGCCGGGCCGGGAAGGGGTTGGACGTGGGGCAGCCCAGCGTGCCCTGGTCGGGCGGGCTGACGAGCTGGGAGGAGAGGTCGACCGGCTTCTGGCAGTGGTTGTTCGGCGCGTACTTCGAGCAGTGTCCGTCGGGGCTGGCGGTGGTCTGGGCGTACCAGGCGAGGTCGCTGGGAGAGCTGCCCTGCTGGTTCGGCGTGGACTTGTCGGCGGTGGCCGAGTCGCCGCCCTGGGGGTGCGGCACGACCGCGTCGGCGGTGGCCGACTCGCCGCCCCGGTGGTTCGGCATGAACTTGTCGACGGTGGCCGAGCCGGCCATCCCGAACAGCAGGCCGAGGCTGCAGAGCGCGCCCACGGCGACCGCGCGCGGGGTGAACCGGGGGAGCACCCGGGCCGTACCGGCCGGCGTGGCCCGGTCGCGGCCGGCGCCCCACCGGCGGGCGGCCAGGTAACAGGCGAGGCCGGTGAGCAGGAGCGTGCAGTGGAGCAGCTGGGCGCTGGTGCGCGGGTACAGCATGACCGCCTGGTCCCGCTCCATGTGGGAGGCGAACCAGTAGCGCATGACCAGGGCGCTGGCCGCGCACGCGGCGGCGACGAGGACCGACGGGCGGTCGATGCCGAGGGCCAGGGCGATGCCGAGGCCGGCGAGCAGGACGATCGAGAAGAGCCCGACCCCGCCGAGCTCGCCCGGCAGCGGCCAGGTGCTCCAGGCTTCCGAGCCCGGAAGGTCGTCGCGCCACATGGCGAAGTAGGTGGGTTCGACGTAGGTGTCGAAGTAGCAGTACCGGTCGACGGTCGAGCCGGCCGAGGAGAGCAGGCGCACCAGATAGGTGCCCGCGACCGCGAGGAAGACCGCGGAGGTGGTGAGGATGGTGGTGCCCGCCGTCACCAGGGCCTGGGTCCCGGCGTCCCGCCGGACCCGGAGCACCACCGCGACCGTCAGCACGACGATGCCGAGCGCGGACCAGACGAACCAGCCCGAGTAGAGGATGAACAGCAGGCCGATCGCCAGGCCCAGCGCTCCGCCCTGGAACGCGGCGCGCCTGCGCGGGAGTTCGGCGGAACGCTGGAGCACCTGTATCAGCTTGCCGAGCAGCGGTACGAGGGCGACCAGGACGAGGTTGGTGTACGGCTTGTAGGGCTGCATCATCGGCAGCGACGCGGTGACGCCGATGCCCAGCGCCCACAGCGGCGGGAGCAACAGCCGCCAGGACAGGTAGGCGACCGGGCCGAGCAGGGCCGTGAAGAGGAGGCAGACCAGCTTCATGGCGTGGCCGACGTCGCCGCCGGTGAAGTACTCGGCCGTCCAGGCAACCAGGTGCGGGAACATCGGGGGGTAGGCGCCGTCGAGCGGCTTGCCGTCCATCAGGGCGCCGGCCCAGGCCTGCAGCGCGCCCGCGTCACCGCCCTGCCCGTTGAGCGGCCAGGTGGTGTCGCGCAGCGCGAGCGAGATGCCGGACGCGGCGGCGCCGGATGCGAGCCCGGCGACGCCCGCCGCCGCGAACCGCAGCGGCGGTTCGGGCCACCGGCGCATGGCCGGGATGCAGAGCAGCAGGATGACGCCGAGCAGCACCAGCAGCTGGAGCTGCAGTGCGGCGAGGCCGCTGACCTGCCCGATCCGGGTCATCGGGTCCAGTTCGATGAACCGGGCGAGGTAGGTGATCAGCAGTGACGCCGCGACGGCGACCAGGCCCTCGGCTACCAGGAGACGGACGCCGACGCGCCCGTCTCGCGTCCCGCCCCTGTGCGGGAGGGGGCTCCGCTGGTGATCGGCCGCGACGGACGTGGTCTGGAGGCTCGTCACTGCTGGGTCCTTAGTGGCCGGGGCGGGTCGGTCGGGGACGAACTGGCAGGAGCATCCGGGGCCGGTCGCTCACGTGCTCGAACGATTCTGCCAGGGGGCGATCAAGCCTCCTTCCGCCGGCTGGGCTGCCGGGCGGGCTGCGGGGCGGGCGGTCCGCGACCGGCCGATGGCAAAGTGCGCGCAAACTGGCGGAAAGCCGTCAGGGCCCCTGCCCGGCATGCGATTTCTGCGCAGAATGCGGCCTGGCGGCCGCCTGATCGCGCTGGCCCGGGTCAGGGGTGCATGGCAGACTTCGGTGGCGATCCGAAGGGATGGTGGTGACATGTCCACAATCCGTACCGACTTCTCCCGCAGGTCGGGCCCGGCCGCGTCGTAGTCGCCCGGGTCCGTGGTGCGGCCCGGCCGGTGATGCGGCCCGGCCGACCCGCTCAATATGACGGTGAACTGTATATGCTTTTCGCTGGCAGGTGGGGTATACCTGTGCGATACGCCCCACCGGCCCCGGCTCCGGAGTGTTGCGCCCCGCCGGCCGAAGCGCCCGGGGCGCCGGTTCCGGTAGTGGTGTCCCGGCACGCTTTCACCGGGCGGTACTGTCCACAGGGGCCGAACCCCGCCCGGCACCGCTCAGCAGACGTCCGCAGCCCTATGGAAGTGAAGCGACATGACCGATCTGGCAACCGACCGGCCCAGCGGATCGGAGCTCTCCCCCGACGGGAGCGGCACGACCCGCTCCGACGGCGCGGCGGCCGGCTCGCCCGGCGACCGGTGGATCGATCGCCGCTGGGTGCTGGTGGCCGGTGAGGTCCTGGTCAGCGTGGTGGCGGCCCTGGGCTTCACCCTTCTCTGCCGGCACATCAGCGTGAACCCGATGAACCGGATCGGACAGGTCAGCGGCCTGGCCAAGATCCAGCAGTACGCGGCGATGGTCGGCCTGCCGATTCTGGGGGTGCTGGTCTACACCGCCTACCGGGGCGGACTGCGCCGGCACGCGCTGGTCCAGCGGCTGGTCTGCGCGGCCCTGGCGGGCCTGGCGACCGGCGTCGTCGCCGGCGGCGTGGTCGTCGCCCTGCGCGGCACCCCCTGGCCCCTCGGCGGCCAGGAGGGCGACCCGAGCGTGCTCGTCGACATGGCGACGTCGATGATGCACGACAAGGGCATCTCCGGCGTCTACCCGCCGCTCTTCCCGGCCGCGGTGGCGCTCTGGTCGGAGATCCGTTACGGCGGGGTCGGCGGCGCCGGCTTCGCCCTGCACGACCTGCAGATCGTCTGCAGCGCCCTGGTCGGACCGATGAGCTACCTGGCCTGGCGGCTCATGCTGCGGCCGTTCTGGGCGCTGGCCATCGCCGTTCCGTCCGCGCTGGTGTTCCTGGACCCGATCCGCCCGTACAGCCACGTGACGATGATCGTCCTGCTGCCGCTGCTGGCGGCCTGCCTGCGCGAGCTGCGCCGGGCGGGGGAGCAGTCGACCCGGTCGCTGCTGCTGCGCGGCGCGGGCTTCGGCATCGTCTTCGGCGTGCTCTTCCTCTGGTACTCGGGCTGGTACCTGTGGTCGGCGCCGGGCGTGTTCCTGCTGACCCTCTTCGTCTTCCCGTGGCGGCGCGGCCGGCAGACCGTCCGCCGGAGCCTGGTGTTCCTGGCCACGACCGTGGTGACCGCCGGGGCCATCGGCTCCCCGCTGCTGTACCAGATCGTGAAGCTCGGCGCCGACACCCCGGACCGGTACGCCTACATCGTCAACTACGTCGACCCGGCGTACGTGCTCGGCTGGATGTCGGACCGCAACGGCCAGCTGACGTACCACAACTGGCCGCAGTCGGGCGAGCTGGCCGGCCAGACCGGCTTCGCGATCATGCTGATCACGGCGGTCGGCATCGGGGTGGGCCTGGGCCTGCGCAGCATGGTGGTCCGGGTGGCGGCGGCGGTGCTGGCCGGGGCCTGGCTGCTGAGGTTCTGGTTCGCCTCGCACATGGCGCACTCACAGATGATCCAGCTGTACCCGCGGACCACCTGGATCATCATGTACTGCCTGCTGATCCTCGCCGTGGTGGGCCTGATGACCGGCCTGGAGCGCGGCGCCGGCTGGCTTGAGCGGACTCTGCGCTCCAGCGGCCGCACCGCCGAGGGGCCGGCCATCCCGGTCCGGGTCACCCGGCAGCTGGCCGCCGGCCTGATCTGCGCGATGGCGCTGTTCGCGACGATGGGCGCCTCCTGGTCGGTGGACCGCTACATGCCGCAGGCGGAGTCCACCAACAGCATGGGCCTGGACGCCTGGCGGGCTCACACCATCAAGAAGAAGGACGGCACCTGCCCGAAGTTCTCCCCGGTGGCGAAGTGCGCGGACATCATCACGAAGGACTGGAAGCCGGAGACGGACAAGGGCTTCATCTGGTGCGCCAACGTGAGCACCGAGGACTGGCCGGCGGTCTGCGGCCGGGAGGCCCCCTGGTTGAAGGAACAGAAGAAGTAGTCCGCACGTGGGGGACCGGGGCCGGTGAGGGAGACCTCACCGGCCCCGATTGGCTTTGTTGCTGCTCCATGTGGCAGTATGTCCAAGTTGCTCGGTTGAGTGCCGATGCTGCGCGCCTCCCGCCGGGAGGACTGGAAGCGAGTCCCAAGTACTCGTCGTTCCCGTGATGGCCGTTCATGTGTTCACGTGAAATGTGTGAATGCAGTGGTGTGAAGTCGACACCGCGGCAGCTGCGGGGCGGACGTACGGGAATCTTCCGGGAAGCGTGGGCGGGGCCTCGATCCGGCGCCTGGTGGGTGCAAGACCTCACCGATCCCGTGGGAAATCCGCAGAGGGAAACCTCGTGCCGGATTTTTTGCAAGCGACAGGGCGACACGCCCGAGCGCGGGGGTCGGAGGTAACCACCCAGGGGCACCACCGGACACAGTCCACCTGGATGAATCCGGCCGTAGAAGCAGCAGACGACACAAAGGACTACTGAGTAGCCATGGCGGGACAGAAGATCCGCATCCGGCTCAAGGCCTACGACCACGAGGTGATTGACTCCTCGGCGAAGAAGATCGTCGAGACCGTCATTCGCACTGGTGCGCAGGTCGCGGGCCCGGTGCCGCTGCCCACTGAGAAGAACGTGTACTGCGTCATCCGCTCGCCGCACAAGTACAAGGACTCGCGCGAGCACTTCGAGATGCGCACTCACAAGCGTCTGATCGACATCCTCGACCCCACGCCGAAGACGGTTGACTCGCTGATGCGTCTCGACCTGCCGGCTGGTGTCGACATCGAGATCAAGCTCTGAGAGGCACACCGAAGATGGCTAAGCAGATTAAGGGCATCCTGGGCGAGAAGCTCGGCATGACCCAGGTCTGGGACGAGAACAACCGGATCGTTCCGGTGACCGTCGTCAAGGCTGGGCCCAATGTCGTGACCCAGGTCCACACCGCCGACAGCCCGGCCGGCTACGACGCCGTCCAGATCGGCTTCGGCGAGATCGACCCCCGCAAGGTGAACAAGCCCCTCGCGGGTCACTTCGCCAAGGCCGGTGTCACCCCGCGTCGCCACCTGGTCGAGCTCCGTACCGCGGACGCGTCCGAGTACACCCTGGGCCAGGAGATCACCGCGGAGCTGTTCGAGGCGGGTGTCAAGGTCGACGTGACCGGCACCTCCAAGGGCAAGGGCTTCGCCGGTGTCATGAAGCGCCACAACTTCCGGGGCCTCGGCGCCGGTCACGGTGTGCAGCGCAAGCACCGCTCGCCCGGCTCGATCGGTGGCTGCGCCACCCCGGGTCGTGTGTTCAAGGGCGTACGGATGGCCGGCCGGATGGGCCACGAGCGTGTGACCACCCAGAACCTGACCATCCATGCCGTTGACGCGGAGAAGGGGCTGCTCCTGATCAAGGGCGCAATCCCGGGCCCGAACGGCGGCCTCGTCCTCGTCCGCACCGCGGCGAAGGGGCTGTGAGGATATGAGCACCATTGACATCCTGTCGCCCTCGGGCGACAAGACCGGCAGCCTCGAGCTGCCGGCCGAGATCTTCGACGCGAAGGTCAGCGTTCCGCTGATGCACCAGGTCGTCGTGGCGCAGCTCGCTGCGGCCCGTCAGGGCACCCACAAGACCAAGACTCGTGGCGAGGTCCGCGGCGGCGGCAAGAAGCCGTACCGCCAGAAGGGCACCGGCCGCGCCCGTCAGGGCTCGACCCGTGCGCCGCAGTTCGCCGGCGGTGGCGTTGTGCACGGTCCCGTGCCGCGCGACTACTCGCAGCGGACCCCGAAGAAGATGATCGCCGCCGCCCTGCGCGGTGCGCTCACCGACCGGGCCCGCCACAACCGCATCCACGTCATCACCGACGTGACCGCGACCGAGGCGCCGTCGACCAAGGCCGCCAAGAGCCTGTTCGGCAAGATCACCGAGCGCAAGAACGTCCTCCTGGTCGTCGAGCGTGCGGACGAGCTGGGCCTCAAGTCCGCTCGTAACCTGCCGAACGTGCACATCCTGGACGCCGGTCAGCTGAACACCTACGACGTGCTCGTCTCCGACGATGTGGTCTTCACCCAGGCCGCCTTCGAGCGTTTCGTGGCCGGTCCGGCCGCGTCCGCCAAGGCCGTTGCCGCTGAGGGCGAGCTCGAAGGGAGCGCCGCCTGATGAGCGACGTTACGAGCAAGACGTTCACGGACCCCCGTGACGTCCTGGTGAAGCCGGTCATCTCCGAGAAGAGCTACAGCCTTCTCGACGAGAACAAGTACACGTTCATCGTGTCGCCGGGCGCCAACAAGACCCAGATCAAGCAGGCCGTCGAGGCGGTCTTCTCGGTCAAGGTCGAGGCTGTCAACACGATCAACCGTCAGGGCAAGCGCAAGCGCTCCAAGACGGGCTTTGGCAAGCGCAAGGACACCAAGCGCGCCATCGTGACGCTGGCCGAGGGCAACCGCATCGACATCTTCGGTGGTCCGGTCTCCTAACGGAGATCGTGATCGTCGATAAGGACGAGGACGAGAGAGCCAAATGGGCATCCGCAAGTACAAGCCGACTACGCCGGGCCGTCGTGGCTCCAGCGTGGCCGACTTCGTAGAGATCACGCGGTCCACGCCGGAGAAGTCGCTGGTTCGCCCCCTGCACAGCAAGGGCGGCCGTAACAACGCCGGTCGGATCACCGTTCGCCACCAGGGTGGTGGACACAAGCGCGCCTACCGCGTGATCGACTTCCGTCGTCACGACAAGGACGGCGTGCCGGCCAAGGTCGCGCACATCGAGTACGACCCGAACCGCACCGCGCGCATCGCGCTCCTGCACTACGCGGACGGCGAGAAGCGCTACATCATCGCGCCGCGCGGCATCGCGCAGGGTGACCGGATCGAGAACGGCGCTGGCGCCGACATCAAGCCGGGTAACAACCTGCCGCTTCGCAACATCCCGGTCGGTACGACCATCCACGCGGTGGAGCTGCGTCCCGGTGGCGGTGCCAAGATGGCCCGCTCCGCCGGTGCCGGCATTCAGCTGCTGGCGCGTGAGGGCAAGATGGCGCACCTGCGCATGCCCTCCGGTGAGATCCGCCTGGTCGACGCGCGCTGCCGCGCGACCGTCGGCGAGGTCGGCAACGCCGAGCAGTCGAACATCAACTGGGGCAAGGCCGGCCGTATGCGCTGGAAGGGCGTCCGCCCGACCGTGCGTGGTGTGGCCATGAACCCGATCGACCACCCGCACGGTGGTGGTGAGGGTAAGACCTCCGGTGGTCGCCACCCGGTCTCGCCGTGGGGCCAGAAGGAGGGTCGCACTCGTAGCCCGAAGAAGGCTTCGAACGCCCTCATCGTGCGCCGCCGCAAGACCAACAAGAAGCGCTAGGAGCAGGTCAGATGCCGCGCAGTCTCAAGAAGGGCCCCTTCATTGACGGCCACCTTCTCAAGAAGGTGGACGCGCAGAACGAGGCGGGTACCCAGAACGTCATCAAGACCTGGTCCCGTCGCTCCGTGATCTTCCCGGCCATGCTCGGCCACACGATCGCGGTGCACGATGGCCGTAAGCACGTCCCGGTGTTCGTCACCGAGTCGATGGTCGGCCACAAGCTCGGCGAGTTCGCGCCGACGCGTACCTTCCGCGGTCACGTCAAGGACGACCGCAAGTCGAAGCGTCGCTAGTCGCCGGCGAGATTACCGACTCAATGACTGACACCAGCAAGGGGACAACCATGGAAGCCAGGGCCCAGGCGCGGTACATCCGCGTCACGCCCATGAAGGCCCGCCGCGTGGTGGACCTCATCCGTGGCCTGAACGCCACGGAGGCCCAGGCGGTCCTGCGTTTCGCTCCGCAGGCCGCGACCGTGCCGGTCGGCAAGGTGCTCGACAGCGCCATTGCCAACGCCGCGCACAACTACAACCACTCCAACGTGGACGACCTCGTCATCAGCGAGGCGTACGTTGACGAGGGCCCGACCCTGAAGCGGTTCCGTCCGCGTGCCCAGGGCCGTGCCTACCGGATCCGCAAGCGGACCAGCCACATCACCGTGGTCGTCAGCAGCAAGGAAGGGACCCGGTAATGGGCCAGAAGGTTAACCCGCACGGGTTCCGCCTCGGCATCAGCACGGACTTCAAGTCCCGCTGGTACGCCGACAAGCTGTACAAGGACTACGTCAAGGAAGACGTCGCCATTCGTCGCATGATGACGAAGGGCATGGAGCGCGCCGGCATCTCCAAGGTCGAGATCGAGCGCACCCGCGACCGCGTCCGCGTTGACATCCACACCGCTCGCCCCGGCATCGTCATCGGCCGCCGTGGCACCGAGGCCGACCGCATCCGCGGCGACCTCGAGAAGCTGACCGGCAAGCAGGTCCAGCTGAACATCCTCGAGGTCAAGAACCCCGAGCTGGACGCCCAGCTCGTGGCTCAGGGCGTCGCGGAGCAGCTGTCCTCCCGCGTCTCCTTCCGCCGTGCCATGCGCAAGTCGATGCAGGGCACCATGAAGTCCGGCGCCAAGGGCATCAAGGTCCAGTGCTCCGGTCGTCTCGGCGGCGCCGAGATGAGCCGTTCGGAGTTCTACCGCGAGGGCCGTGTGCCGCTGCACACCCTGCGCGCGAACGTCGACTACGGCTTCTTCGAGGCCAAGACGACCTTCGGCCGCATCGGCGTGAAGGTCTGGATCTACAAGGGCGACGTCAAGAACATCGCCGAGGTCCGCGCTGAGAACGCCGCTGCCCGCTCGGGCAACCGTCCGGCCCGTCCCGAGGGTGGTCGTCCCGCCCGCGGTGGCGAGCGCCGTGGTGGCGAGCGTGGCGGCCGTGGCCGTCGTCCCGCCGCCGAGGCCGCAGCGTCTCAGGGGGCCCCGGCGACGGTCGACACGCCGGCTGCCGAGAACACCGGAACGGAGGCCTGACCCAATGCTGATCCCCCGTCGGGTCAAGCACCGCAAGCAGCACCACCCGAAGCGCCGTGGCGCCTCCAAGGGTGGCACCGAGCTCGCCTTCGGCGAGTACGGCATCCAGGCCGTCACCCCGGCCTACGTGACGAACCGGCAGATCGAGTCCGCTCGTATCGCCGTCA
Organism: Kitasatospora sp. NPDC022785; assembly: GCF_055561295.1. Lineage (NCBI taxonomy): Bacteria > Bacillati > Actinomycetota > Actinomycetes > Kitasatosporales > Streptomycetaceae > Kitasatospora > Kitasatospora sp. NPDC022785. The sequence goes on along the minus strand of NZ_JBVHHB010000008.1, from coordinate 191,925 downwards.
CCCGTCACATCAAGCGTGGCGGCAAGGTCTGGATCAACATCTACCCGGACCGTCCGCTCACCAAGAAGCCGGCCGAGACCCGCATGGGTTCCGGTAAGGGTTCGCCCGAGTGGTGGATCGCGAACGTGCACCCGGGTCGGGTCATGTTCGAGCTGTCGTACCCCAACGAGAAGGTGGCTCGTGAGGCGCTGACCCGCGCAGCTCACAAGCTCCCGATGAAGTGCCGGATCATCCGGCGCGAGGCAGGTGAGAGCTGATGTCGGCCGGCACCAAGGCTGCTGACCTCCGCGAGCTGGACAACGAGGGTCTCGTTGCCAAGCTCCGTGAGGCCAAGGAGGAGCTGTTCAACCTCCGCTTCCAGGCGGCGACCGGGCAGCTCGACAACCACGGACGGCTCAAGCTCGTCCGTAAGGACATCGCGCGGATCTACACCCTGATGCGCGAGCGCGAGCTGGGCATCGAGACGGTGGAGAACGCCTGATGACTGAGAACACCAACGAGACGCGCGGTTTCCGCAAGACCCGTGAGGGCCTCGTCGTCAGCGACAAGATGGACAAGACCGTCGTCGTCGCCGTCGAGGACCGCGTCAAGCACGCGCTGTACGGCAAGGTCATCCGCCGTACGAACAAGCTGAAGGCGCACGACGAGGCGAACGCCTGCGGCATCGGCGACCGGGTCCTCCTCGCGGAGACCCGCCCGCTGTCCGCGACGAAGCGCTGGCGCGTCGTCGAGATCCTCGAGAAGGCCAAGTAACGAAGTTGATGCGGTACGGCCGTATGTGCACCAGGCCCCTTGCGGGCGCTGGTGTGAGCAGCGGCCGGCCCGTCAGCTCTCGTTGACGATCAGGAGAAAGCTGTGATCCAGCAGGAGTCGCGACTGCGTGTCGCCGACAACACGGGCGCGAAGGAAATCCTTTGCATCCGCGTTCTCGGTGGCTCCGGTCGCCGCTACGCCGGTATCGGGGACGTCATCGTCGCCACCGTCAAGGACGCGATCCCCGGCGGTTCGGTGAAGAAGGGTGACGTCGTCAAGTGCGTCGTCGTCCGCACCGTGAAGTCGCGCCGTCGTCCCGACGGTTCGTACATCCGGTTCGACGAGAACGCCGCTGTCGTTCTCAAGAACACCGACGGTGACCCCCGTGGTACCCGCATCTTCGGCCCGGTGGGCCGCGAGCTGCGCGACAAGAAGTTCATGAAGATCATCTCGCTTGCGCCGGAGGTGCTCTAACTCATGGCGAACAGCATGAAGATCAAGAAGGGTGACCTGGTCCAGGTCATCACCGGCAAGGACCGCGGCAAGCAGGGCAAGGTCATCCAGGCCATGCCCGCCGAGAACAAGGTCCTGGTCGAGGGTGTGAACCGGGTCAAGAAGCACACCAAGCCGGGCCCGGGCACTCAGGGTGGCATTGTCACCGTCGAGGCCCCGGTGCACGTCTCCAACGTCCAGCTGGTCGTGGAGAAGGACGGCAAGAAGGTCGTCACCCGCGTGGGCTACCGCTTCGATGACGAGGGCAACAAGATCCGCGTTGCCAAGCGAACCGGTGAGGACATCTGATGTCTGAGACGTCTGTTGAGAAGGTGACCCCCCGTCTCAAGGAGCGTTACAACTCCGAGATCAAGGGTCAGCTGCAGGAGCAGTTCTCGTACGAGAACGTCATGCTGACGCCCGGCCTGGTCAAGGTCGTCGTCAACATGGGTGTCGGCGAGGCCGCCCGTGACAGCAAGCTGATCGAGGGCGCGATCCGCGACCTGACCGCGATCACCGGTCAGAAGCCGGCCGTGACCAAGGCTCGCAAGTCCATCGCGCAGTTCAAGCTGCGCGAGGGCCAGCCGATCGGCACCCACGTCACCCTCCGTGGTGACCGCATGTGGGAGTTCCTGGACCGTCTGGTGACGCTGGCCCTGCCGCGTATCCGTGACTTCCGTGGTCTCTCCCCCAAGCAGTTCGACGGCCGTGGCAACTACACCTTCGGTCTGACCGAGCAGGTTATGTTCCACGAGATCGACCAGGACAAGGTCGACCGTCAGCGCGGTATGGACATCACCGTCGTGACCACCGCTCAGACCGACGACGAGGGCCGGGCGCTCCTGCGTGCTCTGGGCTTCCCGTTCAAGGAGGCGTGAGCCAATGGCGAAGAAGTCCCTCATCGCGAAGGCCGAGCGGAAGCCGAAGTTCGGCGTCCGGGCCTACACCCGGTGCCAGCGCTGCGGCCGTCCGCACTCGGTGTACCGCAAGTTCGGCCTCTGCCGTGTGTGCCTCCGTGAGATGGCCCACCGCGGCGAGCTGCCGGGCGTGACCAAGAGCTCCTGGTAATCAGGATCTCGCGGTAACGCCATAGCGAAGCAGGTGTGCCCGATCCCACAGCGCCCCTTTTTGGGGCTACGTACGGAATCCCGTAAGGTAGTGAGGTCGGGCCCCCTGTCGCGGGAGCTCCATAGCTGCCGTCGACCCTCTTCGGAGGGCTCGCACCCAGTCTTACGACGCCGCAGGTCCCCTGCGTCTGTGCCCCTGCCGCACTCCTCGGAGTGCGGCAGGGGGACCTGGCGCGGAGAAACCACGGCGAGAGAGGCCTGAGGCCATCATGACCATGACCGACCCCATCGCAGACATGCTCACGCGTCTGCGTAACGCGAACTCGGCGTACCACGACACCGTGGCGATGCCGGCCAGCAAGATCAAGGCGCACGTCGCCCAGATCCTGCAGCAGGAGGGGTACATCTCCTCCTACAAGGTTGAGGAGCCCGTTGAGGGCGAGGTCGGCAAGAAGCTGACCATCGAGCTCAAGTTCGGCCCCAACCGTGAGCGCTCGATCGCTGGCATCAAGCGGATCAGCAAGCCGGGCCTGCGGGTCTACGCAAAGTCCACCAACCTGCCGAAGGTTCTCGGCGGCCTGGGCGTGGCGATCATCTCCACGTCCTCCGGTCTCCTCACCGACAAGCAGGCTGCCAAGAAGGGCGTAGGCGGAGAAGTTCTCGCCTACGTCTGGTAATTCGGGAAACGGAGGTACAGCAATGTCGCGCATTGGACGGCTGCCCATCCCGGTTCCCGCCGGCGTGGACGTCACCATCGATGGCCAGGCGGTCTCGGTGAAGGGCCCGAAGGGCTCCCTCACCCACCATGTCGCCGCGCCGATCGAGATCGGCAAGGGCGAGGACGGCACGCTGCTCGTCACCCGCCCCAACGACGAGCGTCTGTCGAAGGCCCTGCACGGCCTTTCCCGCACGCTGGTGGCGAACATGATCACCGGCGTGACCGCGGGCTACCGCAAGTCGCTGGAGATCAGCGGCGTCGGCTACCGAGTTCTGGCGAAGGGCTCCAACATGGAGTTCCAGCTGGGCTACAGCCACCCGATCCTGGTCGAGGCCCCTGAGGGCATCACCTTCGTCGTCGAGTCGGCCACCAAGTTCCACGTGGACGGTATCGACAAGCAGAAGGTCGGCGAGGTCGCCGCAAAGATCCGCAAGCTGCGCAAGCCCGACCCGTACAAGGCCAAGGGCGTCAAGTACGCGGGCGAGGTCATCCGCCGCAAGGTCGGAAAGAGTGGTAAGTAAGCGATGAGCGTCTCTGTCAAGATCGGCAAGGGCAACGCCTACAAGAGCGCCGCTCGCAAGCGCCGCGCGATCCGCGTTCGCAAGCGCGTCGTCGGCACCGAGGTGCGTCCGCGCCTCGTCGTGACGCGCTCGAACCGTCACATGGTCGCCCAGGTCATCGACGACGCCAAGGGTCACACCCTGGCGTCGGCGTCCACTCTCGACGTGTCCATCAAGGGCGTCGAGGGCGACAAGACCGAGCTGGCCAAGAAGGTCGGGAGCCTGGTCGCCGAGCGCGCCAAGGCCGCCGGCATCGAGTCGGTCGTCTTCGACCGCGCGGGCAACCGGTACGCAGGCCGCATCGCCGCTCTGGCCGATGCTGCCCGTGAGGCCGGGCTCGACTTCTAAGCCGCTCGTCGGCTCAGTCGACGGACGTAATCGAGAGAGGTAATTCCAATGGCTGGACCCCAGCGCCGCGGTAGCGGCGCCGGCGGCGGCACCGGCGGTGGCGAGCGGCGCGACCGTAAGCGTGACGACCGGGGTAACGCCCCCGCCGTCGAGAAGACCGCTTACGTCGAGCGTGTCGTTGCGATCAACCGTGTCGCCAAGGTTGTCAAGGGTGGTCGTCGTTTCAGCTTCACCGCGCTGGTCGTGGTGGGCGACGGTGACGGCACCGTGGGTGTCGGTTACGGGAAGGCGAAGGAGGTTCCGGCCGCCATCGCCAAGGGTGTTGAGGAGGCCAAGAAGAACTTCTTCAAGGTCCCCCGTATCCAGGGCACCATCCCGCACCCGATCCAGGGCGAGAAGGCTGCCGGCGTCGTGCTCCTGAAGCCGGCTGCCCCCGGTACCGGTGTTATCGCCGGTGGCCCGGTGCGTGCCGTGCTGGAGTGCGCCGGTATCCACGACATCCTGTCGAAGTCGCTCGGCTCCGACAACGCGATCAACATCGTGCACGCCACCGTGGCCGCTCTGAAGGGCCTCGTGCGCCCCGAGGAGATCGCCGCGCGTCGTGGCCTGCCGCTGGAGGACGTGGCTCCCGCCGCTCTGCTGCGGGCTCGTGCTGCAGGGGTGAGCGCCTGATGGCTCGCCTGAAGATCACGCAGACCAAGTCCTACATCGGCAGCAAGCAGAACCACCGCGAGACGCTGCGCTCGCTGGGTCTGAAGCGCATGCACGATGTGGTCGTCAAGGAGGACCGTCCCGAGATCCGCGGGATGGCCCAGACCGTGCGTCACCTCGTCACGGTCGAGGAGGTGGACTGAGATGGCTGACTCGCCGATCAAGGTGCACAACCTGCGTCCCGCCCCGGGTGCCAAGACCGCCAAGACCCGTGTCGGTCGTGGTGAAGGCTCCAAGGGTAAGACCGCCGGTCGTGGTACCAAGGGCACCAAGGCCCGCTACCAGGTTCCGCAGCGCTTCGAGGGTGGCCAGATGCCGCTCCACATGCGCCTGCCGAAGCTGAAGGGCTTCAAGAACCCGTTCAAGATCACGTTCCAGGTTGTCAACCTCGACAAGCTGGCCGAGCTCTACCCGCAGGGTGGCGAGGTCACCGTCGAGGGCCTGGTCGCCAAGGGCGCGGTTCGCAAGAACTCCCTCGTCAAGGTGCTCGGCACCGGCGAGATCTCGGTTGCCCTGCAGGTGACGGTTGACGCCGTCTCCGGCTCCGCCGCCGAGAAGATCACCGCCGCCGGCGGTACCGTCACCGAGCTCGTCTGAGCCCGCTGACTTCCCACGAGCCCCGCACCTCCTCCGGGAGGTGCGGGGCTCGTGCTTTTCCCGCCGCCGCCCGGCCCGCTCCCCGGTAGGTGCGGGCCTCGTTCTTTTGTGTGGCAAACCCGGGCATCCCGTACCCCGTGAGTGGGGGAGGGGCCGTACGCGCTTCTTTCGAGTGGCCGCGCACTGTTAGAGTCCGTGGAGTTCCCTTGTAGGCTGCGCGTAGGCTCGCCTGTGCCGTCTGTACGGGGGCCCGAACCGAAAACTCCCCATTCAGGACCGACCCTCCCGCCGACGACGCGCGGGAGGCGCAGGAGGCACCGTGCTCAGTGCGTTCGCGCGGGCGTTCCAGACGCCCGACCTGCGCAAGAAGCTGCTGTTCACGCTGGGCATCATGGTGCTGTTCCGGCTGGGTTCGCACATCCCGGTACCCGGGGTGGACTTCCAGGCCGTCAACGCCTGTGTGAAGGCGTCCAGGAACAGCGGTCTGTTCGGGCTCGTCAACCTGTTCAGCGGTGGCGCGCTCCTCCAGCTGACGATCTTCGCGCTCGGCATCATGCCGTACATCACCGCCAGCATCATCCTCCAGCTCCTCACCGTCGTGATCCCGCGGCTCGAGGCGCTGAAGAAGGAGGGGCAGGCCGGCACCGCGAAGATCACCCAGTACACCCGGTACCTGACCATCGCGCTCGCCGTGCTCCAGGGCACCGGCATCGTGGCGACGGCCTCCAGCGGCGCGCTGTTCTCGAACTGCCCCGTGGGCAACCAGGTCGTGCCGGACACCGGGGTGTTCCGGATCGCCGTCATGGTTCTCACGATGACCGCCGGCACCACGTTCATCATGTGGCTCGGCGAGCTGATCACCGACCGCGGCATCGGCAACGGCATGTCGCTGCTGATCTTCACCTCGATCGCGGCGCAGTTCCCGTCCTCGATGTGGGCGATCAAGACGGGCGGCACCATCGGCGGCGGCTGGGTCGAGTTCCTCTCCGTGGTCGCGGTCGGCGTCATCGTTGTGATGCTGGTCATCTTCGTGGAGCAGGCCCAGCGCCGGATCCCCGTCCAGTACGCGAAGCGGATGATCGGGCGGCGGGCCTTCGGCGGCACCTCGACCTACATCCCGCTCAAGGTGAACCAGGCCGGTGTCATCCCGGTCATCTTCGCCTCGTCCCTGCTGTACATCCCCGCGCTGGTGGTCCAGCTGACCAACAGCCAGGCGAGCTGGGCGGTCTGGATCAGGACGAACTTCGTCAAGGGCGACCACCCGATCTACATGGCGACCTACTTCCTGCTGATCGTCTTCTTCGCCTTCTTCTACGTCGCGATCTCCTTCAACCCCGAAGAAGTTGCCGACAATATGAAGAAGTATGGTGGGTTCATCCCGGGCATCCGGGCCGGCCGACCGACGGCCGAGTACCTGAACTACGTGCTCACCCGCATCACGTGGCCGGGTTCGCTCTACCTGGGCCTGATCGCGTTGATCCCGATGATCGCCCTGGTCGCCTTCGGACAGCAGACCAACTTCCCGTTCGGCGGCACCAGTGTTCTCATCGTCGTCGGCGTCGGACTCGAAACTGTGAAGCAGATCGAGAGCCAGCTCCAGCAGCGCAATTACGAAGGGTTCCTCCGCTGATGCGTATCGTCCTCGTCGGGCCTCCCGGGGCCGGGAAGGGTACTCAGGCGCACCTGCTCGCCAAGACCCTGTCCATCCCCCACATCTCCACCGGCGACCTGTTCCGCGCCAACATCGGTCAGGGCACCCCGCTGGGGCTCGAGGCCAAGAGCTACATGGACGCGGGTCGCCTGGTACCGGATGAGGTCACCATCGGGATGGCCAAGGACCGCATGCTCCAGCCCGACGCCGCCAAGGGCTTCCTGCTCGACGGCTTCCCCCGCAACCTCGGCCAGGCCAAGGCGCTGGACGAGTTCCTCGCGGAGCAGGGCATCGCGCTGGACGGCGTGCTGGACCTCGAGGTCCCCGAGGACGAGGTCGTCCGGCGCATCGCCGGCCGTCGGCTCTGCCGCAACGACGGCGGCCACGTGTTCCACGTGGACTACAACCCGCCGAAGACCGCGGGCGTCTGCGACGAGTGCGGTGGCGAGCTGTACCAGCGCTCGGACGACACCGAGGAGAAGGTGCGCACGCGCCTGGAGGTCTACCACACGGAGACCGAGCCGATCATCGACTACTACGCCCAGCAGGGCCTGGTGGCGACGATCCCGGCCCTCGGCAAGGTGGACGAGGTCACCCAGCGCGCGATCGGGGCGCTGAAGCAGGACAGCTGAGTTTCCGGACACGTACGTACGGCCGCGCTCCCCTTCCCCGGGGCAGCGCGGCCGTACGGCGTCGTACGGTGGAACGAGTGCACGGCCGCCCGGCAAGGACCGGGCGGGAACCCAAGGAAGGCGTGACCAGATGGTGGAGATCAAGACCCCCGAGCAGATCGCGAAGATGCGAGCGGCCGGGCTGGTCGTCGCCGAGGCGCTCAAGGCCTGCCGTGAGGCGGTCGCTCCGGGGGTGACCACCCAGGAGCTCAACGACGTCGCCGACAAGGTCATCACCGACCACGGCGCCACCTCGAACTTCCGCGCCCACCACGGCGGGCTCTGGTTCCCCGGGGTGATCTGCGCCTCGGTGAACAACGAGGTCGTCCACGGCATCCCCGGCGACCGGGTGCTGCAGGAGGGCGACGTCATCTCGATCGACTGCGGCGCCATCCTGGACGGCTGGCACGGCGACGCGGCGATCACCGTGGCGGTCGGCGAGGTCCGGCCCGAGGTGGAGATGCTGAGCACGGTGACCGAGGGCTCGATGTGGGCCGGCATCGCCCAGATGAAGAAGGGCAACCGGCTGGTCGACGTCTCCAAGGCGATCGAGGGCTTCATCCGCCGCCAGCCGCTTCCTCCCAAGGGCAAGTGGGGCATCACCGAGGGCTACGGCGGCCACGGCATCGGCACCGCGATGCACATGGAGCCGCACGTGCTGAACTACGTCGAGCGCGGCCGCGGCAAGGGCCCCAAGCTGGTCCCCGGCACCGTGCTGGCGATCGAGCCCATGGTCTCGCTCGGCACCCCGCACACCACGGTGCTGGAGGACGAGTGGACCGTCGTGACCAACGACGGCACCTGGGCCTCGCACTGGGAGCACTCGGTGGCTGTGACGGAGCAGGGTCCGCTGGTGCTGACCGCCTTCGACGGCGGCCGGGCCGAGCTGGCGAAGCTGGGCATCACCGCAGCTCCGGACCCGTTGGCGTAGTGGCCGAGGCGGCCGACTGCCGCGTCTGACAAAGGATCAGAGCCCTGGAGGTTTGGACCTCCAGGGCTTTTGTCCTATTTTTATCGGCTGGCAGTGGCTTCAGCGGCTTCGAACGGCAGGAGAGAGCAGTGCTCAAGGGATTCCGCGACTTCATGATGCGCGGCAACGTGGTCGACATGGCGGTCGGTGTCGTCATCGGTGCCGCCTTCACCGGGGTGGTGACCGGCTTCGTGTCGGCGTTCCTCACCCCGCTGGTGGGCGTGGTGGTCGGCGCGGCCGGCGACTTCAGCTCCTACAAGGCCGTGGTGGCCGGGGTCACGTTCCCGTACGGCCAGTTCCTCAACGTGCTGATCGCGTTCTTCATGACCGCCGCGGTGCTGTACTTCTGCGTCGTGCTGCCGGTCACCAAGGCCACCGCCCGGTACATGCCGAAGAAGCCGAAGATCCCGAAGCGCCCCTGCCCCGAGTGCCTGACCGAGATCCCCGAGGCCGCCCGCCGCTGCTCCGCCTGCACCGCGCACGTCGAGCCGCTGATGGTCGTCGCCCCGCGCTGACGCCGTGCGCCGACGACCCGGCCCCGGTTTTGGCGCATCCCACGGGCTGGCGTAGGATGGACCGTCGGCTCACTCGTAGCGTGCTTCAGCACGCCCTCTTCCCTAGCGGGTCGGGGTGAACCCAGGTTCGCACGAGCGTGCCGCATACGGTAGCCGGTCCCGGAAGGTGGATCTCGCAGTTCATGGCTAAGAAGCAAGGCGCCATTGAGATCGAGGGCACCGTGATCGAGTCTCTTCCGAACGCGATGTTCAAGGTCGAGCTGCAGAACGGTCACAAGGTCCTCGCGCACATCAGCGGCAAGATGCGCATGCACTACATCCGCATCCTGCCGGACGACAGGGTCGTCGTGGAGCTCAGCCCCTACGACCTCACGCGCGGCCGGATCGTCTACCGCTACAAGTAACAACGTCAGATCTAGACCCGGAGAACCTGAGACATGAAGGTCAAGCCGAGCGTCAAGAAGATCTGCGACAAGTGCAAGGTGATCCGCCGTCACGGCCGGGTCATGGTGATCTGCGACAACCTGCGCCACAAGCAGCGCCAGGGCTGATTGCTCTCCCCCCAGCATTTCTCGTAGTACTTCGCGCGACGCGAAAACGTCATAAGCGGGCTACCCGATCCGCCCTTCGCAGGGCGGACTGCCGCCCCCGGTCAGAGGCCGGGGCTCCCTCACCGTGAGGTGTCGGAGTAGGTAGCACGCAAGACCTCTGAAGAAACACAGGAGCCTTGAATGGCACGCCTCGCCGGCGTTGATCTCCCCCGTGAGAAGCGGATCGAGATCGCCCTTACGTACGTGTACGGCATCGGCCGTACCCGCGCCCAGCAGACCCTGGCCGAGACCGGTGTCAACCCGGATGTCCGCGTTCGCGACATCTCCGAGGAAGACCTCGTCAAGCTGGGCCAGTACATCGACGCCAACTACACGGTCGAGGGTGACCTCCGCCGTGAGGTGGCCGCCGACATCCGCCGCAAGGTCGAGATCGGCTGCTACGAGGGTCTGCGTCACCGCCGTGGCCTGCCGGTCCGCGGTCAGCGCACCCACACCAACGCGCGTACCCGCAAGGGCCCGCGTCGCGCGATTGCCGGCAAGAAGAAGCCGGGCAAGAAGTAGTCCGTCCCGTAACCGGACATCCCTCCGGCCCGCGGGTCAGCGGACCGACCACCTCAGTAGGAGAACAGACTTATGCCCCCCAAGGGTCGTCAGGCTGCCGGCGCGAAGAAGATCCGCCGCAAGGAAAAGAAGAACGTCGCTCACGGCCACGCGCACATCAAGAGCACGTTCAACAACACCATCGTTTCGATCACCGACCCCGCGGGCAACGTGATCTCCTGGGCCTCTGCCGGCCACGTCGGCTTCAAGGGCTCGCGCAAGTCCACCCCGTTCGCCGCGCAGATGGCCGCCGAGGCCGCTGCCCGTCGCGCGCAGGAGCACGGCATGCGCAAGGTTGACGTCTTCGTGAAGGGTCCGGGCTCCGGCCGCGAGACCGCGATCCGTTCGCTCCAGGCCACCGGCCTGGAGGTCGGCTCGATCCAGGACGTCACCCCCACCCCGCACAACGGCTGCCGTCCGCCGAAGCGCCGCCGCGTCTGACGCAGCGCCTTCGGGCACGCGGGTACTGCTTTAAACCTCGTACGGGCTCCCGTTTTGGACGGGAGCCCGTACGCTGGTTCTGTTCGGCATCAAATAGTGGGTGCCGAAGACAACTGGAGGATCTGAAAACATGCTGATCGCTCAGCGTCCCTCGCTGACCGAAGAGGTCGTCGACGAATTCCGCTCGCGGTTCGTGATCGAGCCGCTGGAGCCGGGCTTCGGCTACACCCTCGGCAACTCCCTGCGCCGCACCCTCCTCTCGTCGATCCCCGGCGCTGCTGTCACCAGCATCCGCATCGACGGTGTCCTGCACGAGTTCACCACCGTGCCGGGCGTCAAGGAGGACGTGACCGACCTCATCCTCAACATCAAGCAGCTGGTCGTCTCCTCGGAGCACGACGAGCCGGTCGTGATGTACCTGCGCAAGCAGGGCCCGGGTGTGGTCACCGCCGCCGACATCGCCCCGCCGGCCGGTGTCGAGGTGCACAACCCCGAGCTGGTCCTCGCCACGCTGAACGGCAAGGGCAAGCTGGAGATGGAGCTGACCGTCGAGCGCGGTCGCGGCTACGTCTCCGCCGTGCAGAACAAGGCCTCCGGCCAGGAGATCGGCCGCATCCCGGTCGACTCGATCTACAGCCCCGTGCTGAAGGTCACCTACAAGGTCGAGGCCACCCGTGTCGAGCAGCGGACCGACTTCGACAAGCTGATCGTCGACGTCGAGACCAAGCCCGCCATGCGCCCGCGTGACGCCATGGCCTCGGCCGGCAAGACCCTGGTGGAGCTGTTCGGTCTCGCCCGCGAGCTGAACATCGACGCCGAGGGCATCGACATGGGCCCGTCCCCGACGGACGCCGCCCTGGCCGCCGACCTGGCGCTGCCGATCGAGGAGCTGGAGCTCACCGTTCGGTCGTACAACTGCCTCAAGCGCGAGGGCATCCACACCGTGGGTGAGCTCGTCGCCCGCTCCGAGGCCGACCTGCTCGACATCCGCAACTTCGGTGCGAAGTCGATCGACGAGGTCAAGGCGAAGCTGGCCGGCATGGGCCTGGCGCTCAAGGACAGCCCGCCCGGGTTCGACCCGACCGCCGCCGCCGACGCCTTCGGCGCCGACGACCTGGACGACGCGGGTTACGCGGAGACCGAGCAGTACTAAGAGATTTGGCCGCGGGGGCGGTTCCACGGAGCCGCCCCCGTCGTCGCGAAAGTCGTACGGGCAACAGTGCCCGTACGCCCGCTGCGGTACCTGATACGGCCGTAGTCGGAGATTCAAGGAGTAATCCATGCCGCGTCCCACCAAGGGTGCCCGCCTCGGCGGCGGCCCGCACCACGAGCCGCTGCTGCTCGCCGGTCTGTGCCGGGAGCTCTTCCAGTACGGCCGCATCACCACGACCGAGGCCAAGGCCCGTCGGATGCGCCCGCTGGCGGAGAAGCTGATCACCAAGGCGAAGAAGGGCGACATCCACAACCGTCGCCTGGTTCGCAAGACGATCACCGACATCGCCGTGCTGCACACCCTCTTCACCGAGATCGCGCCGCGCTACGAGAACCGCCCGGGTGGTTACACCCGTATCACCAAGATCGGTCCCCGTCGTGGCGACAACGCCCCGATGGCCGTGATCGAGCTGGTCGAGGCGCTGACCGTCGCGCAGACCGCCGTCGGCGAGGCCGAGGGCGCCACCAAGCGCGCCGTCAAGGAGGCCGACGAGGCCGCCGCTGCCGTCGAGACCAAGGCCGACGAGGCCGAGGCCGCCGAGCAGGCCTGACACCTCCAGGTGTTGCGGGCCCGTTCTCCCATCCGTGGGGGAGCGGGCCCGTTCCTCGTCTTTGGGTAGAAGAAGCAGTCCGGGGAGAGAAGCAGTGGTCAACGATTGCGCCGAGCGGCCGCCGGTGAAGGACGGTCCGGCGGACGGGTACGTCCGGATCCGGCTCGACCTCGCCTACCAAGGCGCCGAGTTCTCCGGCTGGGCCCGCCAGCGCGGCGGCCGGCGGACGGTGCAGGAGGAGATCGAGACCGCGCTGCAGATCGTGACCCGCAGCACCGAGCTGTACCCGCTGACCGTCGCCGGCCGCACCGACGCCGGAGTGCACGCCCGCGGCCAGGTCGCGCACGTCGACCTGCCGGCCGGGCTGTGGGCCGAACACCGGGAGAAGCTGCTGCGGCGGCTGGCAGGGCGGCTGCCCGGGGACGTCCGGATCTACCGGCTCGGCGAGGCCCCGGCCGGCTTCGACGCCCGCTTCTCCGCCATCTGGCGCCGGTACGCCTACCGGGTCGCCGACCACCCCGGCGGGGTGGACCCGCTGCTGCGCGGGCACGTGCTCTGGCACGACCGGCCGCTGGACGTCGAGAAGATGAATGCGGCCGCCAAGCTGCTGCTCGGCGAGCACGACTTCGCCGCCTACTGCAAGAAGCGCGAGGGCGCGACCACCATCCGCACCCTGCTGGAGCTGCACTGGGACCGCGTCCCGGTGGACGCCTACGCCTCGCAGGAGGGCTCGCTGGCGGTCGCCACCGTCCGGGCCGACGCCTTCTGCCACAACATGGTGCGGGCGCTGGTCGGCGCGATGCTGCTGGTCGGCGACGGCCACCGCCCGGTGGAGTTCCCCGGCGAGGTGCTGGCCGGCGGGGTGCGCAACTCCGCCGTCAACGTGATCCGGCCGTACGGGCTGACGCTGGAGGAGGTCGGATACCCGGCCGACGACCAGCTCGCCGAGCGCAGCCGGCTGGCCCGCCGGATCCGCACGCTGCCGGGGCAGCCGTAATCCGTTTTGGCCCACGGCCGCGACTTGGGACAATCTCCCTCATGGGACACGTCGAGATTTCGCACCTGGAGTACTACCTGCCGGACGGGCGGGTGCTGTTCGACGACGCGTCCTTCCGGGTCGGCGAGGGCGCCGCGGTCGCCCTGGTGGGCGCCAACGGCGCCGGCAAGACCACGCTGCTGCGCATGATCGCGGGCGACATCCAGCCGCACGGCGGCACGGTGACGATCAGCGGCGGACTCGGCGTGATGCGCCAGTTCGTCGGCACCACCGGCCGCGAGGACCAGTCGCAGACGCCGGGCGCGCTGCCCGCCGACGCCTCCGTCCGTGACCTGCTGGTCTCCGTCGCCCCCGAGCGGATCGCGCTCGCGGCCCGCGCGGTCGACGCCGCCGAGCTGGCGATGATCGCCCAGGACGACGAGAAGACGCAGATGGCCTACGCCCAGGCGCTCTCCGACTGGGCCGACGTCGGCGGCTACGACTACGAGACCGACTGGGACGTCTGCACCATGGCGGCCCTCGGCATGCCCTTCGACAAGGCCCAGTGGCGCGGCCTGAACACCCTCTCCGGCGGGGAGCAGAAGCGCCTGGTCCTGGAGGCGCTGTTGCGCGGCCCCGAAGAGGTGCTGCTGCTGGACGAGCCGGACAACTACCTGGACGTGCCGGGCAAGCGCTGGCTGGAGGAGGCCATCAAGGCCACCTCGAAGACCGTGCTCTACATCTCGCACGACCGCGAGCTGCTCTCGCACACCGCCGAGAAGATCATCAGCGTCGAGTCCGGCGCGGCCGGCAGCAGCGTCTGGGTGCACGGCGGCGGGTTCGACTCCTTCCACGAGGCCCGCAAGGACCGCTTCGCGCGGTTCGAGGAGCTCGGCCGGCGCTGGGACGAGGAGCACGCCAAGCTCAAGAAGCTGGTCGTCACGCTGCGCCAGGCGGCCTCCGTCAGCCACGCGCTCGCCACCCGCTACGCCGCCGCCCAGACGCGGCTGAAGAAGTTCGAGGAGGCCGGCCGCCCGGAGGAGCCCCCGCGCGAGCAGAGCATCACCATGCGGCTCAAGGGCGGGCGCACGGGCGTGCGCTCCTTCACCATGGAGCAGCTGGAGCTCACCGGGCTGATGAAGCCGTTCGACCTGGAGGTCTTCTACGGCGAGCGGGTCGGCGTGCTGGGCTCCAACGGCTCCGGCAAGTCGCACTTCCTGCGGCTGCTCGCCGGGGACGAGACGGTCGCGCACACCGGTACGTGGAAGACCGGCGCCCGGGTCGTGCCGGGCCACTTCCGGCAGACCCACGCCCATCCCGAGCTGTTCGGCCGGACGGTCCGCTCGATCGTCGAGGAGGAGCACGCGCTCAGCCGCGGTGCCGCCATGGGCGCGCTGCGCCGTTACGAGCTGGACCGGCAGGAGGAGCAGAAGTTCGAGTCGCTGTCCGGCGGGCAGCAGGCCCGGCTGATGATCCTCAAGCTCGAACTCTCCGGTGTGACGGCCCTCCTGCTCGACGAGCCGACCGACAACCTGGACCTGGAGAGCGCCGAGGCGCTGCAGGCCGGGCTGGAGGCCTTCGACGGCACGGTGCTCTGCGTCACGCACGACCGCTGGTTCGCCAGGACCTTCGACCGATTCCTGGTGTTCGGCGCCGACGGCCGGGTCTACGAGTCCTCCGAGCCGGTGTGGGACGTCACCCGGGTCGAGCGCGATCGCTGACCGTTTTTGACCCACCCGGGGCGGCCCGGTAGGCTGGGTGCTTGTTGTGCGTATTGGCTCGCTCTATCTCACGTGAGAGGTCGGTACGCCGGAGATACCAGGTCGACCACCCAGCGGCCCCCCTTGAATTGCGTCCAAGGCGGCCAGGCTGATGCGCTCGACCAGGTGCTCCTGTCAGGACTCACTCACTGAAAAGCAGAGGCTACGACCGTGCGTACGTACAGCCCCAAGCCCGGCGACGTCCAGCGTCAGTGGCACGTCATCGACGCGACCGACGTCGTGCTCGGCCGCCTGGCCTCCCAGGCCGCCAACCTCCTCCGGGGTAAGCACAAGGCGATCTACGCGCCGCACGTTGACACCGGTGACTTCGTCATCATCATCAACGCGGACAAGGTGCACCTGTCGGGTAACAAGAAGACCCAGAAGCTGGCGTACCGCCACAGCGGTTTCCCGGGCGGTCTCCGCTCGGTCCGTTACGACGACCTCCTGGCGAACAACCCGGAGAAGGCCGTCGAGAAGGCCATCAAGGGCATGGTCCCCAAGAACTCCCTGGGCCGCCAGATGCTCTCGAAGCTGAAGGTCTACTCGGGCGACCAGCACCCGCACGCTGCCCAGCAGCCGGTGCCGTTCGAGATCACCCAGGTCGCGCAGTAACTCCGGCCACCTAGCCCCCCAACACTGAAAAGAGCTGAGGAACACCGTGGCCGAGACCACTGAAACCCTTGAGGTCGACTTCGACGAGACCGTCGTCGAGGGCGAGTACACCTCCGAGGAGAGCTACACCTCCGAGTCGCTGGCCGGTCGCTTCGGCGAGGCCGTCCCCGGCGCCGGCCTTGGCCGTCGCAAGGAGGCGATCGCCCGCGTGCGCATCGTTCCCGGCACCGGCGTCTGGAAGATCAACGGTCGCACCCTGGAGAACTACTTCCCCAACAAGGTGCACCAGCAGACCGTGAACGAGCCCTTCAAGCTGCTGGAGCTCGACGGTCGTTACGACGTCGTCGCCCGCATCTCGGGTGGCGGCACCTCCGGTCAGGCCTACGCGCTGCGCCTCGGCGTCGCCCGTGCCCTGAACGAGGCCGACGTGGACAACAACCGCGCCGCCCTCAAGAAGGCCGGTTTCCTGATGCGTGACGCGCGTGCCGTCGAGCGCAAGAAGGCCGGTCTCAAGAAGGCCCGCAAGGCGCCGCAGTACAGCAAGCGCTAGTCGCGCCCGAGGGGTGTGTGCCGCCCTGGTGGTGCACACCCCTGGTTGCGCTCTCACGCCCCGGAGTACCCCGTGTACTCCGGGGCGTCGTGCTCCCCTGCCACGGTGCGAAGGCCGGGGTTCGATCGGATTTACTGCCGGATCACTGCCGGCAGCGGCGATGGAGGACGGGACTGTGGGACGACTCTTCGGTACGGACGGCGTACGCGGTGTCGCCAACGAGGGGCTGACGGCCGAGCTGGCGCTCGGGCTGTCGGTCGCGGCGGCGCACGTACTCGGTGAGGCGGGGGCCTTCGACGGCCACCGGCCGGTCGCGGTGGTGGGCCGTGACCCGCGCGCCTCGGGCGAGTTCCTGGAGGCCGCGGTCATCGCCGGCCTGGCCAGCGCGGGCGTCGACGTACTGCGGGTCGGCGTGCTGCCCACCCCGGCGGTGGCGTACCTCACCGGCGCGCTCGGCGCCGACTTCGGCGTGATGCTCTCCGCGAGCCACAACGCCATGCCGGACAACGGCATCAAGTTCCTCGCCCGCGGCGGCCACAAGCTGGACGACCGCATCGAGGACGCCATCGAGACCCACTACCGGACGTACTCCGTCGGCAGCGACGAGTGGAAGCGCCCGACCGGCGCCGCCGTCGGCCGGGTCCGCGAGTACACCGAGGGCTTCGACAAGTACGTCGCCCACCTGATCGGCGTGCTGCCGAACCGCCTGGACGGCGTCCGGGTCGTCATCGACGGCGCCCACGGCGCGGCCGCCTACGTCGCCCCCGAGGCGTTCGCCCGGGCCGGCGCCGAAGTCGTCCACACCCTGGGGGCGGAGCCCACGGGCCTCAACATCAACGACGGCGTCGGCTCCACCCACCTGGACCGGCTGCGCGCCACCATGAAGGAGTACCGGGCCGACCTCGGCATCGCGCTCGACGGCGACGCCGACCGCTGCCTGGCCGCCGACGCGGACGGCAACGAGGTCGACGGCGACCAGATCATCGCGATCCTGGCCGTCGCCATGAAGGAGGCCGGCACGCTGCGGCGCAACACCGCCGTCGCCACCGTGATGTCCAACCTGGGCTTCAAGCTGGCGATGGAGCGCGAGGGCATCGAGCTGGTGCAGACCGCCGTCGGCGATCGCTACGTGCTGGAGGCCATGAAGGAGCACGGCTTCGCGCTGGGCGGCGAGCAGTCCGGCCACGTCATCCTGCTCGACCACGCCACCACCGGCGACGGCACCCTCACCGGCCTGATGCTGGGCGCCCGGCTGGCCGCGACCAAGCAGCCGCTGGCCGACCTGGCCACCGTGATGACCCGGCTGCCGCAGCTGCTGATCAACGTCAAGGGTGTCGACAAGAGCCGGGTCAAGACCAGCGAGGAGCTGGCGGCCGCGGTCGCCGAGGCGGAGGCCGAGCTGGGCACCACCGGCCGGGTGCTGCTGCGCCCGTCCGGCACCGAGCCGCTGGTCCGGGTGATGGTCGAGGCCGCCGACCAGGTGCAGGCCAAGGCCGTCGCCGAGCGGCTGGCCGAGGCGGTCCGGACGCACCTGGGCTGACGGCCCGTTCGTGACGAAGGCCCCCGCCGGTTCGTACGGCGGGGGCCTTTCCGGCTTGTCCGGGGCCGAGGCTGTCGGGCCGTCGATCCTTCGGGCCGTCAGGCCGCGGGGCTCCGGATTGCGGATTGCGGGGGCGGGGCTGGGGCTGCGGTCAGAGCTTGCGCAGCAGGGCGCGGCGGACCTTGTGGTCCGCGCCCTTCTGCAGGATCAGGGTGGCGCGGCCGCGGGTGGGCAGCACGTTCTCCAGCAGGTTGGGCTTGTTGATGGTGCGCCAGACCTGTCGGCCGTACTCCATCGCCTCCTCCTCCGGCACTTCGGTGAAGCGGCGGAAGTAGGAGTTCGGGTCCTGGAAGGCGGTGTCCCGCAGCTTCTTGAAGCGGGAGAGGTACCAGCTCTCGATGTCGTCGGTGCGGGCGTCGACGTAGATCGAGAAGTCGAAGTAGTCGGCCACCGCGAGCCTGGTCCGGCCGTCGGTGCCGGGCAGGGCCGGCTGGAGGACGTTCAGGCCCTCGACGATCAGGATGTCCGGGCGCTCCACGGTGAGCCGCTCGCCCTGCACGATGTCGTACACCAGGTGCGAGTAGACCGGGGCGGTCACCCGCTCCTTGCCGGCCTTCACGTCCGCCACGAAGCGCATCAGCGCGCGCCGGTCGTACGACTCGGGGAACCCCTTGCGCGCCATCAGACCGCGTCGGCGCAGCTCGGCGTTGGGCAGCAGGAAGCCGTCGGTGGTGACCAGCTCGACCCGGGGGTGCTCGGGCCAGCGGGCCAGCAGCGCCTGGAGCAGACGGGCGGTGGTGGACTTGCCGACGGCGACCGAACCGGCCACGCCGATGATGAACGGGGTCCGGGTGCGCTCGGTGTCCGGGGTGTCCAGGAAGGTGCCCACCGCGCCGCGCAGCTCGTGCGTGGCGTGGATGTAGAGGTTCAGCAGCCGGGACAACGGCAGATAGACGTCGCGGACCTCGTCCAGGTCGAGGGCGGTGCCCAGACCGCGCAGCCGTTCCACCTCCTCGGCGGTCAGCGGCAGCGGCGTACGCTCGCGCAGCGCGCTCCACTCGGCCCGGCTGAGGTCCACGTAGGGGGACGGGGACGGGCCGGGCGTGGCGGCGCCCCGCGTACAGAGTTCGGTCAGCACATGCTCCATTGTGGGCCGTAGCGGCGTTCACGGTGGCTGTGGTGTCGGTCACGCGCACGGGGTGAAGCGTGCGAAAAGGGCATCCTGGCCGCCCTTATGCTGGCACGCATGTGCGGAATCGTTGGATACGTGGGCGCTCAGCCCGCTCTTGATGTAGTAATCGCAGGCCTGCAGCGACTGGAGTACCGGGGCTACGACTCGGCCGGTGTCGCGGTGCAGGTGAAGGGCTCCGACGGGCAGTGGAGCCTGGCCACCGACAAGCGGGCCGGCAAGCTCGCCAACCTGGAGAAGTCGCTCGCCGAGACGCCTCTTCCCGGCGGCACCACCGGCATCGGTCACACCCGCTGGGCCACCCACGGCGGCCCGACGGACGCCAATGCCCACCCCCACCTGGACGACGCCGCCCGGGTCGCCGTGGTGCACAACGGCATCATCGAGAACTTCGCCCAGCTGCGGGCGGAGCTGGCCGAGCGGGGCCACACGCTGCGCTCCGAGACCGACACCGAGGTCGTCGCGCACCTGCTGGGCGAGGTGTACGAGGGCGACCTGGCGGAGGCCATGCGGGTGGTCTGCCGCCGTCTGGACGGCGCCTTCACCCTCGTCGCCGTGCACGCCGACGCGCCGGACGTGGTGGTCGGTGCCCGCCGCAACTCGCCGCTGGTGGTCGGGCGCGGCGAGGGCGAGAACTTCCTCGCCTCCGACGTCGCCGCGTTCATCGCGCACACCCGCGAGGCGATCGAGCTCGGCCAGGACCAGGTCGTCGAGCTGCGCCGCGAGGGCGTCACGGTGACCAACTTCGACGGCACCCCGGCCGACGTCCGCGAGTACCACGTGGACTGGGACGCCTCGGCCGCCGAGAAGGGCGGCTACGACTACTTCATGCTCAAGGAGATCGCCGAGCAGCCGAAGGCCGTCGCCGACACCCTGCTCGGCCGGATCGGCACCGACGGCCGGCTCACCCTGGACGAGCTGCGGATCTCCGACGCCGACCTGCGCTCGGTCGACAAGGTCGTCATCGTCGCCTGTGGCACCGCGTTCCACGCCGGCATGATCGCCAAGTACGCGATCGAGCACTGGACCCGCATCCCCTGCGAGGTCGAGGTCGCCTCCGAGTTCCGCTACCGCGACCCGATCATGGGCCCGGGCACGCTGGTCATCGCGATCTCGCAGTCCGGCGAGACCATGGACACCCTGATGGCGCTGCGGCACGCGCGCGAGCAGGGCGCCAAGGTGCTGGCGATCTGCAACACCAACGGCTCCACCATCCCGCGCGAGTCGGACGCGGTGCTGTACACGCACGCCGGGCCCGAGGTCGCCGTCGCCTCCACCAAGGCGTTCCTGACCCAGCTGGTGGCCTGCTACCTGGTCGCGCTCTACCTCGGCCAGGTGCGCGGCACCAAGTGGGGCGACGAGATCTTCACCATCATCCGCGAGCTCGGCGACGCGCCGAAGCAGGTGGAGCAGGTGCTGGAGACCATGGAGCCGGTGCGCGAGCTGGCCCGCTCCCTGGCGGACGCCCGGTCGGTGCTGTTCCTGGGCCGGCACGTCGGCTTCCCGGTCGCGCTGGAGGGTGCGCTCAAGCTCAAGGAGCTGGCGTACATGCACGCCGAGGGCTTCGCGGCGGGCGAGCTCAAGCACGGGCCGATCGCGCTGATCGAGGAGGGGCTGCCGGTCGTGGTGGTCGTCCCCTCGCCGCGCGGCCGCTCGATCCTGCACGACAAGATCGTCTCCAACATCCAGGAGATCCGGGCCCGTGGCGCCCGCACGATCGTCATCGCGGAGGAGGGCGACGAGGCCGTCGTCCCGTACGCGGACCACCTGATCCGCATCCCGGTGACGCCCACGCTGCTCCAGCCGCTGGTCTCCACCGTGCCGCTGCAGGTCTTCGCCTGCGAGCTGGCCACGGCCAAGGGCCACGAGGTCGACCAGCCGCGCAACCTGGCGAAGTCGGTCACCGTCGAGTAGTACCCCGCCACGGTGCCCCTGCGGTGGCTGCGGCCTACCGCAGGGGCACCGTGTCGAGTGTGAAGGAGAAGGGGGCGGGAGGTCGATGAGCTTGCCGAAGTCGACCTGGGTGAGGGCGGTGCAGTCGCCGTCCTCGGGTTCGGTGAACAGCGTCACCTTGCTCTCGCTGCGGTCGACCAGGAGGTAGCAGGGGACACCGGCCGCGGCGTAGCCCAGCCGCTTGACCTCGCGGTCCGTGACAGGACCGGTCGACGGGACTTCCAGGACGAGCACGATGCCGGTCGTGGACGACCACGAGTCCTGCGCACGGAAATGGCCCACGGGAGCAACGGTGGCGTCCGGGACGAACCGTCCCTTCGGCGTGATCAGCCCCTTGGCCCCGCTGACGCAGATCTCCCCGGCCGCCCGGTGCGCAACGGCGCGGCCGAACCTGGCGACCGCGTCTTCGTGGTCACCGCCCGGCGGTGGGGTCACCGTCCGGCGGTGGGGTCGCGATGATCTCCCCTTCGATCAGTTCAGCCTTGAAGCCCGGCGGCGTGTCCAGCTCCAGGAACGCCTGGAGGATGCCGTCCCGGCCCAGGGGGCCCGCGACTGCCGGCATGGCGACCATGCCCTTCTCCCTCCTGCTGGTCCTTGCTCGTGCCGACCTTCGCGAGCGACACGGCAGGCGTACGGACCGATACCGGTGGGGGATCGAAGTGGTTGTCACTCGGAAGTGTCCCGCAAAGCCGGAGGAACAGCTGGTGATCATCGGAGTCGGGATCGACGTGGCCGCCATCGACCGGTTCGGGGCCGCGCTGGAGCGCACGCCGGGGATGGCGGAGCGGCTGTTCACGCCGGGTGAGTTGCGGTTGCCGTCGGGGGAGCGGCGGGGCGTGGCCTCGTTGGCGGCGAGGTTCGCGGCGAAGGAGGCACTGGCCAAGGCGCTCGGCGCGCCGGGCGGGCTGCGCTGGACGGACGCCGAGGTGGTGAGCGCCGGCTCGGGCCGGCCGGAGCTGAGGGTGCGGGGGACGGTGGCCGCGCGGGCGGCCGAACTGGGCGTCGGGTCGTGGCACGTGTCGCTCAGCCATGACGCGGGCGTAGCGTCGGCGGTAGTCATCGCCGAGGGTTAGCCGAGGGTTAGGGGCTTGCGGATGCGCCGCGCTCACCGTGTCGAACAGGTCCGGGCCGCCGAGGCCGAACTGATGGCCCGACTGCCGGAGGGCACGCTGATGCAGCGGGCCGCCACCGGCCTCGCCGCCACCTGCGCCCGGCTGCTGACGCGCCGTCGCGGCCGGGTCTACGGCAGTCGGGTGGTGGTGCTCGCAGGCAGCGGCGACAACGGTGGTGACGCGCTGTACGCCGGCGCCGCGCTGGCCCGGCGCGGGGCCGGGGTGACGGCGGTGCTGCTCGCGCCCTCCCGCGCCCACGCCGGGGGTCTCGCCGCGCTGCGGGCGGCGCGCGGGCGGGTGGTGCTGGAGCAGGAAGCCGGCCTGGCCGACTTCTCGTACGCGGACCTGGTGCTGGACGGCATCGTCGGCATCGGCGGGCGCGGCGGGCTGCGCCCGGAGGCGGAGCCGTACGCGCGGGCGCGGCGGCGCGGGGTGGTGGTGGCCGTGGACGTGCCCAGCGGGGTGGACGCCGACACCGGCGAGGTGGCGGGCGTGGCGCTGCGGGCGGACGTCACGGTCTGCTTCGGGACGTACAAGCCGGGGCTCCTGATCGACCCGGGCGCCGCGTACGCGGGTGCGGTGCAGCTGGTGGGGATCGGGCTGGACCTGCCGCCGGCCGGCGTGGAGGCCTTGCAGCACGCGGAGGCCGGGGCGCTGCTGCCCGTCCCGGGGGCGGAGAGCGACAAGTACCGGCGCGGCGTCGTCGGCGTGGCGGCCGGTTCGGCGACGTATCCGGGGGCTGCGCTGCTCGCGGTCGCCGGTGCGCTGCACGGCGGCGCGGGCGCGGTGCGCTACGTCGGGACGGCGGCCGAGGAGGTGGTCCGGCGGTTCCCGGAGGCGCTGGTCACCGAGGGCGGACCGGCCGGCGCCGGGCGGGTGCAGGCCTGGGTGGTCGGCCCGGGCGGCGGCGAGGGGGCGCGGCAGGCGCTCGCGGAGGCGCTGGCGAGCGACGTGCCGGTGCTGGTGGACGCGGACGGCCTGACCGAGCTGGGCCGGCTCGGCCCGGGAGCGCTCGCGGGGCGGACGGCGCCCACGCTGCTCACCCCGCACACCGGCGAGGCGGCGCGGCTGCTCGCCGGGGTGGACGGCACCGCCCCGCCGGCCGCCGACGAGCTGGCGGCGAGCCGGCTGGCGACCGCCCGCCGGCTCGCCGCGGCGTACCGGGCGACGGTGCTGCTGAAGGGCTCCACCACGGTGGTCGCCGACCCGGGCGGCCAGGTGCGGGTCAACCCGACCGGTACCCCCTGGCTGGCCACCGCCGGCAGCGGGGACGTGCTGGCCGGTCTGGCCGGCGCCCTGCTCGCGGCCGGCCTCCCGGTCCTGGACGCCGCCTCGGTGGCCGCCTACCTGCACGGCCTCGCCGGCCGCCACGCGGCGGGCGCCCCGGGGGCTCCGGTCACGGCGCTGCAGGTGGCCGCGGCGCTCCCGGTGGTGTGGCGCGACGTCCGGGCCTCGGCGGGGAGCGCTTGGGAGCGGGAGAGCGAATGGACCGACCGGTCTACATAGGGTGAGCGCCGGGGGGGTGACCCCGGCGCGGGGTGCGTGCTTGCGGCGGGGCGGGAAGGCGAATGAACCGACCGGTCTACATAGTTCGAGCCGTGGGGCGCGGGCGCCCCCCGGGGGCTGGGGTGGGTGCTTGCGCGGAGTGGGAAGTCGGCCGGGCCGACTTTTCGTGCGGGGTGGGTGGTGTGCCGGGGTGGGAGGGCGCCGGCGTCGCGGGTCGGGGGCTGGCGAGAATATATGGATCGGTCTACATAGTTTCCCGGGGTCGAGCGCCGGGGTGGCGGCCGTGGAGTGGGAACTCGGCGGGGTCGACTTCCCACTCCGACAGCCGGTGCAACCAGCGGCGCTTCGCGCGCGTCCGGAGCAGCGGGGTGGGGTGTGGGGGCCGCCGCGCCGACGGGCCGTTCGGCGAGGACTCCGGGACGTCTGGGAGACTGAACCTGATGACAACAGCGAAGACGACCGGCACGGCCACCCTCACCGACGGCGTACGGGCCGAGGCGACCATTGATCTGGCCGCCCTGCGCGGCAACCTGGCCGCGCTGCGCGAGCGCGTGGGCGGGTCCACGGTGATGGCCACGGTCAAGGCGGACGCCTACGGCCACGGCGCGGTCCGGTGTGCCCGCGAGGCGGTCGCCGCAGGGATCGGCTGGCTCGGCACCGCGCTCCCGCAGGAGGCGCTGGCGCTGCGCGCCGCCGGCATCCGCCCCGACCAGGCCCGCGTCCTCTGCTGGCTCTGGACGCCCGGGGGCCCCTGGCGCGAGGCGCTGCTCGCCGACATCGACATCTCCGTGTCCGGCCAGTGGGCGCTGGACGAACTGCTGGCCGCCGTCCGTGCGACCGGCGTCCCGGCCCGGGTGCATCTGAAGGCCGACACCGGTCTCGGCCGCAACGGCTGCCAGCCGCACGACTGGCCCGAGCTGGTCGCCGCCGCCCGGCGCGCCGAGGCGGAGGGCCTGCTCACCGTGGTCGGCATCTGGTCGCACTTCGCGGCCGCCGACGAGCCCGGCCACCCCTCCATCCAGGCCCAGCTGGACTCCTACCGCGACGCCCTGGCCCTCGCCGAGGCGGCCGGGCTGCGCCCCGAGGTCCGGCACCTGGCCAACTCGCCCGCCACCCTGCTGCTCCCGCAGTCGCACTACGACATGGTGCGCACCGGCCTGGCGATGTACGGGCTGTCGCCCGTCCCGGAGGTCGGCTCGCCCGCGGACTTCGGGCTCCGCCCGGTGATGGCGCTGACCGCCCGGCTGGCACTGGTCAAGCAGGTCCCCGGCGGGCACGGGGTCAGCTACGGCCACCACTACACCACCTCGGGGCCGACCACCCTGGGCCTCGTCCCGGTCGGTTACGGCGACGGCATCCCCCGGCACGCCAGCGGCACCGGCCCGGTGCAGATCGCGGGCAAGTGGCGGACGGTGGCGGGCCGGGTGGCGATGGACCAGTTCGTCGTCGACCTCGGCGGGGACACCCCCCCGGTCGGCGACGAGGTGCTGCTGTTCGGCAACGGCGAGCAGGGCGAGCCGACCGCCGAGGACTGGGGTCGCGCCTGCGGCACGCTCTCGTACGAGATCGTCACCCGGATCGGCGCCCGGGTGCCGCGCCGCTACCTCGGCGGCATCGCCGAGGACCAGCTCGTCGCGGACCTGCTGGCTGCGGACCGGCTCGTCGCGGACCCGCTCACGACGGACCCGCTCGCCGCAGGCCGGCTCGCCCGGAGTTCGTTCGGCCACGGCCCGCTCGGCCAGGACCAGCTCGCCGAGGGCCCGCGCGCATGAGCGAGGAGGCCGGGTCCGGGCCGGTGGCGGCGGTGGCCAAGGCCGCGGGCGCGGCGTCCGGGGTGAGCCGGGCCGGCCTGATCGGCATTTCGGTCGGCGTGGTCGCGGCCGGCGCGGCCGCCGGTGTGGCGATCGAGCGGCTGACGGTCGGCCGGGCCACCCGCCGCCGGGCCCGCGCCGAACTGGACGCCAACGCCCCGTACGGCTCGCTGCGCGGACGCCCCCGCACGGTGACCACCGCCGACGGCACCGAGCTGTACGTCGAACTGGACGGCACCGGCTGGCCCGAGCCCGTCCGGCTGCGCCCCGCGCCCACGGGGCCGGACGCGGAGCCGGGGGCGGGATCGGACGTGGAGCCGGGGCCGGAGTCGAGGCGGGCCGACGACGAGGCAGGTGCCACACCGGTCCGGCGAGGCCGGCTCACCCGTCGGCGCGCGGACGCCACGGAAGCCACCGTCGGCGCCGACGACAACGCCACCAGCCACCCCAATCCCGACCCCAACCCCAACGGCCCGGTGGACCGCACCGGTCTGCCGGGGCTGCTCGGCCGCTCGGGCGCACTCGTCCGGGCCGGCCGCCGATCCGGCCTCGCGGCTGCCGCTGCCGCCGCCCCGGCCTCCGCCGCCGCCCCGGCCTCCGCCGGCTCCCCCGACGCCGAGCCGCTGACCGTGGTCTTCTGCCACGGCTACTGCCTCAACCAGGACAGCTGGCACTTCCAGCGCGCCGCCCTCCGCGAGGGCATGCGACTGGTCTTCTGGGACCAGCGCAGCCACGGCCGCTCCGAGCGCTCCCGCTCGTACCTGGCCGGCGAACCCGCGAGCATCGACCAGCTGGGCGGGGACCTCAAGGCCGTGATCGACGCCGTCGCGGCGGCCGGGCCGCTGGTCCTGGTCGGCCACTCGATGGGCGGCATGACGGTGATGGCACTGGCCGACCAGCACCCGGAGCTGTTCCGGGAGCGGGTCGCCGGGGTCGCCCTCATCGGCACCCTGGCGGGTGACTGGGACGCCGTCACTCTCGGCCTTCCAGCCGCCGGGGCCAAGCTGTTCAAGAAGGTCGCGCCGGGCGTGATGAAGCTGCTCGGCCGCCAGGTCGAGCTGGTGGAGGCGACCCGCCGGCTCGGCGCGGACGTCAGCGCCGTCTTCTACCGGAAGTTCTCGTTCGGCGGGAAGGACGTCGACCCGGGCGTGGTCCGGTTCGCCGAGCAGCTGCTGGACGCCACCCCGATCGACGTGGTGGCCGAGTTCTACCCGGTCTTCGGCGCGCACGAGAAGTCCGCCGCGCTGGCCGCCCTGCGCGGCATCCCCACCCTGGTGCTGGCCGGCACCAAGGACCTGCTGACCCCACCCGGCCACAGCGAGGCGATGGCCGAGCAGCTGCCCGGCGCCGAACTGGTCCTTGTCGAGGACGCCGGCCACTTGGTGATGCTGGAGCGCCCCGACCTGGTCGACCAGCGTCTGGCCGCCCTGCTCAAGCAGGCGGTCGACTTCCGGCGGGCGGCCCCGCTGCCGCCCTCGGTCTGCGAACTGGCCTGAGCGCCGCGGTGCGGGCGGCCCGCGCGAGCGTCCGAAACGGGAGCCGCGACCAACGCGGCGGCCCGGGGCGTGCAGACGGCCACCCGGGGGCGAACCGGGGTGGGACCGGGCCCGGAGCGCGGGCGGGCGGGGATGTGGCACCGTAGCGGGGGCGCCCGGCGGTCGGTGCGCCGCTGTACGGAACGCACCGAAGGGCTTGATTCGCGCATGGGCTCGCACGCCACCCTCACCGTCGCCACCCCCGAGCGGATGGGCCGGCTCGGCCGGGAGCTGGCCGCGCTGCTGCGGCCGGGGGACCTCGTGCTGCTCTCCGGCGAGCTGGGAGCGGGGAAGACCACGCTGACCCGGGGCCTGGGGGAGGGGCTGCGGGTGCGCGGGGCGGTCACCTCGCCGACCTTCGTGATCGCGCGGGTGCACCCGTCGCTGGTGGGCGGGCCGTCGCTGGTGCACGTGGACGCGTACCGGCTGGGCGGGGACCTGGACGAGATGGAGGACCTCGACCTGGACGTCTCGCTGCCGGAGTCGGTGGTGGTCGTCGAGTGGGGTGAGGGCAAGGTCGAGCGGCTGTCCGAGGACCGGCTGGAGGTCCGGATCGAGCGCGCCATCGGCGACACGGCGGACCAGGACGACCTGGATCCGCGCAGGGTGGTGCTGACCGGCATCGGCCCGCGTTGGGCGGGCGTGGAGCTGGAGAAGCTCGCCTGAGCCGCGCCGGACGGACAGGCCCTGGTTCCCCGGTCGCCGGTTGTTGCCGACAGGCTGTCGGCAAAGTGTTGCGGGCGGGGGACCGGGCGTGATGGGATGGGTGCTGCGGTTAGGTCTGCCTAACTAGGGAGGCGCCATGTCGAGCACCACCCCCGACCCGGAGCGCGCGCCGCGCGGCACCGGGGCCGGAGAGCCCGCCCGCAGTGTTCAGGGCGCGCCGATGCGAGCCCTGCTGGCCGCGTGTGCGGCCGCGGAGGCGGTCTCCACCCCGCCGGAACGCCACGAGGGCGCCGAGGCGGCGGAGGCGGCAGCGGCATCGGAGACGGCCGGGCCGGCGGTCGGCACCCCGCGCGCGGCCTGAATCCCTCCCGCGAGACCGGCGATGCCCCCACGGCGGCCAGCGCCGGTCAGGCGATCACGACCACCTTGGTGCCGTTCGACGCGAAGTCCCAGAGCAACTGGCCCTCCGGCCGCCCGCTGCGGATGCCGCCGGTCTTGGCCTTCGGGTCGGCGGTGGGGGTGGCGCCGTCCATCGCCGCGCTGAAACCGAACACCACGCCGTTCTGCTGGGCGAAGCGCACCACGT
Organism: Kitasatospora sp. NPDC022785; assembly: GCF_055561295.1. Taxonomy (NCBI): domain Bacteria; kingdom Bacillati; phylum Actinomycetota; class Actinomycetes; order Kitasatosporales; family Streptomycetaceae; genus Kitasatospora; species Kitasatospora sp. NPDC022785. The sequence goes on along the minus strand of NZ_JBVHHB010000008.1, from coordinate 163,718 downwards.
GCTCGATCTGCCGCCCGTCCGTCCCGGTGGCGGTGGGCGTCCGGCTGTACACCGGATAGCTGCCGGGGGTCGGCTCCACCGAGCCCGGGGTGACCGCGAAGGCGGCCACCACCTGCGGGTTCTTCCTGGGGTCGACCAGCCAGACGTGGTGGCTGCCGACCGAGTAGACGACGCGCAGCCCGGTGCCCGAGCTGGCCGGCAGTGCCGGGATGGTCGGGGTGGCCGAAGCGGTCGGGGTGGCCGAGGCGGCCGGTCCGCTCGACGACGCGGAGACGGCGGTGCTCGGCCGGGCGGCGTCCGCGCGGCCCTGCGCGCCGTTGGCCTGGAAGGCCAGCAGGCTCACCACCGCCAGGGCCCCCAGGGTCAGCCCCGTGACCACCACTCCAGGACCCATCTTCGCCACGTGTGCTCCCACCGCCGTCCCAAAACCCGTCGGCCCCATCGTGCCAGGTCCGTCCGCCCGGACCCGCACCACGTAGGACGTGTGTTCCGAACCCGGACACCCTGTCGATCGGGCGGAGCAGGAACGGGCGGACGGGTGGGGCAGGAAGACGCGGACGGGCGGAGCAGGAACGGGCGGAGCAGGACCGGCGGCCGTCCTCCGCCCCGACCGGTCTAACCTTGACCCGTGCTGCTGCTCGCGTTCGACACCGCTACCCCCGCCGTCACCGCCGCCGTCCATGACGGCACGGCCGTCCTCGCCGAGACCGACCAGGTCGACGCCAGGCGTCACGGCGAACTGCTCCTCCCCGCCATCGACCGGGTGCTGCGGACGGCCGGCGTCGACAAGCACCGGCTGACCGGAATCGCCGTGGGCGTCGGCCCGGGCCCGTACACCGGCCTGCGGGTCGGCCTGGTCACCGCCGCCGCGCTCGGCCACGCGCTCGGCGTGCCGGTGCACGGCGTCTGCACCCTGGACGCGATCGCCCACCGGGCGCGCGCCGAGGGCTTGGCCGGCGAGCCGTTCACGGTGGCCACCGACGCGCGCCGCAAGGAGGTCTACTGGGCCTCGTACGACGCCGACGGCCGCCGCACCGAGGGCCCAGCGGTGGACCGCCCGGCCGAGCTGACGCCGCAGCCGCGCGCGGTCGGCGCCGGCGCGCTGCTCTACCCGGACGCCTTCCCCGGTGCGCACGGGCCCGAGCACGTCTCGGCCGGCGCGCTGGCGGACTTCGCCGCCGCCGAGCTGGCCGCGGGCCGTGAGCTGCTGCCCAACGTGCCTCTCTACCTGCGCCGCCCGGACGCCCAGGTGCCGGCGGGCTACAAGGCGGTGCTCCCGGCGTGACCGGCCTGACCGGCGTGCCCGGTGTCACCGGCCCGAGCAGCCTGACCGGCCCGACCAGCGTCACGAGCCCCGGCGACCAGGCCGCCCCCTCGCAAGCCGCTCCTGCCAGCCCCGCCACCCTGCGCCCGATGCGCTGGTGGGACATCGCCCCGGTGATGGAGCTGGAGCTGGAGCTCTTCCCGGAGGACGCCTGGTCCACCGGGATGTACTGGTCCGAGCTCGCCGAGGCCCACCCCGGTGGCACCCGCCACTACACCGTCGCCGCCACCGCCGACGGCGCGATCGCCGGGTACGCCGGGCTGATGGTGGTGGCCGGCGAGGGCGACGTGCAGACCATCGCCGTCGGCCACCGCCACCAGGGCTCCGGTCTCGGCGCGGCGCTGCTCGTCGACCTGATCCGGGAGGCCGCCCGGCGCGGCTGCGCGGAGCTGCTGCTGGAGGTGCGGGTGGACAACCCGCGCGCCCAGCGGCTGTACGAGCGGTTCGGCTTCGAACCGGTCGGCATCCGGCGCGGCTACTACCAACCGGCCAACGTCGACGCGCTGGTGATGCGCCTCGACCACCCAAGCATCGAACCGAAGGACCTGAAGGAAACCCGCCATGGCTGACGAACCGCTCGTCCTCGGCATCGAGACCTCCTGCGACGAGACCGGCGTCGGCATCGTGCGGGGCACCACCCTGCTCGCCGACGCGGTCGCCTCCAGCGTCAACGACCACGCCCGCTTCGGCGGCGTGGTGCCGGAGATCGCCAGCCGCGCGCACCTGGAGGCGATGGTCCCGACCATCCAGCGCGCCCTCGACACCGCCGGCATCAAGGCGAGCGACCTGGACGGCATCGCCGTCACCGCCGGCCCCGGCCTGGCGGGCGCGCTGCTGGTCGGCGTCAGCGCGGCCAAGGCGTACGCCTGGGCGCTGGACAAGCCGCTGTACGGGGTCAACCACCTCGCCTCGCACATCTGCGTGGACCAGCTGGAGCACGGCCGGCTGCCCTCGCCCACGATGGCCCTGCTGGTCTCCGGCGGGCACTCCTCGCTGCTGCTCAGCGAGGACATCACCAGTGACGTCCGCCCGCTCGGCGCGACCATCGACGACGCGGCCGGCGAGGCCTTCGACAAGGTGGCCCGCGTGCTCGGGCTGGGCTTCCCCGGGGGCCCGGTGGTCGACCGCACCGCCCGCGAGGGCGACCCGAAGGCGATCGCCTTCCCGCGCGGCCTGACCGGCCCGAAGGACCCTGAGTTCGACTTCTCCTTCTCCGGCTTGAAGACCGCCGTCGCCCGCTGGGTGGAGGCCAAGCGCCGGGCGGGCGAGGAGGTGCCGATCGCCGACGTGGCGGCGTCCTTCCAGGAGGCGGTGACCGACGTGCTCACCCGCAAGGCGGTCAAGGCCTGCCGGGACAACGGCGTCGACCACCTGATGATCGGCGGCGGGGTCGCGGCCAACTCGCGGCTGCGCGAGATGGCCCAGCAGCGCTGCGACAAGGCCGGCATCCGGCTGCGGGTGCCGCGTCCGGGCCTGTGCACCGACAACGGCGCGATGGTCGCCGCGCTGGGCTCCGAGATGGTCTGGCGCGACCGTGCGCCGTCCGCCTTCGACCTCTCGGCCGACTCCTCGCTGCCGGTCACCGAGGTCCACGTGCCGGGTGTGCCGACCGGTCACGGGGACGTCCACGGCCAGGCGTACCGGGCGCTGGGCGGGGAGAAGTGACCACGACCGCCGCCATGTGGGAGGCCCGCGCCGCCGACGGGCGCGGTGCCGAGCTGGCCGCCTGGGTGCGCGGGACCGCGCTGCCCGCGCTGCGCGGCTCAGGCGGCCTGGTCCGCACCGAGCTGTTCGGCGCGCCGGGCGACCGCGTGCTGCTCATCACCTGGTGGACGGGCGAGCCGGTGCCGGTGGCCGAGCCGCCCGCCGCACTGGTCGGCCGCCCGGTGCACCGCTGGTCCTTCGTCAGCGAGCATGTGGAGTAGCCGCTCGTAGGCCTGTCCGGGAACCGAACGCCCGACCGTTACCGTGCATAGCTGAGAGAAAGCTGGACGGGACCGGGGAGCGCGGCGCGGTGAAGAGGTACGGGCGGAGCAGGACGAGGACGTACGCGGTGGGGGCGCTGGCCCTGCTGGCCGCCGCCACCGGGTGCGGCAGCAGCGGCGGGTCCGGCAAGGCGGCCATGGTCGCCACCCCGCCCCCGACGGCCGCCCGGTCCGCGGCGACGCCCGCCCCGGACGGCCAGGCTCCCGCCGCCACCACGCCCGCCGCGGCACCCGCCGCCGGGGACGCGGCGGCCTGGGCGAAGTGGAACCTCAAGCCGCTGGCGCCCGCGCCGGCGGCGCCCGCCGACAAGCCGGTCAAGCTCCAACGGACCGGCCCCGTACCGGTGTTCAGCGAGGTGAAGACCACCGACAAGGTCGTCTTCATCACCATCGACGACGGCGCCGAGAAGGACCCGAAGTTCGTCGAGATGCTGACCGAGCTCAAGGTGCCGGTCTCGATGTTCCTGACCCGGGACATAGTCAAGGACAACTACGGCTACTTCAAGCCGCTCCAGGCGCTCGGCAACCACATCCACAACCACACCGTGGACCACGCCCAGATGAGCAAGGTCGCGCCGGAGAAGCAGAAGTCCGAGATCTGCGACGCCCAGGCCGCGCTCACCCAGCAGTACGGCACCGCGCCGCTGCTGTTCCGCCCGCCGTACGGGGACGGCGCCAACACGCCGGCGCTGAACACCTCGGTGCAGCAGTGCGGGCCGCGGGCGATCGTGCTCTGGCGCGAGTCGATGCAGATCCACGACATGCAATACCAGGCCGCCGACAAGAAGCTGAAGCCCGGCGACATCGTCCTCGCCCACTTCCGCGGCCCGAAGGACCTCAAGGGCGAGACGATGACGCAGATGTTCGGCGAGATGCTGGCCCGGATCCAGGAGCAGGGCTTCGCGGTGGCCCGGCTGGAGGACTACATCCAGGCGCCCGCCGGCTGAGCGGGCACTACGGGAACGTGACCGGCTGACCGAGCATCATCAGCGGGCCGTGGTCGGTACGGCTGAGGATCACCGTGACGGAGTTCGGGCCGCTCGGCTTCAGCTGGCGGCGCAGCTCCTCCGGGGTGATCGCCATCCCGCGCTTCTTGATCACCACCGTGCCGACGGCCCGCTCGCGCAGCAGGGCCTTCAGCTTCTTGATGTGGAACGGCAGTACGTCGGTCAGCTCGAAGGCGTGCGCGTACGGGGTGGCGACCAGCTCGTCCGAGGTGAGGTAGGCGATCTTCGGGTCGATCAGCCGGCCGTTGACCTGCCCGGCCACCTCGGCGACCAGGTGGGCACGGATCACCGCGCCGTCCGGCTCGTACAGGTAGCGGCCGACCGGGCCGGCCGGCGGGTCGGGCAGGTCGCCGCCGGCGAGGCTGGCCTGCCGGGGGAGCAGGGTGGCCCGGTGCGGGCGCTCGGCCCTGGTGCCGAACCAGAGCACCGCCTCCTTGACGTCGCCGTGGTCGGAGACCCACTCGGCCTCGGCGTCGGCCGGGACGGCCTCGTGCGGGATGCCGGGGGCCACCTTCAGCGCGCCGATCGGGGTGCGCCGGCCGGCCTCGATCGCCCAGGAGAGCGGTGGGGCGTACGCCTCGGGGTCGAACACCCGGCCGCGCGAGGTACGGCGGGCAGGGTCGGTGAAGACCGCGTCGAAGCCGGTGACGTCGACCTCCGCGACGTCCGCGCAGCGCACCTCGACCAGGCCGTCCAGGCCCAGCGCGGCGGCGTTGGCGGCGGTGGCGGCGCAGGCCGCCGGGTCCTTGTCGACCGCGAGCACCTCGATCCCCGCCCGCGCCAGCGCCAGCACGTCCCCGCCGATCCCGCAGCAGAGGTCGGCCAGCCGGCGAACCCCCAGCTCGGCGAAGCGCCGCGCCCGCCATTCGGCGACGCTGCGCCGGGTGGACTGCTCGACCCCGTTGGGCGTGAAGTACATCAGGTCGGCGTCCTCGCCGAACTTGGCCCGGGCCCGCTGCCGCAGCCGTGCCTGCCCGAACGCCGCCGACACCAGCCCGGCCGGGTGCTCCCGCCGCAGCCGGGTGGCCAGCGCCAGCTCCTCCTCGGGCGCGAACTCGCGCAGCTCGGCGAGCAGGGCTTGGCCCTCGGGGGTCAGCAGGGGCTGCAGGTTCTCGGTCTCCACAGGGCCATTCTCGCCGGTCACCTGCCGGGGAAGCCCGCGAAGGCCCGGACCGGCGGGAGCAACGGAGGCCCCCGGTGTCGCACATGTGTGCGGCTGATCATCCCGCTGCCGAAGCGGACGGGCGCGCCGTTGGCACTCTGGTTGACTGAGTGCTAACCGCGGCCTATGGTCGTCCTTGGCACTCTCCACCAGGAGAGTGCTAACGCGAAGAAGCGTGTCTGACCCCCGCGACGGCAGGCCCGCAGGTTCGCCACTACCCGTTAGACAACCCCGTAATCTCCGAAGGGGAGCTCGGACGTGACCACCAGCAGCAAGGTTGCCATCAAGCCGCTCGAGGACCGCATCGTGGTCCAGCCGCTCGACGCCGAGACCACCACGGCCTCCGGCCTGGTTATCCCGGACACCGCCAAGGAGAAGCCCCAGGAGGGCGTCGTCCTGGCCGTCGGCCCGGGCCGCTTCGAGGACGGCCAGCGTCTGCCGCTCGACGTCGCCGTCGGTGACATCGTCCTGTACTCGAAGTACGGCGGCACCGAGGTGAAGTACCAGGGCGAGGAGTACCTCGTCCTCTCGGCGCGCGACGTTCTCGCCATCATCGAGAAGTAAGCAGCACCGAGAAGTCAGTCGTTCCAGCCCGCCCCGGATCCGTGTCCCAGTGACAGGGGCCCGGGGCGTGGTTGTTGGTTCACGTAGTCCGGCGGCCGGCATGCCGGCCGCAGCCCCGAGGGAATAGGGAACATGGCGAAGATCCTGCAGTTCGACGAGGACGCCCGCCGCTCGCTGGAGCGCGGTGTCAACAAGCTGGCCGACACCGTCAAGGTGACCATCGGCCCCAAGGGCCGCAACGTCGTCATCGACAAGAAGTTCGGCGCTCCGACCATCACCAACGACGGTGTCACCATCGCGCGTGAGGTCGAGCTGGACGACCCGTACGAGAACCTTGGCGCGCAGCTCGTCAAGGAGGTCGCCACCAAGACCAACGACGTCGCGGGTGACGGCACCACCACCGCCACCGTGCTGGCCCAGGCCCTGGTCAACGAGGGTCTGCGCAACGTCGCCGCCGGTGCCGGCCCGGCCGCTCTGAAGAAGGGCATCGACAAGGCCGTCGCCGCCGTCTCCGAGCACCTGCTGTCCGTCGCCCGCGAGATCGAGGGCAAGGACGACGTCGCCGCCGTCGCGTCCCTCTCCGCGCAGGACACCCAGGTCGGCGAGCTGATCGCCGAGGCGATCGACAAGGTCGGCAAGGACGGTGTCATCACCGTCGAGGAGTCCAACACCTTCGGCGTGGAGCTGGACTTCACCGAGGGCATGCAGTTCGACAAGGGCTACCTGTCGCCGTACTTCGTCACCGACGCGGAGCGTCAGGAGGCGGTCCTCGAGGACCCGTACATCCTGATCAACCAGGGCAAGATCTCCTCCATCCAGGAGCTGCTGCCGCTGCTGGAGAAGATCCTGCAGGGCGGTGCCTCGAAGCCGCTGCTGATCATCGCCGAGGACGTCGACGGCGAGGCGCTGTCCACCCTCGTGGTGAACAAGATCCGCGGCACCTTCAACGCGGTCGCCGTCAAGGCCCCGGGCTTCGGTGACCGCCGCAAGGCGATCCTGGGCGACCTGGCCACCCTGACCGGTGCCACCGTCATCTCCGAGGAGGTCGGCCTCAAGCTCGACCAGGCCGGTCTGGACGTGCTGGGCACCGCCCGCCGCGTGACCATCACCAAGGACGAGACCACCGTCGTCGACGGTGCCGGTGACTCCGAGGCCGTGGCCGGCCGCGTCGCCCAGATCAAGGGCGAGATCGCCAACACGGACTCCGACTGGGACCGCGAGAAGCTGCAGGAGCGCCTGGCCAAGCTGGCCGGCGGCGTCTGCGTCATCAAGGTCGGCGCCGCCACCGAGGTGGAGCTGAAGGAGCGCAAGCACCGCCTGGAGGACGCCATCTCGGCGACCCGTGCCGCGGTCGAGGAGGGCATCGTCGCCGGTGGTGGCGCCTCGCTCGTCCACGCCGCCAAGGTGCTGGAGGGCGGCCTGGGCCTGGAGGGCGACGAGGCGACCGGTGTCGCGGTCGTCCGCAAGGCGCTCGCCGAGCCGCTGCGCTGGATCGCCCAGAACGCCGGCCTCGAGGGTTACGTCATCACCCACAAGGTCGCGGAGCTGGAGGCCGGTCACGGCTTCAACGCCGCCACCGGCGAGTACGGCGACCTGCTGAAGGCCGGCGTCATCGACCCGGTCAAGGTCACCCGCTCCGCGCTGGAGAACGCCGCGTCGATCGCCTCCCTGCTGCTCACCACCGAGACCCTCGTGGTGGAGAAGAAGGAAGAGGAGGCCGACAACGGCCACTCGCACGGTGGTCACGGCCACTCCCACTGACGCCTGATCAGTGACCGGAGGCCCGGTCCCGCTCCTTCGGGAGCCGGGCCGGGCCTCCGGCGTTGAACGTGCTTCACCGTTCAACTATCAGCAGAATTTTGCATACGGCAAAGTTTGGCTTATAACTGAGCCATGATCGAGGCCCGCCATCTGCGCGTCCTGCGTGCCGTCGCCCGCACCGGCTCCTTCTCCGCCGCCGCTCGCGAGCTGGGCTGTACGCAGCCCGCCATCAGCCAGCAGATGAAGGCCCTGGAGAAGGCCGTCGACACCCCGCTGGTGGTCCGCTCGGGCCGCGGCATGCAGCTGAGCGAGGCCGGGCGGGTGCTGCTCAAGCATGCCACCGGGATCCTGGCCGGGCTCTCCGCCGCCGAGGAGGAGGTGGCGGCGATCGCCGGGCTGCGGGCCGGGCGGGTGCGGCTGGTCTCCTTCCCGACCGCGAGTTCCACTCTGGTGCCGCCCGCCGTCGCCCGGCTGCGGGACAGCCATCCGGGGGTCCGCGTGTCGCTGGTCGAGGCCGAGCCGCCGGAGTCGCTGGCGATGCTGCGCGGCGGCGAGTGCGAGGTCGCGCTGGCCTTCCGCTACCCGCAGGCCCCCGGCGGCGCCCCGGCGCCGGCCCCCGCGCCCGCGCACGGCACGCCGCGCGAGGCGCGGGCCGAGGCCAACCTGGAGGCCCAGCAGCTCAGTGCCGGCACCGACTGGTCCGATCTGGTGGTCACCCCGCTGCTGGACGACCCGCTGGTCGGCCTGCTGCCCGCCGCGCACCCGCTGGCGGGGCGGGGCGGCGGCGGCCCGGTGGAGCTGGCCGAGCTGGCCGGGGAGCAGTGGATCGCCGGCTGCCCGCAGTGCCGGGGGCACCTGGTGGAGCTCTGTGCGGGAGCGGGCTTCGAGCCCCGGATCGACTTCGCGACCGACGACTACCCGGCGGTGGTCGGCCTGGTGGCGGCCGGGCTCGGGGTGGCGGTACTGCCGGGGCTGGCGCTGGAGTCGGTGCGCCCTGACGGCGTGTCGGCGGTGCCGGTGCGGACCGCCTCGGGGGCGCCTGCGGTGCGGCAGGTGGTCGCCCTGACCCTGCCGGACCTCGCCGAGGTGCCGGCCGTGGCGCTGATGCTGGAGCGGCTGGCGGGCGCGGCGGCCGCCGGGCGCTGACCGTGGCTCGCGGGGCCGTGGACGTCTCGTCCCGGGCCGGGCGGCGTGAAGCGCCGCGAAGAAACGTTTCTTCACGGCGCGGCGCGGGCGAGCGCCTAGCGCTGCAGCCCCGTCGGCGCGGCCAGCGGCACCTCCACCAGACGGTTGCGCGAGCGGCCCATCATCTCCTCGCGCTCGTCCTCGGTCAGGCCTCCCCAGACGCCGTACGGCTCCCGGACCGCCAGTGCGTGCGCGGCGCACTCGGTCCGTACCGGGCAGCGCATGCAGACCTCCTTGGCGCTGGCCTCGCGCGAACTGCGCGCGGCCCCGCGCTCGCCCTCGGGGTGGAAGAAGAGCGAGCTGTCCACGCCGCGGCAGGCCGCGGAGAGCTGCCAGTCCCAGAGATCGGCGTTGGGGCCGGGGAGGCGGGAGAAATCTGCCATGGCTCATTCCCTTCAGAGGCTCGCCGGCCACCGGCCGGCCACCAGCGGGCTGGGCGGTGCGGCACGGCGAGGCTTCGATGCGCTGGTGTGGACACCTGGAAATATGACTTACGGCAACTCCATGGACAAGTCACCCACAGAGTGGCACAACAGTCAATGACCGTACAAAAGCTATAAAAACGGGCAAAGTGGGCATGGACTTCCGCGGGCGCAGGCGTGGCAATCGGGTGGCCGACGGGCGCACGACGCTCCGGACCGGTGTGCGGGTCGTACGCCGACCGCGCGCGAGCTGCACAAAAGTGCGGCGTGTGCACCGCGATGCGGCTGATCGGTAACGGGTCGGCCACGTACAGTGGTGGAGATGGCCCTGAAGGCCGTAACTCATTCGAGTGACGGTCGTTGGAAGTGCGGAGGCGGTTAGCGGGCGCCGGACGTCGGGAACGATCGCGGGGAAGTTCAGGCGATCGGCACGGAGTCCGTCGCCAATCGGCCGTGTCGGAGAGATTCGTACCAGCCAGGAGGCTCAACGTGACGCGGATCAGCTGCGGAGGACGACGGTCATGACTTCCGTTCTCGTTTGCGACGATTCCCCGCTCGCCCGCGAGGCGCTTCGCCGCGCGGTCGCGACCGTACCCGGTGTCGACCGGGTCACCACCGCGACGAACGGGGAGGAGGTCCTCCGCCGCTGGGTGGCCGACCGCTCCGATCTCGTTCTGATGGACGTCCGGATGCCCGGCCTCGGTGGGGTCGAGACGGTCCGGCGGCTGCTGTCCGCCGACCCGGGCGCGCGGATCATCATGCTCACCGTCGCCGAGGACCTCGACGGTGTGGCCCTCGCGGTGGCCGCCGGTGCCCGCGGGTACCTGCACAAGGACGCCTCGCGCGCCGAGCTGCGGGCCACCGTCACCCAGGCCCTCGCCGACCCGACCTGGCGGCTCGCCCCGCGCCGGCTGCGCAGCCCGGACATGGGTGCCGCGCCGACGCTGACGGCGCGTGAGATCCAGGTGCTGGAGGGCATGAGCCACGGCCGCAGCAACGCCGAGATCGGCCGCGAGCTGTTCCTCTCCGAGGACACCGTCAAGACCCACGCCCGGCGGCTGTTCAAGAAGCTCGGCGCCTCGGACCGCGCGCACGCGGTGGCCCTGGGCTTCCGCTGGGGCCTGGTCCGCTGACCACCGGCGGCGCCGCTGCTCGCGGCGCGCTGCTCGCGGTTCCTCCCGCAGGGGCGTGTGACGTTACGGTCCCGAGGTTGCACCATGGAGTAGTGGAGCACCTCGGGGACCAGCGGACAGGCACTGCGGCGGACCACGAAGCCGCAGGACACTCGGTGGACGGCGCTACGGACGGGACCACTGACGGCGGCGGGGCGGGAGGCGGCACGGTGCAGGAGGGGCCGGTGGTGCGCGGTGGCGCGGTGCCCGGTGCCGCACCGCATAACGTTCCGGTGCACAACTCCGGACGCGGTGCCGCGTTTTCCCGTTCGACCAGGCACCATGGACCGATGCGTGACGACGTTGCCGGTGCTACCGGCGAGGCGGACCCGGTGGAGGCCGAGCCCTCCGGCCCGGGCACTCCGTCGTACACGGATCCCGGTGACGGTGAGCCCGGCCACGGAGCCGGTGAGGACACGGGCGCCGGCGAGGCGGGCATCCGGGCCGGCATCGGCCGGGCGCCGGTGCTCGGTACCGGCAGCTCCCCCCTGGTCGGCGAGCTGGTCGCGGCCGCCGTCCGCGGCGAGGGCCCGGCGATCGACGCGCTGCTCGCCTACGTCCACCCGCTGGCGTTGCGGTACTGCCGCGGCCGGCTGGTCCGGCTGCCCGGCGGGGCCCGCCACCACGTGGACGACGTCGCCCAGGAGGTCTGCGTGGCGGTGCTCTGCGCGCTGCCGCGTTACCGGGACCAGGGGCGGCCGTTCGAGGCCTTCGTCTACGGCATCGCCGCCCACAAGATCGCCGACCTGCAGCGGGCCGCGATGCGCGGGCCCGGCTCGACCGTCGTCCCGCAGGACGACCTGCCGGAGGTGCCGGACGAGGCGCTCGGCCCGGAGGAGCGGGCGCTGCTGAGCAGTGACGCCGCCTGGGCCAAGGAGCTCCTCTCCAACCTGCCGGCCCGTCAGCGTGAGCTGGTGCTGCTGCGGGTGGCCGCCGGGCTGTCGGCGGAGGAGACCGGCGAGGTGCTCGGGATGTCGCCCGGCGCCGTCCGGGTCGCCCAGCACCGCGCGCTCAGCCGGCTGCGGGCGCTCGCGGAGGAATCCTCCTGATCCCGGCCCCGGCCCGCCCGCGCCGGAATGGCTCATGGGTGCCGGGTGTTGTCAAGGGCACACGAGTGCACATTCGTGGTGCCAGTACCATGGGGTATCGGCGCCTGGGCGGGTTGCCAAAGTTTCGTGGGTGCGAGCGGGGTTCCCCTGGAGGTTCCTCCAACGGCACCGAGCTTTCGGCGGCCTGAGCGAGTGAGCGATGACAGCGCCCCCACCCTCAGGGCGCGAGCGGAATAGGCCGGCCACGGAAGGTACCCCCAAATGTCCTACAACGCCGCAGGCGTACCCGAGAAGTTCGCGATGCTCGGGCTCACGTACGACGACGTGCTGCTGCTGCCCGGGGCCTCCGAGGTGCTGCCGAACCAGGTCGACACCTCCTCGCGGGTCTCCCGGAACGTGCGCGTCAACATCCCGCTGCTCTCCGCGGCGATGGACAAGGTCACCGAGTCGCGGATGGCGATCGCGATGGCCCGCCAGGGCGGCGTGGGCGTGCTGCACCGCAACCTGTCCGTCGAGGACCAGGCCAACCAGGTCGACCTGGTGAAGCGCTCCGAGTCCGGCATGGTCACCGACCCGATCACGGTCGGCCCGGAGACCACCCTGGCCGAGGCCGACGCGCTCTGTGCCAAGTTCCGGATCAGCGGCGTGCCGATCGCGGACGAGGCGGGCAAGCTGCTCGGCATCGTCACCAACCGCGACATGGCCTTCGAGTCGGACCGCAGCCGCCAGGTCCGCGAGATCATGACCCCGATGCCGCTGATCACCGGCAAGGTCGGCATCTCCGGCGAGGACGCGATCGGCCTGCTCCGCCGCCACAAGATCGAGAAGCTCCCGCTGGTCGACGACGAGGGCCGGATCAAGGGCCTGATCACCGTCAAGGACTTCGTCAAGGCCGAGAAGTACCCGAACGCCGCCAAGGACGCCGAGGGCCGCCTGCTGGTCGGCGCCGCCGTGGGCGCCAGCGCCGAGGCGTTCGACCGGGCCCAGGCCCTGGTCGAGGCGGGCGTCGACTTCCTGGTCGTGGACACCTCGCACGGCCACAGCCACAACGCGCTGGCCTGGATCGCCAAGATCAAGGCGGCCGTCGGCGTCGACGTGGTCGGCGGCAACGTCGCCACCCGCGACGGCGCCCAGGCGCTGATCGACGCCGGCGTGGACGGCGTCAAGGTCGGCGTCGGCCCCGGCTCGATCTGCACCACCCGTGTGGTCGCCGGCATCGGCGTCCCGCAGGTCACCGCGATCTACGAGGCCGCGCTCGCCTGCCAGGCGGCCGGCGTGCCGGTCATCGGCGACGGCGGCCTGCAGTACTCGGGCGACATCGGCAAGGCGCTCGCCGCCGGTGCCGACACCGTGATGCTGGGTTCGCTGCTGGCCGGCTGCGAGGAGTCGCCCGGCGAGCTGCTGTTCATCAACGGCAAGCAGTTCAAGTCCTACCGCGGCATGGGCTCGCTGGGCGCGATGCAGACGCGCGGACAGGCGAAGTCCTTCTCCAAGGACCGGTACTTCCAGGGCGAGGTCACCTCGGACGAGAAGCTGATCGCCGAGGGCATCGAGGGCCAGGTGCCGTACCGCGGCCCGCTGTCGGCCGTGCTGTACCAGCTGGTCGGCGGCCTGCGCCAGACCATGGGCTACGTCGGTGCCGCCACCGTCGCGGAGATGGAGAGCAAGGGCCGCTTCGTCCGGATCACCTCGGCGGGCCTCAAGGAGAGCCACCCGCACGACATCCAGATGACCGTCGAGGCGCCGAACTACACCAGCCGCTGACGCCGTCGTCCGTCGAGGGACCCGCCGCTTCCGAGCGGCGGGTCCCTCGTGCGTGTCCGGGGGGCGGGCCGTCGCGGCGCGCCGACGGGCGGGTGCGGGATACTGGGGGCGGCCGGGGTGACCCGGCGGGCATGAGCAACAAACCAGAAGGGCTCGAACGAAGTGACTGAGATCGAGATCGGGCGAGGCAAGCGCGGCCGCCGGGCGTACGCATTCGACGACATCGCCGTCGTCCCCAGCCGGCGTACGCGTGACCCGAAGGAGGTCTCGATCGCCTGGCAGATCGACGCCTACCGTTTCGAGCTGCCGTTCCTGGCCGCCCCCATGGACAGCGTGGTCTCCCCGCAGCAGGCCATCGCCATCGGCCGCCTCGGTGGCCTGGGCGTGCTCAACCTGGAAGGCCTCTGGACCCGCTACGAGGACCCGCAGCCGCTGCTGGACGAGATCGCCACGCTGGAGGACGAGGCCGCCGCGACCCGCCGCCTGCAGGAGATCTACGCCGCCCCGATCCGGGCCGAGCTGATCAAGCAGCGGATCCAGGAGGTCCGCGACTCCGGTGTGGTCACCGCCGCCGCGCTCTCGCCGCAGCGCACCGCCGAGTTCTCCAAGGCCGTCGTGGACGCCGGCGTCGACGTCTTCGTCATCCGGGGCACCACCGTCTCCGCCGAGCACGTCTCCGGCGCCGCCGAGCCGCTCAACCTCAAGCAGTTCATCTACGAGCTGGACGTCCCGGTCATCGTCGGCGGCTGTGCCACCTACACCGCCGCGCTGCACCTGATGCGCACCGGCGCGGCCGGCGTGCTGGTCGGCTTCGGCGGCGGCGCCGCCCACACCACCCGCAACGTCCTGGGCATCCAGGTGCCGATGGCCACCGCCGTCGCCGACGTGGCCGCGGCCCGCCGCGACTACATGGACGAGTCCGGCGGCCGCTACGTGCACGTGATCGCGGACGGTGGCGTCGGCTACAGCGGCGACATCCCGAAGGCCGTCGCCTGCGGCGCCGACGCGGTGATGATCGGTGCCGCGCTGGCCCGTGCCACCGACGCGCCCGGCAAGGGCTTCCACTGGGGCATGGAGGCCGTGCACGAGGAGCTGCCGCGCGGCAAGCGGGTGGACCTCGGCACCGTCGGCACCACCGAGGAGATCCTCGCCGGTCCGTCGCACACCCCCGACGGCACCATGAACCTGTTCGGCGCGCTGCGCCGGGCGATGGCCACCACCGGCTACACGGAGCTCAAGGAGTTCCAGCGGGTCGAGGTCACGGTCAACCCGGCGCTCAACCACCGCTGAGCCGCCGTGCCGTGACGGACCAGGGCCCCCGCCGGATCACCGTCCGGCGGGGGCCCTGTCGCGTCCGGCCTCAGCTGGGGGTGGCCGTGCGGCGGGTGAGCAGGAAGCCGCCGATCGCGGCGATGCCGTAGAAGACGAGGTCCAGCGGGTGCCGGTCGGCGCGCCAGAGCCGGAGGGCGTCGCCGAGCAGCTCGCCGTACGGGGTGCCGGCAAGGTCGTGCAGGCGCAGCGTCTGGCCGAGCAGCTGGCCGAGGAAGAGCGCTCCGGCCGCCAGCAGCGCGCCCAGCGGGGGCAGCGCGCGGCTGCGGCCGCCGAGCCGGCCGAGCGGCCAGGCGACGGCGGCGGCCAGGGCGATGGCCAGCCAGCCGATGCTGCCCTCGACCCGGGCCAGGGCGGCGCCGTACGCGAGCGCGCCGGCCAGCATCGCGACGACGGCCGCCGCGACGGCGGTGCCGGTCCGGCGACGGCGCGCCGGCCCGTCGGCGTGCTCGGGCTCCGGCCGGTAGCCGGTCACCGGGGCGCCGGGCATGCCGGGGGCGACATAGCCCTCCGGTACCTCCCGCTCGGGCGCCACGGAGAAGTGCCGGGCCGTTCGCGGCCGTTCCGAGTGGCCGTCAGCGCCGGGTGCGGGTGCGGTCATGGGCGTCGAATCCCCCCGGAAAAGACTGTGAGCGGCCGAACGTTAGCAGCGCTCCGGGCCGGCCGAACAGAGTTTTCGATCACAGATCGGGCACGGAGCGGCCGCGTTCGGCCGGGCCGTCACCGGGGTGGCCGGGGGGCGGGTGGCCGCGGGCCCCGGGGACAGGGGATGATGGAGGCTTGGCGTTCGGGCCCGGCGTCGGGCCGACGCGCCGTCACCTCGACCGGCCAGCACCACATGGGGGAACGTTCCGAATGACCCAGGCGCAGGGTTCCACCGGCCGCCTCCTGGCCGGACGCTACCGGTTGGACGCGGTGCTCGGGCGCGGCGGTATGGGCACCGTCTGGCGCGCCGAGGACGAGATGCTGGGCCGGATCGTCGCGGTCAAGGAACTGCGGATGAACGGCAGCGTCGACGAGGACGAGAAGCACCGGCTGATCGTCCGTACGCTGCGCGAGGCCAAGGCGACGGCGAGGATCCGTCACGGCTCGGCGGTCACCGTCTTCGACGTGGTCGAGGAGGACGACCGGCCGTGGATCGTCATGGAGCTGGTCGAGTCCCGCTCGCTGGCGGACGTGATCAAGGAGGACGGGCCGCTGGCGCCCGCCCGGGCCGCCGAGATCGCGCTCGACGTGCTGGGCGTGCTGGTCGCCGCGCACGCGCTCGGCATCCTGCACCGCGACGTGAAGCCGTCCAACGTGCTGATCGGCGAGGACGGCCGGGTGGTGCTCACCGACTTCGGCATCGCCAGCGTGGAGGGCGACGCCTCGGTGACCTCCACCGGGATGCTGGTCGGCGCGCCCTCGTACATATCCCCCGAGCGGGCCCGCGGGCAGAAGCCCGGCCCGCCGGCCGACCTCTGGTCGCTGGGCGGCACGCTGTACGCGATGGTCGAGGGCCGGCCGCCGTACGACCGGGGCTCGGCGCTGGCCACCCTGACGGCGGTGATGACCGAGGAGCTCAGCACGCCGCTGAACGCCGGGCCGCTCAAGCCGGTGATCGAGGGACTGCTGGAGAAGGACCCGGGCGAGCGGCTGGACGCCTCGCAGACGCGGTCGATGCTGAAGCGGGTGGTGGCCGACGCCACCGCGCGGGCGGAGTCGACCACCGAGCACGCGATGCCGGTGAAGCCGTCGGCGGGGGAGAGCAAGGGCGCGGCGAAGGCCAAGGGCGAGGCGGCCGTGGCCGCGGCCGCGGAGAAGCAGGCCGCGCAGACGCCGGCCGCCGGGAAGCCGGCCGGGAAGCGTCCGGTCGGCGGGCTGCTCGGCACCGTCCGGGTCGGGAGCCGGGCCAAGGACGCCGCGGTCACCGGGGAGACCGGGGCCGCCAAGGACGCCGCGGCGGCGGAGAAGCCCGCAACCGCCGGGGCCGGCGCGCCGGCCCCCGACCCGATCAAGCCGGTCACCAGCGAGTGGACCCTGGGCGCGACCCAGGCGGCCGGTGCCGACCCGCGCACGGGACGGCGGCGCCTCGCCGTGGTCACCGTGGTCCTGGTCCTGGTGCTGATCGCCGGGGTGGTCGCGGTGATCCAGGCCGTCGGCGGCTCCGACCACCCGCCGGCCAAGGGCGCGGGCAGCCCCGCCCCGGTGGCGGGCACCACCTCCCCGGAGGGGGAGGGCGCGGTGGCCACGGCCCCGGCGGGCGGCCCGGCGAGCCCGGCGGCGACCGGCGCGCCGGCGACCGGCGCGCCGGCGACCGGAACCCCGACGACCGGAACCCCGGCGACCGCGCCGACCGGCGCGGCGGCCCCGGCACCGACCGCCGCGGCGCCGAGCACCCCGGCAGCCGCCCTGCCGGTTCCCGTCACGCCCGCTCCCGGCACGCCGGCGGGCCCGGCCGTGCCCGCCGGCTTCCACGAGTACAAGGACCCGACCGGCTTCTCGGTCGTGCTGCCGGACTGGCTCCAGCCGGCCGGCTCGGAGGCGACCCGCCGCACCTTCAAGGGCAACGGCAGCACCCTGAAGATCGAATGGACCACCAGCCCCGGTGCGAGTGCCGTGGCCGACTGGCAGGAGTCCGAGCCCGGGCTGCGCGCCCAGGTCTCCAACTACCAGCGCGTGCAGCTGCAGGCCGTCGCCTACCGCGAGTGGACCAACGCCGCCGACTGGGAGTGGATCAGCGGCAACCCCCGGACGCACTCGCTCAACCGGGGCTTCGTCACCGGCACGCCCGCCAAGTACGGCTACGCGATCTACTGGATCACCCCCGACGCGGACTGGAGCGCCCCGGCGAACGCCCAGGCCCGCCAGACCGCCTTCGACTCCTTCCAGCCCGCGCCGTAGGAGGGCCCGCGGGGCCTCCCGGCGGGCTCAGCCGATCAGGCGCTGCTTGGCGCGGCCGAACTCCTCGTCGGTGAGCGCCCCGGCGGTGCGCAGGGCGGCGAGGCGTTCCAGCTGGTCCAGCAGCTCGGTGCCGGAGGCGGCGGGCGCGGCGTCCGGCCTGGCCGGCGCCTTCTGTGCGGCGGTCCGGGCCAGCCGGGCGGCGGCCCGGATCTGCTCGGCGAACACCTCGCCCTTCACCACGTCCTCGAACCGGTGCGAGCCGGTGAGGGCGACCACCAGCAGCACCTCGCCGTTGATCCGGGACTTGGCGACGGTCGCGTCGGTGACCGCGGAAAGCGGAACCGGGACGGGCGGTTTTCCGTCCTTCAGGAACAGCAGCCGGTGCGTGGTGAGGACCAGGACGCCCTTGCGGAAATGGTCGGGATGGCGCCCCGCCGTGGACGCGACCGGCCTCTCCTCGGGGGCCACGTTCGCCTCGACGGTGCGCAGGGCCTGCGCCCGGGTGTCACTGTTGCTGTTGCCGGCCACGTCGAAGGCCGCCTCGATCAGATCGGTCCAGTCCATGGGACCGAGCGTAATGCGCACGCCCTAGGCTGGGGCGCGAGCGAGAGGAACACGCATGCGAGCGGGTCCGGGTCAGGTGCTGGCAGGGCGTTACCGGCTGACGGACCGTCCGGAGGCGCTGCGCGCCTCCGCCGTGGACGAGGTGACCGGGGGTGCGGTCCTGCTGCGCGGCCTGGAGCTGCCGGCGTTGCTGACGAGCGGTCACGATCCGGATGAGCCGGTCCCCGAGCAGGGCGAGCGGCTGGTCCGCCGGGTGGCGGCGGCCGGGTCGACGGCGCCTTCGCACCCCAGGCTGTTGCAGGGGGCGGGGGCCTTCGTCGAGGGCGATCTGCTCTGGACGGTCGAGGAACGGCCGGCCGGGGTGCCGCTGGCCGAGCTGGTCGCGGCCGGGCCGGTCCCGCCGTACCGGGCGGCCGAGTTGGCGGCCGACCTGGCCGGTGCGCTGCGGGCCCTGCACGAGGCCGGGCTCGCGCACGGCAATCTGACCACCGCGTCGGTGCTGGTCTGCGAGGACGGTGCGGCGCTGCTGGGCGGACTGCTCCCGGGGGTGGCCGAGGAGGCGCTGGCCGAGGAGCTGGGCGGGCCCGGCGGGCGCCGCCGGTACGACGTGCGGGCCACCCTGGTCGGTCCGGTGGCGGAGCGCTGGCCGCTGGACGGCGGCCCGGCGGGGGACTGCTGGGCGCTGGGGGTGCTGGTGCAGCGGCTGGTGACCGGCCGCTCGCCGTTCCCGGACCACGGTGTGCCGGAGCTGGTCACGGCGGTACGGGACGGCCGGCGGGAGCCGTCGGTGGTGTGCGGGCCGCTGGCGCCGCTGGTGGAGCGGCTGCTCCAGCCCGACCCCGCGCTGCGTCCTACCGCGGAGGCCGTCCAGCGGGAGCTGGCAGGCCTCCTGGCGGGTGCGCCGGAGCCGGCCGACGAGGAGCGGTCGGCGCGGGCGCTGGAGTTGCGGCCGGAGGGGCCGCTGGTGCCGCTGACGCCGCGTCGGCGCGGCCGGGGCGGGCCGGCCCCGGAGCCGGTCGCGGCGGGCGCGGGGCCGGAGCCGGTCCGGCGTCCGTTGATACCGCCGGCGCTGCTCGGACCGGTGCTGGTGGGCGGGGTCTTCCTGCTGCTGGTGCTCGGGGTGGTCGCCGTCGTGGTGTTCGCGGGTTGATGGTGGCGGCCCCGGTGTTCGCGGCCTGATGTTCGCAGGCTGACGGTGCCTGTCGGGGCCGTCCCGCCGGCCGGACGGGCGGGGGAGATTACCGGGGTGCGGGCGGGGCGCCTAATGTGTGCGTGGGATCTGTTCGAAAAATGGTCTGCACCGGCCCTCCGTCGAGGTGACGGCAGGTGAATGAGGGGGAGCGGTCGCCGATGAGCGTGCAGGACCGGCCGGAGGCGGCCGAGGCGGAGCGGCTGCTGGCCGGACGCTACGAGCTGGGCGACCGGCTGGGCCGCGGCGGCATGGGCACGGTCTGGCGGGCCTGGGACCGGATGCTGGACCGCGAGGTCGCCGTCAAGGAGCTGACCGTCAGCCACCTCCCGGAGGAGGAGCTGCAGATCCTGCACGCCCGGATGAAGCGGGAGGCCAGCGCGGCCGCCCGGATCAAGCACCCCGGCGTGATCACCGTGCACGACGTGCTGGAGCAGGACGGCCGGCCGTGGATCGTGATGGAGCTGGTCGACGGCCGCTCGCTGGCCGACGTGATCAGCCAGGACGGCACGCTGCAGCCGCGGGCCGCCGCCGAGGTCGGCAGCCAGGTGCTGGCAGCGCTGCACCGGGGCCACCAGCTGGGTGTGCTGCACCGGGACGTGAAGCCGGCCAACGTGCTGCTGGAGCGCGGCACCGGGCGGGTGGTCCTGCTCGACTTCGGCATCGCGACGTACGAGGGCTCGGCCGAGCTGACCCGGCCCGGTGACCTGGTCGGCTCGCCGGACTACCTGGCGCCCGAGCGCGCCCAGGGAGACCGCCCGGGCCCGGCCTCCGACCTCTGGGGCCTCGGGGCGACGCTGTACGCGGCGGTGGAGGGCCAGTCGCCGTTCCGCCGGACGTCGCCGCTGACCACGCTGGCCGCGGTGGTCGGCGATCCGCTGCCGGAGCCGCGCCGGGCGGGGGCGCTGGGGCCGGTGCTCGCCGCGCTGATGGCCAAGGACCCGGCCGAGCGGCCGACCGCGGACGAGGCGGCCCGCATGCTGGCCGAGGTGCAGGCCGGGCACACCATGGGCTTCAAGCCGGTCGCGCCGGTGAAGACGCCGACCCAGTCGGTGCCGGTGGTGGACCGGACCGAGGCGCCCGGGCCGGAGCCTGACTCCGAGCCGGAGACGACGCCCGGTGCGGTCGCACCGCCGGCGGCGCCGTCCGCCACCGCGGCGGACGCCGGAGCCCTCGCCGTGGGCGCCGCAGCCGCCGCCGTGGGGCCGCCCGCCGGGCGGCCCGCGCTGGTGGTGCACCCCGTCGCGCCCGCGCGCGGCCCGGCCGGACGCCGCAACGTGCTGCGGATCGCCGCGATCGGGCTGGGCGTCGCCGTGCTGGCCGCGGGGGCGACCTTCCTGGTGACCCGGCACTCCGGCACCCCGGTCGCCGACCCCACCCCGACCGCCACCGGCGGTCCGCAGCCCACCGCGTCCGGCGACGCGGACCCCGCGCCCACCGGCTACCGCTGGGTGGACGACCCGGCGGGCTTCCGCTTCCCGCTGCCGGTGGCCACCCCGGCCTGGCAGCGCAGCACCGACACCGCCAACCAGATCTTCTACAGCCCGGACAACAAGACGCACTACCTCCAGTTCGCCGTCACCGTCGGCCAGTCGGTCAAGCCGCTGGACCACATGCGGCAGATGGAGACCACCGTCTCCAAGCTGAAGGAGTACCGCCAGCACAAGCTGACCAGCGTCCTGGTGAACGGCCACGACGCCGCGGTCTGGGAGTTCAGCTACGCGGCCAAGGAGGGGGGCCGGCGGCGGGCGATCGAGGCGGAGTTCATCGACGACGACGGGACCGGCTACGCCATCTACCTGTCCTGCCCGGAGACGGACAAGGACTGGCCGGAGGGGGAGCAGCGGTTCAACGCGGTGCTCGGTCACTTCACCCCGACCCGCTGAGCCGCCGAGAAGCGCTGACCCGCTGGCCCGGAGAAGCGCCGACCCGCTGAGCCGCCGAGAAGCGCTGACCCGCTGGCCCGGAGAAGCGCCGAGCTGCCGAGCCGTCGAGAAGCGCCGAGCCGGTGACCGGCCGGCCGGGTGGGCCACTCGGAGTTTCTTGTTACCCACGGGTACCGAACCGGCCGCCGAGCGCCTAGGCTGCGCCGTATGACGGACCTCACAGCAGATGCCTCGGCCCTCCAGCAGCCCGGTGCAGGCGCGGCGGACCGCAACCCCGCCGCCCCCGGAGGCGGCCGCACGGTCGCCGCGGCCGTCCCGTCGTCGCTGGTCACCCGCCTGGCCGGCGGGATCACCGCGACCGGCGAGCCCAGCCTGGTGGAGACCGTCGCCCCGCTGACCGGCGAGCGGCTGGCCGGCCTGCCGCAGTCCACCCCGGCCGACGTCGAGGTCGCCTTCGAGCTGGCCCGTCGCGCCCAGCCGGCCTGGGCCGCGCTGCCGGTGCGCCGTCGCGCCGCCGTCCTGCTGCGCTTCCACGACCTGCTGCTGAAGCGCCAGGACGAGGTGCTCGACCTGATCCAGGCCGAGACCGGCAAGGCCCGGCTGCACGCCTTCGAGGAGGTGCTGGCCGTCGCCATGGCCGCCCGGCACTACGGGCGCGCCGCGCACGGCTACCTGCGCGACAAGCGGCGCGGCGGCGCGCTGCCGCTGCTCACCCAGGCGATCGAGGCCCGCCGCCCCAAGGGCGTGGTCGGGCACATCTCGCCGTGGAACTACCCGCTGGAGCTGTGCATCGGCGACGCGCTGCCCGCCTTCGTGGCCGGCAACGCGGTGGTCAACAAGCCGGACACGCAGACCGCGCTGACCGCGCTCTGGGCCCGCGAGCTGCTGATCGAGGCCGGGCTGCCGGCCGACCTCTGGCAGGTCGTGATCGGCGACGGTCCGGTGATCGGCCCGGCCGTGGTCGAGCACGCCGACTACGTCTCGTTCACCGGCTCCACCCGGACCGGCCGCGAGGTCGCCCAGCGCGCCGCCGCCCGGCTGGTCGGCGTCTCGCTCGAACTCGGCGGCAAGAACGCCATGCTGGTGCTGGCCGACGCCGACCTCGACCGGGCCGCCGAGGGCGCCGTCCGGGCCTGCTTCTCCTCGGCCGGCCAGCTCTGCATCTCGATCGAACGGCTGCTGGTGCACCGCTCGGTGGCGGACGAGTTCCTGGCGAAGTTCGCCGAGCGGACCCGCGCCCTGCGCCTCGGCGGCGGCCTCGCGTACGGCGCCGACATGGGCTCGCTGGTCTCCGTCCGGCAGCTGGACACCACCACCCGTCACGTGGACGAGGCGGTCAAGGCCGGTGCCACCGTGGTCACCGGCGGCCGGCCCCGGCCGGATCTCGGCCCGTTCTTCTACGAGCCGACCATCCTGGACGGCGTCACCCCGGAGATGGCGGTCTGCAGCGAGGAGACCTTCGGCCCGGTGGTCTCGGTCTACCGCTTCGACACCGAGGACGCGGCGGTGGCCGCCGCCAACTCCACCCCGTACGGGCTCAACTCCAGCGTCTGGACGAAGGACCTGCGGCGCGGCCGGGCGGTCGCGGCCCGGCTGCGCACCGGCACGGTCAACGTCAACGAGGCCTACGCGGCGGCGTACGGCTCGGTCGGCGCGCCGATGGGCGGCATGGGCGAGTCCGGGCTCGGCCGGCGGCACGGCGCCGAGGGCATCCTGCGGTTCACCGAGGCGCAGACCGTCGCCAGCCAGCGGCTGATGCCGCTCGCGCCCTCGTTCGGGCTGGACGACAAGCAGTTCGCCGCGGTGTTCACCGGCGGCCTGCGGGTGCTGAAGGCGCTGCGCTTCAAGTAGCCGACGGCTCACGGCAGTCCGTCCCGACGTCAGTTCTTTTCCCGAAGGAGCAGTGGCACATGGTGGGGTCCCGCGATGAGGCGGAGTTCGACTACGACGTGGTCGTGATCGGCTCGGGCTTCGGTGGGTCGGTCTCCGCGCTGCGGCTGACCGAGAAGGGCTACCGGGTCGCCGTCCTGGAGGCCGGGCGGCGCTTCGAGCGCGACGAACTGCCCAAGAACTCCTGGGACCTGGCGAAGTACCTGTGGGCGCCCAAGCTCGGCCTGTACGGCATCCAGCGGATCCACCTGCTGGCCAATGTGCTGATCCTGGCGGGCGCCGGCGTCGGCGGCGGCTCGCTGAACTACGCCAACACCCTCTACGTGCCGCCGAAGCCGTTCTTCGAGGACCGCCAGTGGGCGCACATCACCGACTGGCAGGAGGAGTTGGCGCCGTTCTACGACCAGGCGCAGCGGATGCTGGGCGTCCGGCTCAACCCGACCATGACCCCGTCCGACGTCCATCTGCGGGCGGCGGCCGAGAAGATGGGCGTCGGGGACACCTTCCACATGGCGCCGGTCGGGGTCTTCTTCGGTGACGGCAAGGACGCCGGGGGCGCGGCTGAGGCGGCGCCCGGCGACGAGATCCCGGACCCGTACTTCGGCGGCGCCGGCCCCGCGCGGCGGGCCTGCGTGGAGTGCGGCGAGTGCATGACCGGCTGCCGGCACGGCGCCAAGAACATGCTCACCGAGAACTACCTCCACCTGGCCGAGCGCGGCGGCGCCGAGATCCACCCGCTCACCACGGTGGCCCGGATCCGCGAGCACACCGGCGCCGGCGGCACGCAGGGCTTCAAGGTGGACGTCCGCCGGACCGACGCCCGCTCCACCACCGACCCGGTGAAGGCGGGGGCGCGGACCATCACCGCCGGCCGGGTGGTGATCGCGGCCGGCACCTACGGCACCCAGTCGCTGCTGCACCGGATGCGCGACGGCGGCCACCTGCCCCGGATCTCCGGCCGGCTGGGCGAGCTGACCCGGACCAACTCCGAGGCGCTGGTCGGCGCGCAGACCACCGACCGTCTGTACGGCGCCCGGACGGACTTCACCAAGGGCGTCGCGATCACCTCCTCGATCCACCCGGACGCGAACACCCACATCGAGCCGGTGCGCTACGGCAAGGGCTCCAACGCGATGGGCGCGCTGTCGATCGCGCAGGTCAAGGGGGGCGGCAAGGGCCCGCGCTGGCTGCGTTACCTGGGCTCGTCGGTGCGGCACCCGGTGACCTTCGCCCGCTCGATGAACCAGCACCGCTGGTCGGAGAAGACGATCATCGGCCTGGTGATGCAGTCGCTGGACAACTCGATCACCGTCTCGCTGAAGAAGAAGGGCCTCGGCAAGGGCCAGCTGACCTCCACCCAGGGGCACGGCGCACCCAACCCGACCTGGATCCCGGCCGCCGAGCAGGGCGCCCAGGCGCTGGCCGACGAGATCAACGGCTTCGCGGGCAGCACCGTCGGCGAGATCTTCGACATCCCGATGACCGCCCACTTCCTCGGCGGCTGCCCGATCGGCGACTCCGCCGAGACCGGCGTGGTCGACCCGTACCACCGGCTTTTCGGCCACCCCGGGATCAGCGTGGTGGACGGCTCGGCGGTCTCCGCCAACCTCGGGGTGAACCCGTCACTGACGATCACCGCGCAGGCCGAGCGGGCCATGTCGATGTGGCCGAACAAGGGCGAGGACGACCGGCGCCCGGCCCCCGGCGAGGCGTACCGGCGGGTCGAGTCGGTGGCGCCGGTGCGCCCGGCGGTGCCGAAGGAGGCCTTCGGTGCGCTGCGCCTGCCGCTGCTGGCCGTCCCCGAGGTGCCGAAGAGGCGTGGCACGCAGGCTCCCTGACGCCTCGCCGGGACAGGCCCGCGACGCGCCGGGGCCGGTTGACAGCCGTCCGCGCACGATGGGATAAACGGGCTCCCTGGGGGGCCCAGGGGCTTGTTCTCACGGGGGGATCACGGTCCATGGCCATCTGCGCATCGTGCGGCGCGGCTTCGGCGGAAGGGGCGCTCGGCTGCGCGTCCTGCGGGCGGCCGCTGGCGCCGCCCCCGCCAGCCCCGGCACCGCTCACCCCGCCCGTGCTGCCCCCGCCGCCACCGTCCGCGCCGGGGTACCCGACGGCCGCGGCGCCCGGCCGGCCCGGGTACGCACCGCCCGCCGTCCCGCCGACGGTGGGCAGTTGGGGCACCGGCCGGCCGTACGACGCGGCCGCCGCGCAGCCCGCCGCGCTGCGGTGGCTCACCGGCGAGGACTGGCGGCCGGCGGTGAAGGCGGTGATCGCGCCGACCGCGGTGCTGCTGCTGGCGGCGCTGATCGCCGCGATCCCGGGCGACTACAACGTCGGCTACCTCTACGACTCGCCCGACTTCGGCGACCGGTTCGGCACCGCCCTGGCCATGGCGCTGGCCGCTCTCGGCGCACCCTTCAAGCTCGGCCTCAGCGGCCGGCTGTTCCGGGGGGAGAGCGGCCCGTCGCTCCTGGTGCGGACGGTGCCGATGACGGTCACCGCGCTCTGGCTGTTCGCGCTCTGGCTCGGTCTGCGGGCCGGCGTACGCCTGCGCCAGGCCCGCAGCGGTGCGCAGCAGACCCGGGCGCAGGCGGCCGGCGAGGCGGTCCGCACCGCCCTGGTGGTGGCCGCGGCGACCCTGCTGGTGGGCCTGGTCGGCGGCGCCGCCTGGTCCCCGTCGAACGGCCGGGGGGCGAGCTTCAGCGACTACTACGGGGCTGTGGAGTACCGGTCCGACTCCGGCTGGCTGGAGGCGGTCGGCTGGAGCGCGCTGCTGGCCGGGCTGCTCGCCTTCACCGTGTACGGGACGGACGCGCTGCGCTGGGCGGCCTGGCGCAACCGCGCGGTGCGCGGGTGGGCGGTGGCCGGGCTGGCCGCGGGCCGGGCGGCGGCGGTGTCGGTCGGGCTCGGCGCGCTGGTCGGGTTCGTGCTGGTCGCCGTCCAGGACGAGGGGTGGGCGACCGGTGTCTCGGTGGCCTTCCTGCCGAACCTCGGCCTGAGCCTGCTCGGCCTGGGCTCGGGTGCGACCCTGCGGGCGGGCGACGGCAGCAGCCGCTACGGCGGCTACGACGGGGACGGCCCGGGCTACGGGTCGAGCGGCCCGCGCGACGAGTTCTCGCTCTTCGACCTGCACGGCGAGACCGCCGACTGGCGGTGGACCCTGCTGCTCGCCCTCGCCGCGACGGCCTACCTCGGCTGGACGGCCCACCGCCGCCGGCTCGACGCGGCCGACCGGATCCGGCTCGCCGTGGTGTACGCGACCGGGCTGACCCTGCTCATGGCGGTGGCCGGCTTCGTGGCGACGTCGGGCAGCGGGTCCTCGGGCGGGCGGACGGGCGCCGACCGCGAGTTCTCGGTCGGTCTGCTCTTCGGCTCCCAGCTGGCGGCCAACGTGATCTGGGCGGCGGTCGGCGCGCTGGCCGTGCCGCCGCTGCTGGCGGCCGTCCGCGGCGGTTCGGCCGGCGGCCCCCTCGGAGCGGTGCCGCCGCAGGGCGGCCCGTACGAGGGTGCGGCGTACGCGGGAGCGGTGCCCCGGGAGACGGCGCACGCGGACGCCGCGCCCGCGGGCGTGGTGCACGAGGGCGGGCCGCTGCTGCCGGGTCAGGTGGCGGGGGTGAGCGAGGTGATCGGCTCGCACGACCAGCAGCCGCCGGCCCCCGGCACCGCCGCCCCCGGGGACGGTGGGGATGCCGCCGACGCGAGCGTCTGGCGCAAGGAGCCGTAGCGAGCCGGGGGGCGTGCGCCTCGGCGGCCCGCCCCCCTCGCGTCGTCCCGGCGCCCGCCCGCCGCAGCGGTCACCCCGCTGCGCCCGGCCCCGGACAAGGCCCGGACAGGGGCCGGAGAAGGCCTGGACGAGGAGGTCGGACCAGGACCCGACCGGGCCCGGAGAAGGGCAAAGGGCCCCGCGGGGGAACGGGGCCCTTTGTCGTTCAGCACGCGGCGTCAGGGCTGCGCCGGTGCTGGGGTGACGGCGCCGGGGGAGGAGCGCCGTCCTGTCGGTTGGCTTCTGGGACCGCGCCGTCGCAGCACCGGCGTGGGTGTGCCGGTCGCGCGGGGCGCGCACGCGCGCGGTGCGGCCGGTCCGGCGCGCATGGCTGCGCCGGGCCTTCGCTCACGGAGCGTGAGGTGACAATCGTTGCCACCAAGGGTCTCGGCGGCACCGGGCCGGGCCTCCGCAGTGGGCCTTCGGCCACCGGGAGAACCTCTTCCAAGCAGCATCGTGCTGGACGAAGGGCTTGCTCTGCAACCGATTCGGCATGATTCGGCACAGTCCATTTTCGGCCGGACCGGTTCGGGGAGGTCTGCCGGGGGCCGCCCGGCGGCCCGCGGGGAGGTCCGGGAAGGCCACGTCGATGATCACGGTGCGTAGTGGTGCCGGCCGGAGCGCACGGGGACGCGCGTAGCGGCGCGGGACGGTGAACGGTGTGCGCCTGGGTTGCGCCGGGGTGCGGCGGCCGGCTTCCGGGCGTCCCCGGAGGCCGGCCACCCCACCTCGTTGGTCCAGTCGCGGCCGGGGTCGCTGTCCCCTGCTGGCCGGCCGCTGCACCCGCGCACGGTCCCACGGCGCACCGCTCCCGGCGGGGCCGGGACAGCGGCGGCGCCACGCGCGCCGGTGGACTGGGATGAGCTCCACGCGTGGTCCTGCAAGCCCGTACGGCGGCGCCCCTGGCCGGGGCGGAGGCGGCGCACCTGGCGGGCGCGGCGCGGTCGTACGGTCGTCAGAAGCAACGAACCGGCGGCCGGGGCGGTCACGGTCTCTTGGACGTGCAGACGAGTGAAACCGGCCCGCCCGGTAGACTCGACCACAGACCCCCGCTCGTCGCCCGCCGCCGCCCTTCGACGGAAGCGCTGCGCGCGACACCTTTCGTACCGCTGCCGGAAGGCCGTCCGTGTCCTCTGCTATTCCCGTCCAGTCCGTACCTGAGACCGACACCGTCCTGGTGGTCGACTTCGGTGCCCAGTACGCCCAGCTCATCGCCCGCCGGGTGCGTGAGGCCCGGGTCTACAGCGAGATCGTGCCGAGCAGCATGCCGGTCGCCGAGATGCTCGCCAAGAACCCGAAGGCGATCATCCTCTCCGGCGGTCCCTCGTCGGTCTACGAGGAGGGCGCACCGCAGCTCGACCGCGCGATCTTCGAGGCCGGGGTGCCGGTCTTCGGCATGTGCTACGGCTTCCAGCTGATGGCCAAGACGCTCGGCGGCACCGTCGACAACAGCGGCGCCCGTGAGTACGGCCGCACCCCGCTGACCGTCTCCCGCACCGGCTCCACCCTGTTCGAGGGCGTCCCGGCGCAGCACTCGGTCTGGATGTCGCACGGCGACGCCTGCTCGGCCGCCCCCGAGGGCTTCACCGTCACCGCCTCCACCGACGTGGTGCCGGTCGCGGCCTTCGAGAACGACGAGGCCCGGCTCTACGGCGTCCAGTACCACCCCGAGGTGCTGCACTCCGACCACGGCCAGCAGATCCTGGAGCACTTCCTCTACCGCGGCGCCGGCATCGCGCCGACCTGGACCACCGGCAACGTGGTGGACGAGCAGGTCGCGCTGATCCGCGCCCAGGTCGGGAACAAGCGGGCGATCTGCGGCCTCTCCGGCGGCGTGGACTCCGCGGTCGCGGCCGCCCTGGTCAACAAGGCCATCGGCGACCAGCTGACCTGCGTCTACGTCGACCACGGCCTGATGCGCAAGGGCGAGACGGAGCAGGTCGAGAAGGACTTCGTCGCGGCCACCGGCGTGCAGCTGAAGGTCGTCGACGCGCAGGAGCGCTTCCTGAACGCGCTCGCCGGGGTCTCCGACCCCGAGGAGAAGCGCAAGATCATCGGCCGTGAGTTCATCCGGGTCTTCGAGCAGGCCCAGGCGGAGATCGTGGCCGAGGCCGGCGAGCACGGCGAGTCGGTGGAGTTCCTGGTCCAGGGCACCCTGTACCCGGACGTGGTGGAGTCCGGCGGCGGTACCGGCACCGCCAACATCAAGTCCCACCACAACGTCGGCGGCCTGCCCGAGGACCTCCAGTTCGCGCTGGTCGAGCCGCTGCGCAAGCTGTTCAAGGACGAGGTCCGGATGGTCGGCCAGGAGCTCGGCCTGCCGGAGGAGATCGTCCAGCGCCAGCCGTTCCCGGGCCCGGGCCTGGGTATCCGGATCGTCGGCGAGGTCACCAAGGAGCGCCTGGACCTGCTGCGCGAGGCCGACGCGATCGCCCGCGAGGAGCTGACCGCGGCCGGCCTGGACCGGAAGATCTGGCAGTGCCCGGTCGTGCTGCTCGCGGACGTCCGCAGCGTCGGCGTCCAGGGCGACGGCCGCACCTACGGCCACCCGATCGTGCTGCGCCCGGTCTCCTCCGAGGACGCCATGACGGCCGACTGGTCGCGTCTGCCGTACGACGTGCTGGCGAAGATCTCGACCCGGATCACCAACGAGGTCAAGGACGTCAACCGCGTGGTGCTGGACTGCACCAGCAAGCCGCCGGGCACCATCGAGTGGGAGTGATCACTCCCGCCGGCCGGCCCTGAGAAGGCCCCCGACCGGCATTGAACGGCCGCGCCGTCGTTCCCGTATACAAGGGAGCGGCGGCGCGGCCGTTCGCGGTGGACGGGGGCCCACCGGGTGGGACCTCCCACCGAAAGCGCTCACAAACGTGCAGAATGCGACCGGACCTGTCAGGCGGTTGGCAGGCCGTGAAGGAAGGTGTGAGGGATGACGGAGGCCAGCAGCCCCACGGTGGCCGGCGGCTCCGTGACGGCCGGCGTGCGGGCGGCGGACGGCAGTACCGGGTGGGTGGCCGCGCGCAAGGCGGTGGCCTCGCGGTACGCGCTGCTGCCGCTTCGGATGTTCCTCGGCGTCACCTTCGTCTACGCGGCGCTCGACAAGCTCTCCGACACGCACTACCTCGCGGGCGCGGGCGACCCGGCCTCCTTCGTCTCGCAGACCCAGGCGGCGAAGGGCTCCAGCCCGATCTCCTTCCTGCTCGGCGCCGCCCTCGACGCCCCCACCCTGTTCGCGCTCGCCATCGCCTTCGGCGAACTGGCGGTCGGCCTCGGCACCCTGCTCGGTCTCTGGGGCCGGGTCGCGGCCCTCGGCGGCGCGCTGATCAACCTGAGCCTCTGGCTGACCGTCAGCTGGAACGTCTCGCCGTACTACCTCGGCAACGACCTCGCCTACCTGATGGCCTGGACCCCGCTGCTGCTGGCCGGCACCCCGTACCTCTCGCTGGACGGCTACCTGGCCAAGCGGGCCGCCCGGGACCGTGAGCGCGGGCTGGGCGAGGCCCACACCCGCCGGCGGGCACTGGTGGACGGCGGGATCGCGGCCGTCGCGATCGGGGGCGCCGGCCTGCTCTCCGGCTCGCTGACCGCCACCTTCGGACGGGACAAGAAGGCGGTCGGGCCGTCCGCCGCCCCGGCCGGGAGGGCGCCCGCCGGGCCGCCCGTCTCGGTGGCCGCCGCGAGCGTCCCGGTCGGCGGCTCCGCCCAGGTCAAGGACCCGGCCACCGGCGACGCGGTCTACATCGTCCAGCCCAAGGCCGGCCAGTACTGCGCCTTCTCCGCGGTCTGCACGCACTCCGGCTGCGCGGTCGACGCACCGAAGAACGGTCAGCTGTACTGCCCCTGCCACGGCTCCCGGTTCGACGCGGCCACCGGCGCCGTGGTCAACGGCCCGGCCACCAAGCCGCTGCCCAAGTACGGCGTCACCAAGGACGGCGACAAGCTGAACCTCGGGCCGCTGCAGAGCTGACGCCGCGGCCTCAGTCCGGCGCGTCCGTCCGGCCGCGCCGGGCTGCCGCCGCGACCGCCCCGATCAGGCCCCCCAGGCCCAGCACGATGAAGGTCACCGGGATGACGATCCGGCCGTTCACCGAGATGTCGTTCACGGCCGCCACCAGGTAGAGCACCGCGATGACGGTGAACAACCCCCCGGCGATCAGCGAGAAGAGATCGAGCTGGTGCTTCCTCACGACTGGACCACCTTGATGTTGCCGAGCCCGACCATCAGCTTGAGGTCGAGCGTGCCCTTGGATGCCTGACCGTTCACCGGGGCCAGCCGGAACGTGCGGGAGCTGTTGCCGCTGACCTCGTCCTGCCCCGGCACGGCGGCGTTGCCGAGGCCGATCTTCGTCTCCAGGTCGACCGTCACGTTCGACGGCACCAGGACGGTCAGCTCGCCGGCGCCGAGCTCGACGGTGCTGTGCAGGGTGCTGCCGGCCGGGTCGATCCGGCTGAGGTCCAGCCGGGCGTTGCCGAGCCCGAGCGTGTACCGCGGCTGCAGCTCGCCGGCCGAGGCGGCACTCCAGTCGCGGTCGCCGAACGCGTTGTGCACCGAGATCGACGAGCCGTGGGTGAACGCGAGCGCCAGGGTGAGCAGCAGGCCCGGCACGACGAGCCTGCGGGCCCGGCCGAACTTGGCGGCGACCAGCAATGTCAGCCCGATGACCAGCAGGGCGGTCGCCAGCACGGTGCCGGTCAGCACGTCGGTGTCGCCGTGGGCGGAGGCCCCCCAGACCGCGCTGGCCGCGCCGACCGCCAGCAGCAGCCCGATCAGGCCGAGCGGCGAGCGCTCGCGGTGGTGGCGCACCGCCACCGGCGGCCGGGTCCGGCGGGCCGGGCCTCCCTTGCGCAGCGGGTCCCCCTCCGGCAGGTCGGCGCGCTGCCACCAGGGCTGGGCCGGGCCGCCGGGCGGCGGGGCCGCGGCGCCGTGCGGGGCGGCGCCGGTGTCGCCGTACGGGTTGCGCTCGGGGTGGCGAGGGTCCCAGAGGTAGCCGCTCGGGCCCGCGTGCGGGGTGTCGGCCGGCACCGTGCCGGCCGCCCGCTCCCGGGCGTGCCGCTCGCGGGCCGACTCGTCGTCACCGGGCGGCGGCTGCTCGTCCGTCAGCGGCCAGGAGTAGGCGGTGGCCGGCCCGGACCCGGGGAAGTACCGGTCGTACGGGCCCTCGTGGCGGTTGCGGCCGCGCCGGCGCCCGCGCAGCCGGTTGTGGTGGCGCTCCGGGTCGTAGCGGACGGCCAGGAAGACCAGTCCGCCGAGCAGCAGCAGCGGGAACAGCTGGTCGCCGTCGCCCATCGAGGAGAAGAAGACACCGGTGCCGATCACGGTCAGCAGCACCGCTCCGACCGACTGGCCGTCGACCCGGCCGGTGAGCACCCGCTGGAGCTCGGTCCGGCCCGACCGGCTGCCGCCCTTGCCGTCCGGGACGGGCTCGGTCGGGACGACCAGCCAGGCCAGCCCGTACAGGAAGAGGCCGAGCCCGCCGGAGAGGCAGAGCACCACCGTCACCACGCGGAAGACCACCGGGTCGATGTCCAGGTGCCGGCCCAGTCCGCCGCAGACGCCGGCGACCACGCGGTGGTGCTCGGTCCGGTTCAGCGGGGGTCGGTCCGGCTCGGGCGGGGCGCTCGGCCCGGCCTCCTGGGTGCGGTGGTCCTCGGTCATGCCCACCATCCTGGTGGCTCCGGCGCGCCCACCCAACCGGTGCCGTCCCTGTCCGTACCCTGACTTGTCCCTGAGAACGGGTAGGGCTCCACCCTGATGCGTCCGGGCCCGCCCGCGTGGAACCATCGGTGGCGTGGCAGCCCCCGGTACCGATCCCCGTCCGCTCGTCCCCGACGCCCCGCCGTCGGCGGGCGCCGACCCGTCCGTCCCCGGCGACGGGCGGCCGCCGTACCGGCGGCTCTACCGGAGCCCGCAGGGCCGGATGCTCGGCGGTGTCGCGCACGGTCTCGCGGTGCACCTGGGCCTGCCGGTCGCCTGGGTCCGGGTCGCGTTCGTCCTGCTCTTCTTCGCGCAGGGGATCGGCGCGCTTCTGTACGCGGCGTTCTGGTTCGTGGTGCCGATCGGCATCGGCGAGCCCGCGCAGCGCGGCGGCGCGCACTGGGTGTACGTCGACGGGGCCTTCGTTCCGGCCGGGTCCTGGCAGGCCTCCGGCGCGTTCGGCGCGGAGCTGAGCAAGGGCCGGCGCGGCCGGATCGGCCGGCTGCGGGAGCTGCTCCAGCACGCGCTGCAGGGCGAGCCCGCCGCGGAGCCCGGCGCGGTGCCGGGGACGGAGACGGCGCCGGTCCGGTCGGCCGCGAAGCGCCAGGGCGGCCTGGGGCAGCTCGCCGCGCTGGTCATGGTGGTGATCGGCCTGATCGCCCTGCTGAACGCGCTCGGCGTGCAGACCGCCCGGCCGTACACCTGGCCGCTGCTGGCGATCGGCGTCGGCGTCGCGCTGGTCTGGCGGCAGGCCGACGACTCGCGCTGGCAGCGCTGGTTCGGCCTGGAGGAGGGCGAGAAGCGGCGCGGCGCCTACACCAGGGTGGGCGGCGGTGTGCTGCTGGTGGTGGCCGGCACCATCGCCTTCCTCGCGATGCAGGGCAGCGGCTCCACGCTCGGCTCGGTGATCGAGGCCTCGCTCGCGGTGCTGGCCGGCGTGCTGGTGCTGGTCGGCCCCTACGCACTGCGGATGTGGCAGGACCTCGGCGCCGAGCGGACCGCCCGTATCCGCGCCCAGGAGCGCGCCGAGATCGCCGCCCACGTCCACGACTCGGTGCTGCACACGCTGACCCTGATCCAGCGCCGGGCCGAGGACCCGAAGGAGGTGCTGCGGCTCGCCCGTGCCCAGGAGCGTGAGCTGCGGCTCTGGCTGTACCGCCCGGAGGCCGCCGCCGAGGCCGCGCCGGACACCATGGCGGAGAGCCTGCGCGCGGTGGTCGCCGAGGTCGAGGACCGCCACGGGGTGCCGGTCGAGCTGGTGATCGTCGGCGACTGCCCGATGGACGAGCGGATCGCGGCCCAGATGCAGGCCGCGAGGGAGGCGACGGTCAATGCGGCCAAGTACGGTGGCGGGGGACCGGTCCAGGTCTACGCCGAGGTGGAGGGGAAGACGGTGATGGTGTTCGTCCGCGACCACGGCCCCGGCTTCGACCCCGACACGGTGCCGGAGGACCGGATGGGTGTCCGCGAGTCGATCCTCGGCCGGATGAAGCGCAACGGCGGCACCGCACGGGTGCGGCCCGCGCCGGACGGCGGGACCGAGGTCGAGCTGGAGATGGAGAGAACGAATGACTGAGGCAGCGCCGATGGGGGTCCCGGCCGACGGCGGGGGGAGGGTCGCGCGCGTCGTCCTGGTCGACGACCACCGGATGTTCCGCACCGGGGTCCGGGCAGAGATCGGGCGCACCGAGGTGACCGGGATCGACGTGGTCGGCGAGGCCGACGACGTGGAGTCGGCGGTCCGGGTGGTCGCCGAGACCAGGCCGGACGTGGTGCTGCTCGACGTCCACCTGCCCGGCGGCGGCGGGGTCGAGGTGCTGCGCCGCTCGGCCGGGCTGATGGGTGAGCAGTCGGGAGGGGCGGCGCGGAGCGGCTCGGACAAGGGCGGCGGCGGTCGGCGGGAGGGCGTGAAGTTCCTCGCGCTCTCCGTCTCCGACGCGGCCGAGGACGTGATCGGCGTGATCCGCGGCGGTGCCCGCGGCTACGTCACCAAGACCATCACCGGCACCGACCTGGTCGACGCGATCTTCCGGATCTCCGACGGCGACGCGGTGTTCTCGCCCCGGCTGGCCGGCTTCGTGCTGGACGCCTTCGCCGCCACCGACACCCCGCCGGTGGACGAGGACCTCGACCGGCTGACCCAGCGCGAGCGGGAGGTGCTGCGGCTGATCGCGCGCGGCTACGCGTACAAGGAGATCGCCAAGCAGCTCTTCATCTCGGTGAAGACGGTGGAGAGCCACGTCTCGGCGGTGCTGCGCAAGCTCCAGCTCAGCAACCGGCACGAGCTGACCCGCTGGGCCACCGCCCGCCGCCTGGTCTGACGCCCCGCGCACCCGCCCGCCCGGTCCGGATCCCTCCGGTCCGGGCGGGCTTGTCGGTGGGGGGCCATAGACTCGGAGTGCCATGAGTAGCCTCTTTGACGACCTCCCGCTCCCCGGTTTCGAGGCCCCCGCCGCCGGGCCCGCCGCCGGGTCGAAGCAGCCGCACGCCGCCGCGCCCATCGACGAGGAGCCGCCGCCGTACGAGGACGACGTCCCGTACGACGTGTACGAGGAGGCGATCCCGGAGGGGCTGTTCCACACCGACCACGCCGCCGAGACGGAGCGGGACTCCTGGTACCGCAACGGCGCCGCCCGGACGGTGGTGGACCCGGCGCAGCTGCTGGAGGGGATGAACGACCCGCAGCGCGAGGCGGTGCTGCACGCGGGTTCGCCGCTGCTCATCGTGGCCGGCGCCGGCTCCGGCAAGACGCGGGTGCTGACCCACCGGATCGCCCACCTGCTGGGCGCCCGCGGGGTGCAGCCGGGCGAGATCCTGGCGATCACCTTCACCAACAAGGCGGCCGGCGAGATGCGCGAGCGCGTCGAGCAGCTGGTCGGCCCGCGGGCCCGGGCGATGTGGGTCTCCACCTTCCACAGCGCCTGCGTGCGGATCCTGCGCCGCGAGTCCAAGCTGCTCGGCTTCACCTCGTCGTTCTCGATCTACGACTCGGCGGACTCGCAGCGGCTGATGTCGCTCGTCTGCCGGGACCTGGACCTCGACCCCAAGCAGTTCCCGCCGAAGTCCTTCACCGCGAAGATCAGCAACCTGAAGAACGAGCTGATCGACGAGGAGACGTACGCCGACCAGGCCGCCAACCCGATGGAGAAGAAGCTCGCCGAGGCGTACTTCCTCTACCAGCGGCGGCTGCGGGAGGCCAACGCGCTCGACTTCGACGACATCATCATGACGACGGTGAACCTGCTCCAGGCCTTCCCCGACGTCGCGGAGCACTACCGGCGCCGGTTCCGGCACATCCTGGTCGACGAGTACCAGGACACCAACCACGCCCAGTACATGCTGGTGCGCGAGCTCAGCGGGGGCGCCGTCGCCGCCGCGCCGAAGCGCACCGTGGACGGCGAGTTCGTCAACCCGGCGGCCGGGCGGCTGGCCGAGGTGCCGCCCGCCGAGCTGTGCGTCGTCGGTGACGCGGACCAGTCGATCTACGCCTTCCGCGGCGCGACGATCCGCAACATCCTCCAGTTCGAGGAGGACTACCCGAACGCGACCACCATCCTGCTGGAGCAGAACTACCGCTCCACGCAGACCATCCTCACCGCCGCCAACGCCGTCATCGAGCGGAACACCAGCCGCCGCGAGAAGAAGCTCTGGACGGCCGGGGACCACGGCGAGAAGGTGGTCGGCTACGTCGCGGACGACGAGCACGGCGAGGCCCAGTTCATCGCCGACGAGATCGACCGGCTGACCGACGCGGGCGACGCCAAGCCCGGCGACGTCGCCATCTTCTACCGGACCAACGCGCAGTCCCGCGTGTTCGAGGAGGTGTTCATCCGGGTCGGCCTGCCGTACAAGGTGGTCGGCGGGGTGCGCTTCTACGAGCGCAAGGAGGTCCGGGACGTCCTGGCGTACCTGCGGGTGCTCTCCAACCCGGAGGACACCGTGCCGCTGCGCCGGATCCTCAACGTGCCCAAGCGCGGCATCGGCGACCGCGCCGAGGCGATGATCGACGCGCTGGCCGCGCGCGAGCGGATCTCCTTCGCCCAGGCGCTCCGGCGGGTGGACGAGGCGTACGGGATGGCCGCGCGCTCGGCGAACGCGGTGAGGAAGTTCAACGAGCTGATGGCCGGGCTGCGGCAGGTCGTCGAGTCGGGCGCCGGGCCGGCCGCGGTGCTGGAGGCGGTGCTGGAGGAGACGGGATACCTCGCCGAGCTCCAGTCCTCGACCGACCCGCAGGACGAGACCCGGGTGGAGAACCTCCAGGAGCTCGCCTCGGTGGCGCTGGAGTACGAGCAGGACCCGGGCGAGCGGCCCGACGCCGGCGAGGACGGCGCACCGCCGGTCGGCTCGCTCGCCGACTTCCTGGAGCGGGTCGCGCTGGTCGCCGACTCGGACCAGATCCCGGACGAGGACGAGGAGGGGCAGGGCGTCATCACGATGATGACCCTGCACACCGCCAAGGGCCTGGAGTTCCCGGTGGTCTTCCTGACCGGCATGGAGGACGGGATCTTCCCGCACATGCGGGCGCTCAACCAGGTCAAGGAGCTGGAGGAGGAGCGGCGCCTCGCGTACGTCGGGCTCACCCGGGCGCGGGAGCGGCTCTACCTGACCCGCTCGGTGCTGCGCAGCGCCTGGGGGCAGCCCTCGTACAACCCGGCCTCGCGGTTCCTGGAGGAGATCCCGGAGACGCTGGTGGAGTGGAAGCGGACGGGGGCGGCCTCGGTGCCGGCCTCGCGCGGGTACTCCTCGGGGTCGTCCTGGGGCGGGAGGTCCGCCGGCTCGGGTGGTTCGGGCGGCTCCGCGCGCGGCGGCGCGGCGGCCTCGCCGAAGGCGGGCTGGGGGCAGTCGGCGCGGCGGTCCGGTACGGCGGTCGAGCGGGAGGTCGTGGCGCTGGCGGTCGGGGACCGGGTCACCCACGACACCTTCGGCCTGGGCACGGTGGTGGCCACCACGGGTGTCGGGGACAAGGCGCAGGCCACCGTCGACTTCGGGACGGAGGGGCGCAAGCAGCTGCTGCTGCGGTACGCGCCGGTGGAGAAGCTCTGACCGCTCAGCGCGGGTCGAGTCCGTTCGAGAGGAACCACGGCAGCGGGTCGACCGGCCCGCTGCCGGGCGGCCGGATCTCGAAGTGCAGGTGCGGACCGGTGCTGTTGCCGCTGCTGCCGACGAAGGCGATGACGTCGCCCTGCTTCACGGTGCCCTTGCGGATCTTGTACGAGCGCAGGTGGCAGTACCAGGCCTCGGTGCCGTCGGCCATCTTCAGGATCGTCATGTAGCCGTACGACGGGTTCCACTGCGTACGGATCGTGCCGTCGGCGACGGCCATGACCTGCGAGCCGCCGTCCACCGGGAAGTCGATGCCGGTGTGGCGGTTGGCCCAGTGGGTGCCGGCCTCGCCGAACAGCTCGCCGAGGCCGTGCTCGGCGACCGGCATGACCACCTTGGGCGCGGCCGGTTCGGCCGTCGGTTCGGCGGTCTGTTCGGCGGTCGGCTGGCCGCCGGAGAGCGGCTGGCGGGCGTCGCTGCGGGAGGCCTGGCCGGCACCGTCCGTCGCGAGGGCCTGCTGGGCGGAGGCCCGGGCGGCCGCGTTGTCCGGCGCGTCGGCGGCCGTGGCCTGCTGCGGCACCCGGCCGGCCGCCTCGAGGCGCTGCTGGCCGGCCTCGCCCTGGACGGTCACGGCGGCCGCCGCGGCCACCCCGAGCGCGGCCACCGACGGCAGCGCCACGCGCAGCAGCGCCGTCCTGGTGGCGGCCTTGGCGGCACCGCGCCGCTGGGCACGCGACTGCTCGCGGGCGGCCATGCGCAGCTCCGCTCGGGTCGGGCGGGCGGCTGCGTCGGGAGCCATCGGGGGCTGCCTCCTCGGTGGGCCTTCGGCACGTCGTCGGGCGAGGGGAAAGACGAGGGGAAAACTGCCGAGACTGTAGCCGCAACGCCGACATGCGGACAAAAGTCCGTAAGTCAAGAGGTGAGTTGGTGGGCTGTGGGTGGGAATTGCGGGGTATACCGACTGGTAGCAAGGGGCGGGGCTGTGATTTTCCCCTCCTCTTGAGGGGCGGCACGGCCAGGGGGGCCGGGTGACGCTAACCTCCCCTCAGGTTGGTTATTGCTGGTTAACCGCGCCCGTGCCCGACGAGGTCTGGGGTGGTGGACGACGAAGTCCAGGAGGCAGTGATGGGTGTGTCAGGGCCGATCCGTGTGGTGGTCGCGAAGCCCGGGCTCGACGGTCACGACCGCGGCGCCAAGGTCATCGCGCGCGCTCTGCGCGACGCCGGTATGGAGGTCATCTACACCGGCCTGCACCAGACGCCCGAGCAGATCGTCGACACCGCGATCCAGGAGGACGCGGACGGCATCGGGCTGTCGGTCCTCTCGGGCGCACACATGACGCTCTGCGCGCGGGTGCTGGAGCTGCTGAAGGAGCGCGAGGCGGAGGACATCAAGGTCTTCTGCGGCGGGATCATCCCGGACGAGGACATCGTCGAGCTCAAGGCCATGGGCGTCGCGGACATCTTCACCCCTGGCACGCCGACCCGGGACGTGGTGGCCTGGGTCGAGGCGAACCTGCGGGTCGCCAGCTAGGGATTGTCAGAAAGCCCTGGTACGTCTGCATCTTCTCGGGCCGGTACGGGTCTCCTCCCGTGCCGGCCCGGGTGCGTCACGGGTCTCTCCCGTACCGGCGCGGGTGCGTCACGGGTCAGGAGGCGAGTTCGGCGAGCATGGCCTCGCGGAAGCGCAGGGTGCCGGCGAGGCGGGTGAAGGTCTCGGCCCAGGCGGTGGCGGGGGCGGTGTCGGCCACCAGCGCCTCGACGGCGGCGGCGGTCTCGGGGGCGAGCGCACGCTCGGTCATCCCGAGCACCCCGCTGTGGCTCCACGGGTACGCGCCGGAGGCGGCCGCCCGGGCGAGGGCGGCGACCACGGCGGTGGACAGCGGCGGCGTCCACGGGGTCGCGCAGGCGCCGAGCAGTTGGAAGGCCTCGCCGAGGCCGTGCACCTCGATGAACGCGGCCGTCCAGGCGGCGCGTTCGGCGGGCGGCAGGACGGAGAGCAGCTTGGCGGGGGCGCCGGTGGTCCGCGGCGGGCGGGCCCGCCGGCTTTCCGGGGAGGGGGCCGGGGCCGGGCCGAGGAGCGCCCGCGCCCAGTCGGCGTCCTGCTGGCGGACGGCTGCCCGGGCCCAGGCCTCGCGCAGGTCGTCGGCCCAGCTGCTGTTGGTCTCGTCGATGCTGTCGCCGACCCGCAGGGCGAGGAGCCGGTCCGGCGTCAGGCCGGTGGACTCGGGCCAGAGGGCCAGTGGTGCCGCGGCGATCACCTCGCCGAACCACCAGGCCCGCTCGCCGCGCCCGGTGGGCGACTTGAGCGGTATGCCGTCACGCTGCATCGCCGGATCGCATTCGGCGGGCGGGGTGACCAGCAGGTGCGTACCGCGGTCGGAGAGGCGGACGGCGGCGCGGGCGCGCTCGGCCATGCGGCCGGCCAGGGTGGAGCCGGGGAGCGTCGAGAGCAGCTCGGCCGCGGTGGCGCGGACGTTCTTGCTGCGGTCGCCGAGGGCGGCCTCCAGGAAGGGCTCGTCGGCGGGGGAGAGGCCGTCCTGGAGCGCGTCCAGGAAGAGCAGGCGGTCCTCGGCGCGCTCGGTGGACCAGGTGCTGCGGAGGAGGGCGAGACCGGCGGCCGGGTCGGTGCGGCGCAGCAGCGTCAGGTGGGTGACGCGCTCGGCGAAGAGGCCTTCGTGCCAGAGGCGGTCGTCGCCGGGGCCGGCCGCTTCCGCGGGCTCCCCGGCGGTGGTGCGCAGCACGAAGCGCCAGTCGGGGTTGCGGGGGGCGAGCCAGCGGCCGAGCGGGCCGGCCAGGGCGACCGCGTCGGGGCGCAGTTCGCTGCGGGCGCGGGCGGCGTCGAGCAGCGCAGGGACGAGGACGGCGGGCGGGCGGTAGCCGCGGGCGCGGGCGGTGGTGAGCCACTGGGGGAGCAGCTCGGTGAGGTTGGCGAGGGTGGTGCCGCCGCCGCGGGTGCCGAGGAGCAGGGAGAGGCGGCGGGCGGCGGGGGCGGGGAGTTCGGGGCGGTCGTCCTCGGGAGCGGGGGCGGCGAGGGGCTCGCTGACGGGGGCGGGGAGGGCGCCGGCGCGGCGGCGGACGGTCTCCAGGGCGGCGAGTTCGAGGAGCGCGGTGGCCGGGTCGGTGCGGTCGACGGCCCGGTGGGCGGGGGACTCGCCGGTGGGCTGCGGCAGGGGGCGGCGGTCGGTGCCGAGGAGGGCGGTGGTGTGGAGGGACTCCCAGGGGTCGGACACGTGGGCTCCTGAGGTTGTGGTGTGGGCGGTGCGGGCGTGCGGTGGGGCGCCGGGCTACGGGGTGGTGAGGTTGATCGGGCGGTGGTCCGGGCCCCAGGCGGTGACGGGGGTGAAGCCCTGGTGGCCGTGTTCGCCGAAGACGGTGAGGGCGCGGCCGGTGGAGACGGCGGCGAGACGCCAGAGTGCGGATTCGGGCGTGGCGGCACGGTGGACCGGGAGGGTGTGCCGGCCGTCGGTGAGGTGCCAGCCGTCGGGCGTGAGGACGGGGACGGCGTCGGTGAGGACGGTGGGCCAGGCGTCGAGCCACGGGTCGTCGGCGACGGCGGTGCCGTAGGCGGCGACGGCTTCGGCGGCGGTGAGGCCGGGCGGTGGGGTGGCGGGGCCGGGTTCGGGGGCGCCGTAGCGGGTGCCCAGCGCTGCGCGCAGCGGGCGGGCGCCGGGGTGGAAGGCGAGCTCGGCCTCGAGGACGTGCCCGGTCGGGAGGGCGAGGTCGGGGGCCTGGCCGGGGCGGCCGAAGGCGAGGAGGAGGGCGGGGCGGCCGGTCTTGGCGCCGCGCAGCCAGAGGCGGCGGGTGGTGAGGCGGTCGTCGGCGCCGCCCTCCAGCGGGGAGGTGCGGCTGCCGAGGACGTGCCAGCGGTCGCGGACGGTGGGGCCGGCGAGGAGGTCGGCGGTGTCGGTGGTGTAGCCGATCCGGGCTCGGACGGTGGCGGCGAGCGGGGCGGGCAGTTCACCGACCCGGGTGGCGGCGGTGGCGAGCAGGTGGAGCATGGCGTACTCCTCCAGGAGGTGCTGCTGGGGGGTGGTGTCGAGGGCGCGGACGCGGGCGGCGAGGCCGGGCGCCTGGGCGTCGACCATGCGGGCGGCGACCTCCTCCCAGGGGCCGGCGGTGGACTGGTCGGCCAGGCCGTGGCGGATCCGGTCGGCCAGCCGGAGCCGCAGCTCGGCGGCGCCGGCGGCGACCCGGGCGGAGCGCTTCTCGGCGCGGCGGCGGGCGGCGGCCGGGTCGGCGGGCGGCACCGGCGCGGCGGCGCGCTGCCCGGCCCGCTCCTGGCGCGCCGTCAGCCACGCGGAGGCCCAGTCGGCCGGCTCGGCGGCCGGGACGGCCTCGGGGGTGCCGCTCCAGAGCAGGAGCAGCCCGAGGGCGTGCTTGCACGGGAACTTCCGGCTCGGGCAGGTGCAGGTGTAGGCGGGGGTAGCCAGCTCGACGACCGTGCGGTAC
Organism: Kitasatospora sp. NPDC022785; assembly: GCF_055561295.1. NCBI lineage: Bacteria > Bacillati > Actinomycetota > Actinomycetes > Kitasatosporales > Streptomycetaceae > Kitasatospora > Kitasatospora sp. NPDC022785. The sequence continues at coordinate 121,630 of NZ_JBVHHB010000008.1, read as the reverse complement.
GGCGTCCTGCCGCTGCCCCGGCACTCGCCCCAGAGCGCGCCGCCGTCGGTGCCCGTGGCCGACCAGGGCGCGGGCGAGGAGAGCTTGCCCGCGGCCTTCTGCGAGGCGGCGTCGGGCGCCAGGGACAGGACGTGTTCGGTGCTCCAGCGTTCCTCCATGGCGACGACGGTAGGGGCAGGGACTGACAGTCCCGGTGGGCGAACTGAGGTCCGGTCAGGATTGTCAGTGGCTCGGTGCAGGCTTGTTCTCGCAGGCCGGGACGCCGGCCTGGCTCCCCCCGATCACTTCGCCGCCTGCCACAGGTGTGTCCGGCGGCCGGCCCGAAGGAGCCCCCCTATGACCGACGTTCTGCGGCAGCACGCGGAGCACGCCTTCGCGGCGGAGCTGGCCGCCCTGGCCGCGCAGGACGACCGTCCGCGCCCCGAACGATGGAGGTTGTCCCCGTGGGCCGTGGCCACCTACCTGCTGGGCGGCGAGCTGTCCGACGGCACGGTGATCACGCCCAAGTACATCGGGCCGCGCCGGGTCGTCGAGGTCGCCGTGACGACGCTGGCGACGGACCGCGCGCTGCTGTTGCTCGGCGTGCCGGGGACGGCGAAGACCTGGGTGTCGGAGCACCTCGCGGCCGCGATCAGCGGTGATTCCACGCTGCTCGTCCAGGGCACGGCCGGGACGCCGGAGGAGGCCGTCCGCTACGGGTGGAACTACGCCCGGCTGCTCACCGACGGGCCGAGCCGGGAGGCCCTGGTGCCGTCGCCGCTTATGCGGGCGATGGCGGACGGGAAGATCGCCCGGGTCGAGGAACTGACCCGCATCCCGGCCGACGTGCAGGACAGTCTGATCACCATCCTGTCGGAGAAGACGCTGCCGGTGCCGGAGTTGGGCGGCGAGACGCAGGCGGTGCGGGGGTTCAACCTGATCGCCACCGCCAACGACCGGGACCGGGGCGTGAACGAGCTGTCGAGCGCCCTGCGTCGACGGTTCAACACCGTGGTGCTGCCCCTGCCCGGCTCGCTGGAGGAGGAGGTGGACATCGTCACCCGGCGGGTCGACCAGCTCGGCCGCTCGCTGGAGCTGCCCGAACTGCCCGGCGGCGCCGAGGAGATCCGGCGCGTGGTCACCGTCTTCCGCGAGCTGCGGGCCGGGATCACGCTGGACGGCCGGACGAAGGTGAAGTCGCCGAGCGGCACCCTGTCGACGGCGGAGGCGATATCGGTGGTGACCAACGGGATGGCGCTGGCCGCGCACTTCGGGGACGGCGTGCTGCGGGCCGGCGACGTCGCCGCCGGTGTGGTCGGCGCCGTCGTCCGGGATCCGGCGGCCGACCGGGTGGTGTGGCGCGAGTACGTCGAGGGCGTGCTGCGGGAGCGCGACGGCTGGAAGGACTTCTACCGCGCGGCCCGCGAGAACGCCCGCTGATTGCACCGCAGTTCGAGGTTGGAGGAGGGAGGGCGCGATGAGTGAGCGGATCAGCGCAGAGGTGACGCTGCTGGGCGTACGGCACCACGGCCCCGGTTCGGCCCGTGCGGTGGCGGCCGCGCTGGAGCTGCTGGAGCCGGACGTGGTGCTGATCGAGGGCCCGCCGGAGGCCGATCCGATCATCGGGCTGGCTGCGGAGAAGGAGATGGTGCCCCCGGTCGCCCTGCTCGCCCATGCCGTGGACGACCCGGCCCGGGCCGCGTTCTGGCCGTACGCGGAGTTCTCCCCGGAGTGGGTGGCGATCCGTTACGCCGTCGACGCCGGGCTGCCGGTGCACTTCATCGACCTCCCGGCGGCGTACGGATTCGCCGCGGAGACCGAGGGGGCCGAGGGGGCAGCCGAGGCCGAGGGCGCCTCGGAGCCGGGGGAGCCGGACGGCGGGAGCGAGGCGGCGGAGGAGCGGCCGGGTGACCCGATCGCGCTGCTCGCCGAGGCCGCCGGCCACGACGACCCGGAGCGCTGGTGGGAGGACGTGATCGAGCACCGTTCGCCCGGCGCCGACGCGCTGGCCCCGTTCGCCGCGGTCGCCGAGGCGATGACGGCGCTGCGCGAGGCCGGGGTGGCCGTCGGCAGCACCGCCCGGCGGGACGACCTCCGGGAGGCGTACATGCGCCGGCAGATCCGGGCCGCCAAGCGGGCCGGGTACCGGCGGATCGCGGTGGTCTGCGGTGCCTTCCACGTCCCCGCGCTGGCCGGCATGCCGACCGTCGCCCACGACCGCGCCCTGCTGGCCGGCCTGCCGAAGAAGGTCAGGACCGACATCACCTGGGTGCCCTGGACGCACCGGCGGCTCGCGCAGTCGAGCGGTTACGGCGCCGGGATCGTCTCGCCGGGCTGGTACCGCCACCTGTTCGCGGAGCCGGGCGACCCGCTGCCGAAGTGGCTGACCAGGGCCGCCGAGCTGCTCCGGGCGGAGGACCACCCGGTCTCCTCCGCCCACGTCATCGAGGCCGTCCGGTTGGCCCGCACGCTCGCCGTGATGCGCGGCCGCCCGCTGGCCGGCCTCACCGAGACGCTGGACGCCGTCCGCTCGGTGATGTGCGACGGTTCGGACGTCGCCCTCGCCCTCGTGCAGGACCGGCTGGTGATCGGCGACGCGCTCGGCGAGGTCCCGGAGGGCGCCCCGGCGGTGCCGCTCCAGCGGGACCTCACCCGCCTCCAGCGCTCGCTTCGGCTCAAGCCCGGGGCGGATCCGCGCGAGCTCGACCTCGACCTGCGCGAGGAGACCGGCGCCGCCCGCTCCCGGCTGCTGCACCGGCTGCGGCTGCTCGGCATCGACTGGGGCGTGCCCAGCCGGTCCGCGGTGAACTCGACCGGCACCTTCCGGGAGAGCTGGCGGCTCTGCTGGCAGCCGGAGTTCGCGGTCCGGATCGCCGAGGCCGCCCAGTGGGGCACCACGGTCGAGGACGCGGCCGGCGCGAAGGCCGTCGGCACGGCCCGGGCGGCGACGGAGCTCGCCGAGCTGACCGGGCTGGTGGAGACGTGCCTGCTCGCCGGGCTCGGCAGCGCGCTGCCGGCGGTGATGCGGGTGCTCGCCGACTGCGCCGCCCTGGACACCGACGTCGCCCACCTCGCCGGCGCCCTGCCCGCCCTGGTCCGCGTCCTGCGCTACGGCGACGTCCGCGGCACCGACGACGGCGCGCTCGGCGAGGTCGCGGCCGGCCTCGCCGACCGGATCTGCGTCGGCCTGCCGCCCGCCTGCACCGGGCTGGACGCGGCAGGCGCGGCGGTGATGCGCGGTCACCTCGACGAGGTGCACGGCGCGATCGGCCTGCTGGCGCCGGACGGCGGCCTCGCCGACCGGTGGGCCGCCACCCTGCGGGCGCTCGCCCGCCGCGAGCCGGACGGCGGCCCCGCCACCGGCGTGCCCGGCGTGTTGCGCGGCCGCGCCGTCCGGCTGCTGCTGGACGACGGACGGCTCGACTCCGAGGAGGCCGGCCGCCGGATGGGCCTGGTCCTCTCCGCCGCCGGCGCCCCGGCGGACGCGGCCGGCTGGGTCGAGGGCTTCCTCACCGGCGGCGGCGCCCTGCTCCTGCACGACCCTCGCCTGCTGGGCCTGCTCGACGCCTGGCTGACGGAGGTGCCGGCCGAGGCCTTCACCGACGTGCTGCCGCTGCTGCGCCGCACCTTCTCCGCCCTGGAGGCGGGTGTCCGGACCACCATCGGCAGCCGGGTCGCGGCCGGCCCGTTCGGCACCGGGCCGGCGGCGGACGAGAGCGCCGGCCCGGCACTCGACCGGGGCCGCGCCGACGCCGCCCTGCCGGTGGTCGCCACCCTGCTCGGCCTGCCCGGCTGCCAGGCCCACCCCGGCGGCGGCCCGGCGCGCATCCCGAAACAGGCCACCGGCCGCGACACCTGAGCCCGGCCCCGGCCGCGACACCCGGCCCCGGGCCCCCGACCATGGCGCCCGGCCGCGACACCCGACCCCGACCTCGTGAAGGAGCATCCGATGGCAGTGACCACCACCCCCGCCGCCGAGGAGCGGCTGCGCCGCTGGCGGCTGGTGCTCGGCGGCGAGGCGGACGGCACGGGCTGCGCCCTGCGCGGCAGGGACGCCGCGATGGACGGCGCCCTCGCCGCGCTCTACCGCGGGGCACCGGAGGAGGGCCGCGCCGGGCGGCCCGGCCGCCGCAGCGCCGGCCTGGGCGGCTCGGCGCCGCAGGTGGCGCGCTGGCTGGGCGACATCCGCGAGTACTTCCCGTCCACCGTCGTCCAGCTGATGCAGCAGGACGCCGTCACCCGGCTCGGGCTGGAGCGGCTGCTGCTGGAGCCGGAGATGCTGGAGGCCGTCGAGCCCGACGTCCACCTGGTCGGCACCCTGCTCTCGCTCAAGCACGCACTGCCCGAGACCACCCGGGAGACCGCCCGCGCGGTGGTCGGCAAGGTGGTCGCCGAGCTGGAGCGCCGGCTCGCCGACCGCACGAGGGCCACTCTCGGCGGTGCGCTGGACCGCAGCGCCAGGGTGAACCGCCCCCGTCACCGGGACATCGACTGGGACCGCACCATCCGGGCCAATCTGAAGAACTACCTGCCCGAGCACGGCACCGTCGTCCCCGAGCGGCTGGTCGGCTACGCCCGGGCCCAGCGCGCGGTGAAGAAGGACGTCATCCTCTGCATCGACCAGTCGGGCTCGATGGCCCCGTCCGTCGTGCACTCGGCGGTCTTCGGCGCGGTGCTCGCCTCGATGAAGTCGCTGGACACCCGGCTCGTCGTCTTCGACACCTCGGTGGTCGACCTCACCGAGCAGCTCGCCGACCCGGTGGACGTCCTGTTCGCCACCCAGCTCGGCGGCGGCACCGACATCAACCGCGCGCTCGCCTACTGCCAGTCGAGGATCACCCGCCCGTCCGAGACGATCGTGGTGCTGATCAGCGACCTCTACGAGGGCGGCATCCGGGACGAGATGCTCAAGCGGGTGGCGGCGATGAAGGCGGCCGGCGTCCAGTTCATCGCGCTGCTCGCGCTCTCCGACGAGGGCGCGCCCTCGTACGACCACGCGCACGCGGCGGCGCTGGCCGCGCTCGGAGCCCCGGCGTTCGCCTGCACCCCCGACGTCTTCCCGGACGTCATGGCGGCGGCGATCGAGAAGCGGCCGATCCCGGTACCGGAGCAGGGCGTGTGATCAACCCGGGCTCGGGTTCACCCGAACGAGCGAACCCACGCCCGCCCGCAGCCCCGGATCCGCCCGCCCGCTGAGCAGGGCGCGCGGCACACGGTCGCAGGCTCTCTGTGACGGTTCTCACCCAAGACGGGCCGGTCCCGGGCGAAACACGCCCGTCGTCCGGGGATAACCTGCCAGACGGACGTGACGCGCGTGTTGATTGACGTGTGCGCCCGTGGCTGTGTGGGCCGCAAGGCCGTACTTCTGCGTACCCGCACCGCCCCGACGACCCGCAGCGAAGATCCTGCCGTGGCACGCTCGTAGAGACACAATCCGCGACCACGAACAAGGACAAACACGTGGACCTGTTCGAGTACCAGGCGAGGGACCTCTTCGCCAAGCACGGTGTGCCCGTGCTTGACGGTGATGTCATCGAGACCGCCGCAGACGCTGCCGCCATCGCGGAGCGCTTCGGCGGCCGCGCCGTCGTCAAGGCTCAGGTGAAGGTGGGTGGCCGAGGCAAGGCCGGTGGCGTGAAGCTCGCCGCCGACCCGGCGGACGCCGTCGCCAAGGCCGAGGCGATCCTCGGCATGGACATCAAGGGCCACACCGTTCACAAGGTGATGCTGGCCCAGACCGCGGACATCAAGGACGAGTACTACGTCTCGTTCCTGCTGGACCGCACCAACCGCACCTTCCTGGCCATGGCCAGCGTCGAGGGCGGTGTGGAGATCGAGGTCGTCGCCGAGGAGAACCCCGACGCGCTCGCCAAGATCCCGGTCGACGCCAACGAGGGTGTCACCCCGGAGAAGGCCGCCGAGATCGTCGCCGCCGCGAAGTTCCCGGCCGAGATCGCGGACCAGGTCGCCGACGTCCTGCAGAAGCTCTGGGTCGTCTTCATCAAGGAGGACGCCCTTCTGGTCGAGGTCAACCCGCTGATCAAGTCCGGCGACGGCAAGATCATCGCGCTCGACGGCAAGGTCTCCCTGGACGAGAACGCCGAGTTCCGCCAGCCCGAGCACGAGGCGCTCGAGGACAAGGCCGCCGCCAACCCGCTCGAGGCGGCGGCGAAGGCCAAGGGCCTGAACTACGTCAAGCTCGACGGCGAGGTCGGCATCATCGGCAACGGCGCGGGTCTCGTCATGAGCACCCTCGACGTGGTCGCCTACGCGGGCGAGAAGCACGGCGGCGTCAAGCCCGCCAACTTCCTCGACATCGGTGGCGGCGCCTCCGCCGAGGTGATGGCCAACGGCCTGGAGATCATCCTGGGCGACCCCGACGTCAAGTCGGTCTTCGTCAACGTCTTCGGTGGCATCACCGCGTGCGACGCCGTCGCCAACGGCATCGTGCAGGCCCTGGAGCTGCTCTCGTCGAAGGGCGAGGCCGTCACCAAGCCGCTCGTCGTCCGCCTCGACGGCAACAACGCGGAGCTGGGTCGCAAGATCCTCGACGACGCGAACCACCCGCTGGTCCAGCGCGTGGACACCATGGACGGTGCGGCCGACCGCGCCGCCGAGCTGGCCAACGCCAAGTAAGGAAGGGGACTTAACCATGGCTATCTTCCTTACCAAGGACAGCAAGGTCATCGTCCAGGGCATGACCGGCTCCGAGGGCATGAAGCACACCCGCCGCATGCTCGCCTCCGGCACCCAGATCGTCGGCGGTGTGAACCCGCGCAAGGCCGGCACCACGGTCGACGTCGACGGCACCGAGGTGCCCGTCTTCGGCTCCGTCGCCGAGGCCATCGAGAAGACCGGTGCCGACGTCACCGTCATCTTCGTGCCGCCGAAGTTCACCAAGGACGCCGTCGTCGAGGCCATCGACGCCGAGATCGGCCTGGCCGTCGTCATCACCGAGGGCGTCCCGGTGCACGACACCGCCGCCTTCTGGGCGTACGCCGGTTCGAAGGGCAACAAGACCCGGATCATCGGCCCGAACTGCCCCGGCCTGATCAGCCCCGGACAGTCGAACGCCGGCATCATCCCGGCCGACATCACCACCTCCGGCAAGATCGGTCTGGTCTCGAAGTCGGGCACCCTGACCTACCAGCTCATGTACGAGCTGCGCGACATCGGCTTCTCCTCGGCCGTGGGCATCGGCGGTGACCCGGTCATCGGCACCACCCACATCGACGCCCTCAAGGCGTTCCAGGAGGACCCGGAGACCGAGCTCATCGTCATGATCGGTGAGATCGGCGGCGACGCCGAGGAGCGTGCCGCGGCCTACATCGCCGAGCACGTCACCAAGCCGGTCGTCGGCTACGTCGCGGGCTTCACCGCCCCCGAGGGCAAGACCATGGGCCACGCCGGCGCCATCGTCTCCGGCTCCTCGGGCACCGCCCAGGCGAAGAAGGAGGCCCTCGAGGCCGCCGGTGTCAAGGTCGGCAAGACGCCGTCCGAGACCGCCCGCCTGGCGCGCGAGCTCATCGGCTGACGCCAGCCGCTCGTCGAGCGCCCCCGTCCGGATCTCCGGGCGGGGGCGCTCGCGTTTGCGGGCTGCCGGGGCGCGGGCTGTTCGGGCCCGGGCCGCTCGGGACTTGGGCTGCCGGGGCCCGGGCCGTTCGGCGTCGGGCCTGTTCAGCGGTCGGTCGCGCAGGGGTGCAGGGACCAGCGGGTGCAGGACACCGGCCCCGTCGCGGCCGGACCGGGCGGGGGCAGCGCCTCCCCGGCGCGGGCGGCGGCCGGCAGCTCCCACGGGCGGGACCCGGGCGGCGGCGGGTCGACCACCACCGCTTCGACGCCCGGGGCCGTGCTGCACCAGAGGCTCACGATGCCCGTCGGCGGGGCGTCCGGCGCCGCGGGGACGGCGTCGTTCGGTGCCGAAGCGCAGACGGCCGGGGCGGGCGGCACCCCGCCGTGCCGGAACAGCTCGCGCGGTCCGCCACCGGCCAGCGTCGCCACCGCCGCCCCGGCGACCGCCACCGTGATCAGCGCCGCCGCCCCCGTCCGGGTCGCGTTGGCCAGTCCGTACCGGGCCCGCAGTACCGGCACCGGCGGCCGGTGCGGCTCCGGGCAGCCGCGGACCGCCGCCCGGTGCAGCAGCCCGCTGAGCCGGTCCGCGAAGCCGTCCGCCGTCGGGTCCGGCCCGGCCAGCTCCGGCACCCACTGCGCCAGCGCCGCTCGGGCGGCCCAGACCCGGCCCTCGGCGGCCGCCATCGTGGACTCCACCTCGACGGCCACCGCGGCTGCGGGCAGCCCCAGACCGTCGTGCAGCACCAGGGCCCGGCGCTGCGGGCGGGAGAGGCGTTTGAGCGCCTTGAGCAGCGCGCGGTCCCGGTCGGTCAGCCGGTCGTGGTCCGGCAGCACCGCCTGCGACTCGTCGGCCGGGCGGACCTTGATCCGGCGGTGCGGCAGCCGCCAGGCGTGCGCCCGGCGCGGGCCGCCCCGGTGCCACGGCGACAGCGCCGCCTCGCAGGCCCGCGCCCGTACCCAGCCCTCCGGGTCGGGCTCGGCGGCCACCTCGGCCCACTGCCGCCGGGCCTCGCCGAACGCCCGCTGGACGCAGTGCACGGCGCGGTGCTTGCACGCGGTGAGGAGGAAGACCTGCTGCACGAGGCGGGTGTGGGCGGTCTCGTACAACTCTTCGAAGGCGAGGGTGGCCGCGTCGGCGGTCTCCGGGCGGGTGTCCTTCCGGGGCACGGGTGCGGGCGGGGGCCCGGGCCGGCCGGGGTCCGTGCGCTGCGGTCCGCCGTCGGCGACTCCGGGCCGACGGGCCGGGGTGGGCGCCGGGGCGGGGGCCTTCCGGTGGCCGTTCAGCGGGGCCGGCTTCCCGCCCTGTGGCGGACGGCGGTCGGCGGGTGCTGCGGAGGGGGCTTCGGCCGAAGCTCCGGAGGGGACCTGGGGCGTCCGGCGCGGTCCGCCGGCGGGGGTGGCGACACCGGGGGGTACGGCGGGCGGCGCGGCGTCGGCAGCTCCGGGGTGGCCGTGGACTGCGGCCGGTTTCTCGCGCTGCGGGCGGCGGTGCCCGGCGGCCTCCGCGGCACCCCTCGGCTGACCGTCCGGCAGGCCCGGCGCCCCGGGTCGGGGGGAGCGGCGGCCGTCCGGGGTTGCCGTAGGCGCCGGGGTCTCCCGCCGGGCCGGAGCGGTGGGCGCGGCAGCGGTCTTCGGATGACCGTTCGGCGGGGCCGGCTTCCCCTGGTCCCGCTGGTCCCGCTGGGCCCGCCGGCGCTCGGCGGGGCCTGGAGTCGGTGCCGGAGCCGGGGCCGGGGCCGGGGCCTTCGCGGTGTGCGGCCGGGGGGCGGTCTTCCCGCCCCGGGCGGGCTCGGACGGGGCCTTCGGCGCGGGGCCCCGCTCGCGGGCCGGCGTACCGGGTGCCGCTCGGACGGCCTCGGGAGCGGTCTGAGCGGGGCTCAGCAGAGCGGCGAAGGCGGAGACCTCGGTGCGGGTCCGCGTGCCGAGCTTGCGCATGGCGCGGTGCTGGTAGCTGCGCGCGGTGGCCGGGGTGACACCGAGCGCGGCCGCGGACTCGGCGAGGTCCCGGCCGGCCGCGAGGTGGGCCAGGGCCTGGGCTTCACGCGGTGTCAGCTGTCGGAGCAACCGGGCCACCTCCTCCTGGCCGCCGGAGGGGCCGCCGGGGGGGCCGCCGGCCGCCCCGGCCCGCGTCGCCTTGGTGTTCTTGGCGGCCCGGCCGCGTCCGGCCCGGCCCTTCCCGGAACGGCCCTGCGGCGGGGGCTCGTCGGTCGTGGGGGCACCGCTGGGGCGCTCGTCGGTCGTGGGGGCGCCGGTGGGGCGCTCGGCGTTTTTCGGCGGCGTGGCCATCAGACGCTCCGAGCCGGAGTGGGGGCGGCGAGAGGGCAGGGTCTGAAAATGCGCATAAGCCAATAATCTGGGACACGACGGCGGTTTGCCTCTTCACGGAGCATGGCGAGTCGCCTTGGCACCATGAGGCGCATGACGCAGCTGATGGGCCGTCCGATCGTGGAAGTGCCGGGGGAGCTGGGCACCAGGCCCGTCCTGGCCGACGTGCTCACCGGGGTGCGGACGGCGCTGCTCGGCCTGGCGGTGGTCGCGGTGCCGGTGCTCGGGCTCTGGGTGGTGACCCCGTTCGCGGACGACGGTGCGGCCGACGCCGTCCGGCTGGCGGGCGCGCTCTGGCTGCTCGGGCACGGCGCGCCGGTGCTGCGCGGCGCCGCGGACGCCCCGCTGACCGTCACTCCGCTGCTGCTCGGCCTGCTGGCGGTGGCGCAGCTGTACCGGGCGGGCGCCCGGGTGGCGGCCCGGCGTGGTCCGCGGCCGCGCTGGAGCGGCCCGCCGGCGGTGTGGTGCGGCTACTGCGCGGTGGCGGTGGCGGTGGTGGCGCACTGTTCGGGCGCCGGGCTGTTCCGCGCGCGGGTGCTGCCGGACGTGCTGGTGGTGACGGTGCTGGCCGCGGCCGCGACGGCGGCCGGTGCGCGGACGGCGCGGCGCGCGGGGGGCGGCCACGGACTCTCGGGGGTGCGCCGGCCGGCGTCCCGGTGGCGGGTGCCGGCCCGGGTGCCGGCCTGGGCCCGGCCCGACGGGGGAGCGGCGGCGGTCCGCAGGGCGGGGCTGGCGGCCGGGGCGGGGCTGGTGGCGTCGGGTGCGGCGGTGCTGGCCGTGGCGGCGGTGGTGGACGCGGTGGACGGCAGCGGTCAGGCGATGGCGGCGCTCGGCGGGGGCCCGGCCGCGGTGGCCGGGTTGGTGCTGCTGAGTGTGGCGCTGCTGCCGAACGCGGTGCTCTGGGGCGCGGCGTACGCGCTGGGCCCGGGGTTCGCGGTGGGGGAGGGGACGGCGGTGGCGCCGGGCGGGACGGTGCTGGGGCCGGTGCCGGATTTTCCGCTGTTCGCGCTGGTGGCGGAGCCGGGCGCGGGTGGCTGGCGGCTGGTGGCGTGTCTGCTGCCGGCGCTGGCCGGGGTGGCACCGGCCCTGTTGCTGGGCCGGGCGGCGGCCGAGGGGGCGACGCGTCCGGGCACTCGGGCCGCGGACGGCCGGCCCTCCGGGGCGGGCGCCCCGTGGCACCCGGTGGCGACGGGCGTCGCCGTGCTGGCGGCGGCGCTGTTGACCGGGGCGGCGGCCGCGGCGCTCGGCTGGCTCTCCGGCGGCGCGCTGGCGGGCGGCCGGATGGCGCAGCTCGGGCCGGTGCCGTGGTGGACGGGCCTGGCGGCGGCGGGGTGGGTCGCGGCGGTGGCGGTGCCGGGCGCGCTGCTGGTGCGGGCCCGAGCACTCGGCCGGCCGTGGGGCGGGCTGCTGGGCGGGGCGTTGGTCAGGCCCATCGGCCGGGGCGTCGTCGCGGGCGGCGTCATCGAGGGCGGCACCGCCGATGGCCGGAGCGGCACCGAAGAGCCGGAGGCGCCCATGCCCACCGGGGCCGGCACCGCACTCGCCGGCACCGCACTCGCCGGCATCGCACGTGCCGGCATCGCACGTGCCGGCACCGCACTCGCCGGCATCGCACTCGTCCGCACCGCACGCGCCGGCACAGCGCTCGCCGGCCACACGCGCCGGGCCGCACTGCTGCTGCGCGTCCGCGCCTACGCGGTGGTGCTGCGGCTGGGCACGTCCGCCGACGGGGCGGGCGGAACGGACGGCGACGGCGGGGCGGTCGCAACGGACGGCGCCGACGGCGCCGACGGCGCCGTCTCCGCCCCCGGTCCCGGGAACTGACCGACCCGCCCTACCCGCCAAGGGCGGCTACTCGCTCTTGGTCGTGATGTCCACGTACCACTTCGGCGCCAGCCGGTCGCAGTTGTCCGCACCGGTGGTGGTGAGCGAGTCCCGGACGCAGGTGACGTAGTCGTTGTAGTACAGGCTCAGCCCGATCACCGAGGAGACGAAGACCAGGGTCATCGCGCCGGTGAGGATCCCGGCGAGCGCCGCCGGGGTGAGCGGGTTGGGTGCGCCGGCCTCGGTGGTGACGGCCGGTGTCACGACGGCGGAGGGCGCGGCCGGCTTGGGCGTGCGCATCGCGCCGACGCCCCAGACGATGGCGAGCGCGCCGACGAACAGGGCGACGTAGTGCAGCGCGGCGAACGCGCAGACCAGCGAGGCCATGCCCGCAAGGGCCGCGTTGCGGGCCTTGCGCTGCGCCGGGTCGCTCGGGTCGAGCTTGGGCGGCTGCGGGGCCGGCGGCCGGGGGTGCCAGCCGCCGCCCTGGTAGCCGGGGCTCCACGGGTGCGGCGGGGGGACGTGCGGGCGCTCGTCCTGGCCGCCGTCACCGTCCGGCGCGTCCGAGCCCTCGGCGGGCCCGGGGTTGCGCGGCCGCCACGGCTGGTCCGGGGCATCCGCCGGCGGCGGCGCGAAGGGGTTGCGCTCGCCGGTGTCGTCACCGCTGCTCATGGTTCAGCCATTCCTTCTCGGTCGGTGGGGCGGACGCCCGCGCCACCCTATGATCCCGCAGTCGCCCGCGGGCACCCCTGCGACCGGGGCGGCCGGCCGGGTGCGGGTTCCGTCGGGCCGAGGAGATCCCCGTCTCAACTACGCGCGTAGCGCCACCGGGCCGTTTCAGAGGCCGTCCGACCTGCCGTTATCGTGGTGACGGTCAGCAGCTCACAGAGGTTCCCGGGGCCCGCGTCGCGGCGGGTTCTCCTGATGTTCCCCCTTGCTCGACCTGCCGTTCGTAGTGGCCCCACCACCGGTGGACGTACCAGCGGGCGGCGCCCCGACCTACGGAGAATCGCGCAGTGGCCGCCGCCCCCGCCCAGCTCTTCCCGCCCCGCACGCCCGGACCGGCCCGCCTGGTGGTGCTGGTCTCCGGCTCCGGCACCAACCTGCAGGCGCTGATCGACGCCGCCGCCGACCCGGCCTTCGGCGCCGTGATCGTCGCCGTCGGTGCCGACCGCGACGGGATCGCCGGCCTGGAGCGCGCAGAGCGCGCCGGCCTGCCGGTCTTCGTGCACCGGGTGAAGGACTTCCCCGACCGGGCCGGCTGGGACGGCGCGCTGACCGCCTCCGTCGCCGCGTACGAGCCGGACCTCGTGGTCACGGCCGGCTTCATGAAGATCCTCGGTCCCGGCTTCATCGAAGCCTTCTCCGGGCGGATCGTCAACACCCACCCCGCACTGCTGCCCGCCTTCCCCGGCGCCCACGGCGTCACCGACGCGCTCGCGTACGGGGTCAAGGTCACCGGCTGCACCGTCCACCTGGTCGACGCCGGTGTGGACACCGGGCCGATCATCGCGCAGGGCGTCGTCGAGGTCGCCGACGCCGATCACGCCGATGGCGGCGAAGCGCTGCACGAGCGCATCAAGACAGTCGAGCGCAAGCTGCTCGTCGACATCGTGGGCCGGCTGGCCCGCGAAGGTCACCGCATCGAGGACCGAAAGGTATGGATCCCGGCATGAGTGCCAGCTCCACCACCCCCCCTGTCTCCGAGAACGTCCGTCCGATCCGTCGCGCGCTGATCAGCGTGTACGACAAGACCGGTCTGGAGGAGCTGGCCCAGGGCCTGCACGCCGCCGGGGTCGCCATCGTCTCCACCGGCTCCACCGCCGGCCGGATCGCCGCCGCCGGCGTGCCGGTGACCGAGGTCTCCGAGCTGACCGGCTTCCCGGAGTGCCTGGACGGGCGCGTGAAGACGCTGCACCCCCGCGTGCACGCCGGCGTGCTCGCCGACCTGCGCCTGGAGTCGCACCGCGCGCAGCTGGCCGAGCTGGGCGTCGAGCCCTTCGACCTGGTCGTCGTGAACCTCTACCCGTTCAAGGCCACCGTCGCCTCCGGCGCCACCCCCGACGAGTGCGTCGAGCAGATCGACATCGGCGGCCCGAGCATGGTTCGCGCCGCCGCCAAGAACCACCCGTCGGTCGCCGTCGTGGTCGACCCGGCCCGCTACGGCGACGTGCTGAAGGCCGCTCAGGAGGGCGGCTTCGACCTGGCCACCCGCAAGCGCCTGGCCGGCGCCGCGTTCGCGCACACCGCCGCGTACGACGTCGCGGTCGCCTCCTGGTTCGAGGCCGGCTACGCGCCCAGCGACGAGCGCTTCCCCGAGTTCCTCGGCGCCACCTGGGAGCGGCAGAACGTGCTGCGCTACGGCGAGAACCCGCACCAGGGCGCCGCGCTGTACGTGGACGGCACCGGTGGCCTGGCCGGCGCCGAGCAGCTGCACGGCAAGGAGATGTCGTACAACAACTACGTCGACACCGATGCCGCCCGCCGCGCCGCCTACGACCACGCCGAGCCGGCCGTCGCGATCATCAAGCACGCCAACCCGTGCGGCATCGGGACCGGCGCGGACGTCGCCGAGGCGCACCGCAAGGCGCACGAGTGCGACCCGGTCTCCGCGTACGGCGGCGTGATCGCGGTCAACCGCCCGGTCTCCGTCGAGCTGGCCGAGCAGATCGCGCCGATCTTCACCGAGGTCGTGGTGGCCCCGGGTTACGAGGAGGGCGCCGTCGAGGTGCTCGCCCGCAAGAAGAACCTGCGCGTGCTGCTCGCCCCCGAGGCGCCGGCCAACCGCCAGGAGGTGCGCCCGATCTCCGGCGGCGTGCTGCTCCAGGAGACCGACCGGGTGCACGCCGAGGGCGACGACCCGGCGACCTGGACGCTGGCCACCGGTGAGGCGCTCGGCGAGGCCGAGCTGGCCGAGCTGGCCTTCGCCTGGCGGGCCTGCCGGGCCGTCAAGTCCAACGCGATCCTGCTGGCCAAGGACGGCGCCTCGGTCGGCGTCGGCATGGGCCAGGTCAACCGGGTCGACTCCTGCAAGCTCGCGGTCGAGCGGGCCGGCGAGCGGGCCAAGGGCTCGTACGCGGCCTCCGACGCGTTCTTCCCGTTCGCGGACGGGCCGGCGATCCTGATCGCCGCCGGCGTCAGGGCCATCGTCCAGCCCGGCGGTTCGATCCGCGACGAAGAGGTGATCGCGGCCGCCGCCGAGGCCGGCGTGACCATGTACCTCACCGGCACCCGTCACTTCTTCCACTGATGACGGTGTGACAGACGGAGCGGCCCGGCTCCCCCTCGCGGGGAGCCGGGCCGCTCTGCTGCGTCCGGTGGGCGCTACTTCTTGATCACCACGGTGCCGGCGGCACGGTCGTGCCAGCCCTGCAGCTTCCCGGTGTTGTCGAAGAACGGGGACAGGTAGACCAGCAGCTGGCCGATGCCGCACAGCAGCGCGCCGACGCTCGGGATGATGAAGCGGATGAAGCCGCCGCCCACGCCGGGGTTCTGGCCGGTGTTCTCCTTCACGACCCGCAGGCCCATGGCGAACTTGCCGAGCGTCGCGCCCGTGAAGGCCACCAGCAGCCACTCGTAGAGCAGGCCGACCGCCATGAACAGGCCGAACATCACCATCAGCGTGACGAACCAGCCGGCCGCCGCCTGCGAGTTCTGGTGCACGCAGTCGTAGTAGGCGGAGTTGGAGCCGCTGTAGGACGAGCCGTAGTCGAGCTTCGAGCTGCAGTCCTGCTGGTCCTTGGCCACGCCCATCGCGCCGACGACGCCGAACAGCGTGAAGAGCGCGTACAGCGCGCCGAAGAACAGGCCGTCGATCAGCCGGGCGGCGAACCGCTGCCCCATGGTGGCGATCTTCACCGTGCCCAGCTGGGCGATGTTGATGTAGCCGTTGTTCGCCTGGATGGTGCCCGGCATCGGCGCGTACCCGTACGCCTGCTGCTGCGGCACGCCGTAGCCCGGGGCCGGGGGCTGCTGGGGGTAGCCGTAGCCGGCGGCCGGCGGGGCCTGCTGCGGGTAGCCGTAACCGGGCTGCTGCGGCTGGCCGTACGGGTTGTTCGGGTCGGGCGGGTAACTCATCGATGCCTCCGGGCAGGATGTGGGGACAGGGGACGGGACGGCGGGGCACCCGGACCGGACCGGCGGTGTGGGGCACGCCGGACGGACGGGACGATAGCGGAGCGCGGTGACATCGGGGGCGCGCGGATTCGGGCGCCCGCCGTCGCGGCTCAGGACCGCGAGGACGGTGGGAGTCGGGGCGACGGTGTGAACGGGAGCATCGACGGCTGCGGTCCTGGCAACATGCGGCCGTAGTGGTCGGGCGGCACGGCGTGGTGTGGTCGGCTCACTCTGTTCTTCCCCCGGGTACGCCCCCGCCGGTGTGTGTCCGTCGGCCCGTCACCGGGCCGGAGGCGGCAGGGAATGCCCGCTCATCGTCAACCGGACGGCCCGGTGCTGTCCAGCCGCGCCCGCGCACCGGACCGGACTGTGGCGCAACCGCAACGTGGCCCGCACGTTCCGTACCGGAGCGGGGCCGTCGCGGCGGGGAGCAGGACGGGGAGCGCGGCGGCGGCGCCGGGGCTGGCGCAGCAGGTTGCCGCGATCCGGGAGAATGGGGTCATGACTGCCCAGATTCTCGATGGCAAGGCCACCGCGGCCGCGATCAAGTCCGAACTCGCCGCCCGCGTGGCGGCCCTCAAGGCCAAGGGTGTCACGCCCGGCCTCGGCACCGTCCTGGTCGGCGACGACCCGGGCAGCCGCTGGTACGTCAACGGCAAGCACAAGGACTGCGCCGAGGTCGGCATCGCCTCGATCCAGCGCGAACTGCCCGCCACCGCCACCCAGGAGGACGTCGAGAACGTCGTCCGCGAGCTCAACGCCGACCCGGCCTGCACCGGCTACATCGTCCAGCTCCCGCTGCCCAAGGGCCTCGACCAGAACCCGGTCCTGGAGCTGATGGACCCGGACAAGGACGCCGACGGCCTGCACCCCACCTCGCTCGGCCGTCTCGCGCTGGGCATCCAGGGCCCGCTGCCGTGCACCCCGCTCGGCATCGTCGAGCTGCTGCGCCGCCACGACGTCGAGATCGACGGCGCCGAGGTGGTCGTGATCGGCCGCGGCGTCACCGTCGGCCGCTCGATCGGCCTGCTGCTCACCCGGCGCAGCGAGAACGCCACCGTCACCCTCTGTCACACCGGCACCCGTGACCTCGGCTACCACCTGCGCAAGGCCGACATCGTCGTGGCCGCCGCGGGCGTGCCGCACCTGGTCAAGCCGGAGGACGTCAAGGCCGGCGCGGCCGTCCTGGACGTCGGTGTCAGCCGCAGCGAGGGCAAGATCGTCGGCGACGTGCACCCGGGCGTGGCCGAGGTGGCCGGCTGGATCTCCCCGAACCCCGGCGGCGTCGGTCCGATGACCCGCGCCATGCTGCTGAACAACATCGTCGAGGCGGCCGAGCGCCGCGCCGGCATCTGACACCGGAGGGACGGCGAGCCATGAGCAATCGACCGGTGAGGTCTCGGCGCAGGCCGGTCAAGACCACCGGCACCCTGCCCCCCGAGGGCTCGGCCGCGGCGCTGGGGCGTGAGCACGCCCTGCCGGTGCGCCAGTGGCCGATAACGCTGGTCCTGCTGGTGGTCGGCGCCGGGCTCGCCGTGACCTGGTTCGCCGACTTCAAGGACGGCTTCAAGTACGGGCTGCTGATCCTCGGCGGCGGCGTGCTGCTCGGTGCCCTGCTCCGGCTGGTCCTGCCCGAGGTCGGCATGCTGGCGGTGCGCAGCCGGTTCACCGACGTGATCGTCCTGTCCTTCCTGGGCCTGTCGATCGTGCTGCTGACGCTGGTGGCCCAGCCCAACCCGTGGCTGGAGATGCCGCTGCTCGACAACATCGGCCAGCTGATCGGACGTCCGCGCCGCTGAGGGCCGGACCGCGGCCGACCGGACCCTGACGGCCCCCGCCCGGAGACTCCCGGCGGGGGCCGTCCGCTGTGACGTATCAGCCACGACCGCACACGCGGCGTACGCTTCGCTTTGCGATAACCTGACGCGGGTCTCTCGATGTCGAGAGACCGTCCTCGGCTCCAGTGCGCCGGTGTGCCTGGGGCACCTGGCGATTTGCTGGAGAAGGTAGAAATGACCCGCACCCCCGTCAACGTCACCATCACCGGAGCGGCCGGCCAGATCGGCTACGCGCTGCTCTTCCGCATCGCCTCGGGCCACCTGCTCGGCGCCGACGTGCCGGTGAACCTGCGCCTCCTGGAGATCCCGCAGGGCGTCAAGGCCGCCGAGGGCACCGCGATGGAGCTCGTCGACTGCGCGTTCCCGCTGCTGCGCGACATCACGATCACCGACAACGCCAACGAGGCCTTCGACGGCGCCAACGTCGCGCTGCTGGTCGGCGCCCGTCCGCGCACCGCGGGCATGGAGCGCGGCGACCTGCTGCAGGCCAACGGCGGCATCTTCGGCCCGCAGGGCAAGGCCATCAACGACCACGCCGCGGACGACATCAAGGTCCTGGTCGTCGGCAACCCGGCCAACACCAACGCCCTGATCGCCCAGCGCAACGCCCCGGACGTCCCGGCCGAGCGCTTCACCGCGATGACCCGCCTCGACCACAACCGCGCCGTCGGCCAGCTGGCCCTGAAGACCGGCGCCGCCGTGTCCGACATCAAGCGCGTCACCATCTGGGGCAACCACTCGGCCACCCAGTACCCGGACATCTTCCAGGCCGAGATCGCCGGCAAGCCGGCCTTCGAGGCCGTCGGCGCTGACCAGGCCTGGCTGGAGGGCGACTTCATCCCGACCGTCGCCAAGCGCGGTGCGGCGATCATCGAGGCCCGTGGCGCCTCCTCGGCCGCCTCCGCCGCCAACGCCGCCATCGACCACGTCCACACCTGGGTCAACGGCACCGCCGAGGGCGACTGGACCTCCATGGGTGTCGTCTCCGACGGCTCCTACGGCGTCCCGGCCGGTCTGATCTCCTCCTTCCCGGTCACCACCAAGGACGGCAAGTTCGAGATCGTCCAGGGCCTGGAGATCTCCGACTTCTCCCGCGGCCGCATCGACGCCTCGGTCAACGAGCTGGTCGAGGAGCGCGACGCGGTCCAGGCCCTCGGCCTGATCTGAGCGAAGCCACGCTGACGCACCGGCCCGTCGCCTCCCCGGGAGGCGGCGGGCCGCGTGCGTAGGATGACCCCCCGTGAGCGAAACCATCGAGGACGCGGCGCTCGTCCTCGTCTTCATCATGCTGGGCGGCCTGTTCAACGTCGCGGAGATCTCGCTGATCTCGCTGCGCGAGGGCCAGATCCGGTCGCTGGAGGCACGCGGCACCCGGCGGGCCGCCCGCGCGGCGCACCTGGCGGCCGACCCGAACCGCTTCCTGGCCGCCGTCCAGGTCGGGGTGACCTGCATGGGCTTCCTGTCCGCGGCCTTCGGCGCGGACACCCTGGCGGGAAAGCTGGCCCCCGTGTTCGTCCGGGCCGGGCTCTCCGAGGGCGTCGCCGACGCGGTCTCGCTGGTCGGGCTGACCCTGGTGATCAGCTACGTCTCGCTGGTGCTCGGCGAGCTCACCCCCAAGCGGATCGGCCTGCAGCGCGCCGACTCCATCGCGCTGCTCGCCGCCCCGGTGGTGGACGTGATGTCGGTGGTGCTGCGCCCGGTGATCTGGCTGCTCGGCCACTCCACCAACCTGATGGTCCGCCTGTTCGGCGGGGACCCGGCCGCCGGGCGCGGTTCGATGAGCTCCGAGGAGCTGCGCGGGCTGGTCGCCGCCAACACCGAACTCGGTAGCGACGAACGGGCGTTGATCGCCGACGTGTTCTCCGCCGGGGAGCGCCAGCTGCGCGAGGTGATGGTCCCGCGCACCGAGGTGACCTTCCTGGACGCCGAGCGCCCGCTCGCCGAGGTGCGCGAACAGGCGAGCTCCTCGCCGCACTCGCGCTACCCGGTGGTCGAGGGCAGCTACGACGCGGTGACCGGCTTCGTCCACGTCCGCGACCTGTACGGGGCCCGCGCCGAGCAGGCCGTGAAGGTCCGCGACCTGGCCCGGCCGGTCAAGCTGCTGCCGGGCACCAAGCGGGTGCTGGAGGCGATGGGCGAGATGCGCCGGGAGGGCCACCACCTGGCGATCGTGGTCGACGAGTACGGCGGCACCGCCGGCATCGTCACCCTGGAGGACCTGGTCGAGGAGGTGATCGGCGAGATCCGCGACGAGTACGACTCCCAGGAGCCCAGCACCACCCGGCAGCTGGCCGGCGGCGGCATGGAGCTGGACGGCCTGCTGAACCTCGGCGACTTCACCGAGGAGACCGGCGTCACCCTGCCCGAGGGGCCGTACGAGACGGTGGCCGGCTGCCTGGTCGCCGCGCTGGGCCGGCTGCCGGCCGACGGCGACCAGGTCAGGATCCCGGTCGGTGCCGAGGAGGTCCGGCTGACGGTGGCCAAGCTGGAGGGCCGGCGGATCGCCAGGGTCAGGGTGAGTGCGGTCACACTGGCGGAACCTCCAGGCGAAGACGTTTCCTGACCGGTCGCTGTAACTGGAACAATGGCCCCCATGGTCAACGCAGCGGTCACTGGTCCGGTCAAGGACCGTCCCCGGGTTCTCTCCGGCATCCAGCCCACCTCCGGCTCGTTCCACCTCGGCAACTACCTCGGCGCGGTCCGCCAGTGGGTCGACCTGCAGAAGGAGAACGACGCCTTCTACATGGTCGTCGACCTGCACGCGATCACCGTGGCGCAGGACCCGAAGGAGCTGCGCGAGAACACCCGGATCTCCGCCGCCCAGCTGCTGGGCGCCGGCCTGGACCCGGACCACTGCACGCTCTTCGTCCAGTCGCACGTGCCCGAACACGCGCAGCTCGCCTGGGTGATGAACTGCCTCACCGGCTTCGGCGAAGCCTCCCGGATGACCCAGTTCAAGGACAAGTCCGCCCGGCACGGCGCCGACAGCACCACGGTGGGCCTGTTCACCTACCCGGTCCTCATGGTCGCGGACGTCCTGCTTTACCAGGCCGACGCCGTTCCGGTCGGCGAGGACCAGCGCCAGCACCTGGAGCTCACCCGCGACCTCGCCGAGCGCTTCAACACCCGCTACCGCCCCACCTTCACGGTGCCGAAGCCGTACATCCTCAAGGAGACGGCGAAGATCCAGGACCTCCAGGACCCGGGCGCCAAGATGAGCAAGTCAGCCTCCTCGGCCAAGGGCCTGGTGAACCTGCTCGACGAGCCGAAGGTGAGCGCCAAGAAGTTCAAGAGCGCCGTCACCGACACCGGCACCGTCGTCTCCTACGACGAGGAGGAGAAGGCCGGCGTCTCCAACCTGCTGCGGATCCACTCCGCGCTCAGCGGCCAGTCGATCGACCAGCTGGTCGCGCACTTCGAGGGCAAGATGTACGGCGCCCTGAAGACCGAGCTGGCCGAGCTGTTCACCGAGTGGGTGACGCCGTTCCAGCAGCGCACCAACACCTTCCTGGACGACCCGGCCGAGCTGGACCGCGTCCTGGCGATCGGCGCCGAGAAGGCCCGGGAGGTGGCGTCGCAGACGCTGGAGACGGTTTACGACCGGATCGGCTTCCTTCCGGCCGCCAAGCGGTGACGCAGCTGACGAGCCTGCCCGATGGTGGCGACCTCCCGGAGGTCGTCACCATCGGCGTGTCCGTGAGCGTCCCGGATCCGTACGGCTCGGCGATCCAGGACGCGCGGGCCGGGCACGGCGATCCGCTGGCCCGGTCGATACCCACGCACGTCACCCTGCTGCCGCCGACCGAGGTGGCGGCCGCGGAGCTGCCGAAGATCGAGGAGCACCTGGCGTCGGTGGCCGGCGCACACCGGCCGTTCCGGATGCTGCTGCAGGGCAGCGGCACCTTCCGCCCGGTCTCCCCGGTGGTCTTCGTCCGGGTCGAGGAGGGCGCGCAGGAGTGCCGGCTGCTGGAGGCGGACGTCCGCTCCGGCCCGCTGGCCCGGGAGCTGGCCTTCCCGTACCACCCGCACGTCACGGTGGCGCACGGCCTGCCGGAGGACGTGCTGGACCAGGCGTACGAGCAGGCCCGGGGCTTCCGGGCGGCGTTCACGGTGCCGGGCTTCAGCCTCTCCCGGTTCGACGCCGACGAGGTCTGGCGGCCCTGGCGGGCCTACGCCTTCTCCTGACGCGGCTTCAGCCCCCGCCGCCGGCGCCGAGCATCCGGTCGACCACCCGGCGGGCGGCGCCGCCGTCGTCCAGCCCGCAGTGCGTGGCCCGGAACCGGCGGTAGCGCTCCTCGTAACCGGCGGGCAGCTCGGCGCCGCCGTCGGCGAGGCCGCGCAGCGCGGCGAGCAGTTCGGGCGAGCCGGGGACGAGCGGCCCGGGGGCCTGCGACTCGAAGTCGAAGTAGAAGCCGCGCAAGGTGTCGCGGTAGTGCTCCAGGTCGTAGGTGAAGAAGAGCACCGGGCGGCCGGTGATCGCGAAGTCGAACATGATCGACGAGTAGTCGGTGACCAGCACGTCCGCGATCAGCAGCAGCTCCTGCACGTCGGGGTAGTCACCGCAGTCGTACAGGAAGCCGTCGCCGGCGCCGCTCAGCGGCTCGCGGACGTGCACGTGCGGGCGGACGAGCAGCACGTGGTCGCGGCCGAGGGTGCTCCGGGCGTGGCCGAGGTCGATCCGCAGGTCCAGCCGGAAGCCGTCGCCGTTGCCGCGCCGCTGGTCCTCGCGCCAGGTCGGGGCGTACAGCACGACCCGCTTGCCCTCCGGGATGCCGAGCCGGCGCCGGACGGCCGCGGCGTGCCCGGCGTCCGGCCGGGCCAGGACGTCGCCGCGCGGGTAGCCGGCCTCCAGGATCTCGCCGTCGTAGCGGAACGCCCGGCGCAGGATCGGGGTGGCGAAGGCGCTGGGGGAGAGCAGCAGGCTCCACTGCGGGGTCTCCCTGTCGAGCGCCTCCAGGTAGCCGTGGTCGGCCAGCCAGGGGTTGTCGACGTCGTGGGCGATCCGCTTGAGCAGCGATCCGTGCCAGGTCTGCACGACCACCTGGCCGGGGCGGCGCTCCAGGAAGTCCGGGAAGTGCGTGTTGCCGACAAGGTAGCGGCTGGTGGCCAGCGCCCGGTACCACTCGGGGCTCCAGATCCGTACCGCGCGGACGTCGGCGGGCAATGCGGCCTGGGCGTCGTCGACCACCCAGAGGTGCTCCAACGGGGCGCCCCGGCGGGCGAGTTCGGCATGGACGGCGCGCGGTGAGTCGGAGTAGCCACGGCCGCCGAAGACGTCGTACAGCACGGCCTCGCGCAGCGGTTCGCGGCGGGCGGCGGGGTAACCGACGGCGCGCTGGCGCTCCTGGGCCCAGGCGCTGCGCTCGGTGGCGGTGAGCACCGGCGTGGAGTCGACCAGCAGGGTGTCGTGCCAGCGGCGCTGGAGCAGGATCCGCTTGCCGCCGGCCCGGGTGGCGGCCGGCAGGGCCGGGAGGACGGCGGGGGCGGCGATCAGCGGGCGCTGCGGGCCGCTGCGGCCGGCGGGGCGCAGCGTGGCCTCCCAGATGCCCTTGCGCAGCGGCAGGGCGATGCCGTCCGAGCCGGTGCGGGTGGCGGGCAGCCGGATCCGGAAGCGGTCGTCGTCGCCGCGTTCGACCGGGTGGCGGACCTCGCCGCCGGTGCCGCTGTGACGCAGGACGAGTTCGAGCGGCCCGGCGCCGGGGCAGCGGCCGGTGAGTTCGAAGCCCTCCGCCCGGACCGCGATCCGCTCGACGTGGCCGGCGGCGCGCCGGACGCAGAACTGGAGCCGGCCGTCGGCCAGGTGCTTGAGCTGGAGCGCCCGGTCGTGCGGCCCGGGCAGCGGGTGCTGGCCGGCCACCGGGCCGCCGCGCTCGTCCAGGGTGAGCTGCTCGGCGGAGCCGTCCGGGCGCAGCAGGTCGGCGTCCCAGTGCTCCAGGTCGCCGGTGCCGCACCCGTCGGCGGTGAACGGCCGGTTCGGCAGGTGGACGGCGAAGGTGTTGCCGGTGCGGGCCACCGGGCGCAGCAGGACTGCGTCGCTCTCCCGGTGGCGCAGCCGCAGGACGGTGCCGGCCGGGCAGTGGTCGGCGGTGCCGCGCAGGTCGAGGCCGTCCTGGGCCGGGGCGGCGCGGGTGAGCCGGACGCCGGGGCGTTCGAGCAGCAGCCGCAGCCGGCCGTCGGCGAAGTGCGGCTGGAGCCGGACGTCGTGGTCGACCCAGTGGGCGGGCGGGTACTCGCCGGAGCCGCACCAGTGCGGGGCGAGCGCGCCGTACTGGCGGCGCAGCCGGGTCGGGCGGGGGCGGGTGAAGAGGGTGGCTCCGATCCGCCAGTCGCCGAGGAGCCACTCCTCGCCGCGGCGCAGCCGGCGCGGCTCGATCAGGGCGGTGAAGCCGGACCAGTCGTGGTTGTGGTCGGGCTGGGCGCTGTCGTCGGTGACCTCGGGCAGCCGACGGGGTCTGGACCGCAGGTGGACGGGCGGATCGTCCTCGTCGCGGTGCAGGGTGAGCCACGTCCAGGCGGAGCCGGGTCGGGCGGTGTCCAGGTCGTGGGGGCGGGCGAAGCCGGTGAGTTCGAGACCGCGGGCGGTCCAGCGGGCGCGCAGCAGGCCGAAGGCGGCGTCCTCGTCACCGAGCGGCAGGCCCTCGCCCGCACGGGGGGCGGCGTGCGGCAGGACGAGCCGGGTGAGGACAGGCATGTGGTGGCCCTTCGGGAGGGGATCCCGGGCCGTGGCGGTGGCCCGGGGGCCTTCGTGCCGAGCGGCTGGTCGGACGGGGCCGATTCGATATCCCATACCGAAATGACATGCGGGGTCAACTGAACTGTCCGGCGGAATTGCTGAGAGATTCGCCAGCGAAACGTGAGTTCGAATGCAATGCGGCAGTAAAGGACAGGTTCCTTCCAGATAACTCCCAGAAAAGCCCGGAGGCGCCCGACGCGTGATGCGTCGGGCGCCTCCGGGGCGCTGCCGGCTTTCGGCGGACTACTGCTGGCGGAGCATCCCGTCCACCACGCGGGCCGCGGCCTGGCCGTCGTCGAGGTCGCAGTACGCCTCGCGGAAGGCCGTGTACTTGTCGGCGTACTCCGCGGTCACCTCGTCGACCCGGGCGAGCGCGGAGAGCAGCTCCTCCGAGGTGCCCAGCAGCGGGCCGGGCGCCTCCGACTCGAAGTCGAGGCTGAAGCCGCGCAGGTTGTCGCGGTAGTGCTCCAGGTCGTGCGTGAAGAACAGCACCGGCTTGCCGGTCGCGGCGAAGTCGAACAGCGTGGCCGAGTAGTCGGTGACGAGCACGTCGGCGATCAGCAGCAGCTCGGCCATGTCGGGGTAGCTGCCGACGTCCCAGATGTAGCCGTTGCCGGCTCCGGGGATCTGGCCGCACATCACGCTGTGCCGGCGGACCAGCAGCACCTGGTCGTCGCCGAGCGCGGCCTTCGCCGCCTCCAGGTCGATCCGCAGGTCGATCTGGTAGCCGCCGTTCGGGCGGCGCCGGTCCTCACGGAAGGTCGGCGCGTAGAGCACGACCTTCTTGCCCTCGGGCAGGCCGAGCCGCTCGCGGACCTGCTCGGCGGTCTTCTCCCGGTCGGGCGCGAACAGCAGGTCGTTGCGGGGCGAACCGCTCTCCAGGATCTCGCCCTTGAAATCGAACGCGCGACGCAGCACCGGCGCGGCCCAGGTGTTCCCGGCGACCAGCATCGACCAGTTCGGGACCTCCTTGGCGACGCCCTTCAGGTAGTTGGCGTCGGTGAACCAGACCTTCTCGAAGTCGTACCCGATCTGCTTCAGCGGGGTGCCGTGCCAGGTCTGCACGACCACCTGGCCGGGACGGCGGACGAAGAAGTCGGGCAGGTGCGCACTGGTGACGATGTACTTGGCGGTCGCCAGCGCCTCGAACCACTCGGGGCTCCAGAGCCGGATCGCGCCCGCCGTCTGCGGCAGCTCGGCCTGCAGGTCGTCGCTGCCCCACAGGTGCTCCAGCGGCAGGCCGCGGCGGACCAGCTCCTCGTGGATCGCCCGCGGCGAGTCGGCGTAGAGGCCGCCGAGCGCGACGTTGTAGAGCACGGTGTCGCGCACCGGCAGCCGTCGGGCCGTCGGGTAGTCGACGGTGCGCAGCTGCCGCTGCCGGTAACCGCTGCGCTCCTCGGGCAGCAGCGCCGAGTGCGACTCCAGCGAGAGGCCGTCGTAGTGGCGGCGCTCCAGCACGATCCGCTTGCCGCGCGACTCAACCTCCAGCGGCAGGGCGCCGAAGCACTCCGGCGCGATCAGCGCGTACCGGGTGGCGATCGTCTCGGCCGGCTCCCCGACCGGGCGGAAGAAGACGTCCCAGGTGCCCTGGGCGAGCGGCACCCGCCCGGCGAAGGAGGCCGTCGGCACCGGCGGCAGCGCGGCCCGGAACCGGCCCTCGGCGATCTCCACCGGGTAGACGTGCTCCTCCTCGCGCCAGTTGTGGCGCACGACGAGCTCCCAGCGGTGGTTGCCGGGCAGCGGGAAGGCACCGCTGAGCAGGAAGCCGTCGGCGCCGCGGGCGGCGACCTCGTCCACCACCGGCTGCAGCAGCTGGTCGGAGAACTGCAGGTAGCCGCCGGGGGAGGGCTTGGAGTAGAGCGCGCGGCGCTCGGCGGCCGGGGCCTGCGGGTTGAGCGCCAGGTGCAGCCCCGCCGGGGCGTTGCGGTCGTCCCAGGCCAACGGCATGGTGCTGCCGTCGGCGAGCAGCAGGGTGGTGTCCCAGCGGTCGCGGGCACGCTCAGGGGCGACCGGGTCGAGCTCGGCCCAGGCCTCGCGCACGGCGGTCAGCTCGGCCAGCGAGACGGACGCCGAGAACGGCTGCAGCGTGCCGACCGGGGAGGCGAGCTCCAGCGGTTGCAGCAGCTCGCGGTCGGACTCGACGTGGGTGAGCTTCAGCCGGGCCCCGGCGAGGTCCGGGCCGGTGCGGGCCGCGCCGGACACCTCCAGCCGCCCGTCGTGCGTGGCCAGGCCGGTCACCCGCGCCCGGACGGTCTCCACCCGGAGGTAGACGTGGCCGTCCCGGACCCACGGCACGATCCGCACGTCCGGCTCGACCCACTGCGCGGGGATGTACGCGGAGGTGTCGCTCCACCCGGCCGAGACCCGGCCCTTGTAGACGCCGCCCTTGCCGGCGCCGGCCACCAGGACGCGCCAGTTGCCGTCCTTCCACTGGCCCCGGTGCTTGAGCTTCTTGGGGTCGAGGGAGACGGTGAAGCCGGCCCAGTCGCAGTTGTACAGGTCGTGCTTGGAGCTGGCGGTGGCCTCGGGGCTGTACTGGGTCTTCATCGGCACGGCGATCACCCGGCGGCCCTTGGTCTCGCGCAGCACCAGCGTGCGGACCATGTCGAGCTTGTTGGCGGCGCCCAGCTGCTCCGGGTACGCGTGCCCGGTCAGCTCCAGCCTGCCGCCGGCCCAGGCCGACCCGTAGAGCCGGCTGCGCATCACCAGCGAGTTGTCCAGCTTGAGCACGCCGGCCGGCACGCTCTTGCGCCCGCCGCGCAGGAACGGGTAGTCGGCGTACGGGCGCAGCAGGCCGCGGGCCGCGACACCGCCGTTGCTCTCGCCCTCGTACTTGATCTGCTCGACGAACTCGTCGATCCGGCCCGCCAGGGTCAGGTGGTACTTCAGCCGCAGCGGCGCGCGCAGCTTGCGGACCTGCTCGGGGCCGATCGCCCGGAGCAGCCGGCTGACGTGCTTGAGGTAGGCGTCCCGGTACTCCTTGTCGCCGTCCACGACGGACCAGAAGAACATCGGGATCTCCTCGACGAGGGTGTTCTCGTCGTAGGAGTGCAGGTACTGCGCGAAGCGCGGGTCGGTCTGCTTCTTCAGCCAGCCGCGGACCAGCTCCACCGAGGCGACGCGGTCGATCAGGCCCTTGGGGTTGGTGCGCATCTGCGTGATCGACATCTCGCCGACCTCGCGCTCGCGCCAGTGGTAGATCGGCTCGGCGAGCACGTCCACGCTCCTGGCGAGGTAGTGGTGCGGCACGCTGACCGGGGCGTCCTCGTACAGGATGCCCTCGGGGTAGAGCAGGCCGGCCGCGTCGAAGAAGGACCGGCGGTACACCTTGTTCCACGCCGTGCGGTCGGTGACCAGCGCGGGGATCTCGGTGATGTGGGTCTTGAGCCTGGTCGCCTTGAACGGCTTCACGTGCCCGCCGGACTGGTAGTAGCCCACCGCGCGGAACCGCAGCACGTTGCCGGTGGCGAAGTCCGAGCCCGTCTCGTCCAGCGTGTTGATCATCAGCTCGTACGCGCTCGGCGGCATCGAGTCGTCACTGTCGACGAAGCAGAGGAACTCGCCCTCCGGGTCGATGTGCCGGATGCCGGTGTTGCGGGCCGCGCCGAGGCCCTTGTTCACCTGGCGGACCAGCCGGAACCGGGAGTCCTGGGCGGCATACGCCTCGGCGAGTGCCGCGCTGCCGTCCTTCGAACCGTCGTCGACCATGACGCACTCGAAGTCCGTGAACGTCTGGGCGGCGATCGAGTCGAGGCATTCCACGAGGTAGCGCTCGACGTTGTAGATCGGAACGACGATGGAGAGGCGGGGAGCCATCGGCTACGCAGGCCTTTCTTGGGAAGGAGCGTGGCAGCCCGTTCGGGGCCTGACCGCACTTTGAACCGGTGCGTACGTGCCCACCGATCCTACCGTCCGGCTCCGGAGGCCCTCCGGAGCCGCCCGGGCGGCGGACGCGGGGGCCCCGGCGGGCCCTCGCCGGACCGGCCGGGCGGGCGGCCACTACTCTGTGCCCATGCCCCGTTTCAGCGTCATCGTCCCCGTTTACCAGGTCCAGGAGTACCTCCCCGAGTGTCTCGACTCGGTGCTCGGCCAGGGCGGCCCGGACTTCGAACTGATCGCGGTGGACGACCGCTCCCCGGACGGCTGCGGCGCCCTGCTGGACGAGGCCGCCGCCGGCGACCCCCGGGTGCGGGTGCTGCACCTGCCGGAGAACGTCGGCCTCGGCCGGGCCCGCAACGCCGGCCTGGAGGTCGCCACCGGCGAGTACGTGATCTTCCTGGACAGCGACGACACGCTGACCCCCGGCCTGCTCAAGGCCGTCGACGACCGGCTCGCGGCCGGCGGCGACCCGGACATCCTGGTCTACGACTACGCCCGCACCTACGCGGACGGCCGGATCACCCGGGCCGCCTCGGCCCACGTCTTCGGTGCCGACTCCCCGGACGTCTTCGACCTCGACCGCCGCCCCGACCTGCTCGACCTGCTCCAGGTGGTCTGGAACAAGGCCTACCGCCGGGGCTTCGTCACCGAGCAGCGCCTCACCTTCCCCGCGGGATACTACGAGGACACCCCCTGGACCTACCCGGCGCTGCTCGCCGCCGCGAGCATCACCCTGCTCGACCAGGTCGGCGTCCACTACCGCCAGCGCCAGGAGGGCGGCAACATCCTCGCCACCGCCAGCCGCAAGCATTTCGACGTCTTCGCCCAGTACGACCTGGTCTTCGCCTTCCTGGACCGCCGTCCCGACCTCGGCCACTGGCGGCCGGTGGTCTACGGCCGGATGCTGCACCACCTCAACACCGTCGTCTCCAAGGCCGGCCGCGTCCCGCCCGGCGACCGCCGCGAGTACTTCCGCCGCGCCGCCGCGCACTGCGCCCGGCTGCGCCCGGCCGGCTACCGCCCGCCCGCCGGAGTGGACGGGGTCCGTACCGAGCTGCTCAGCCACGGCCGCTACGGCGCCTACCAGGCCGTCCGCGCCCTGGCCCGCGCCCGCCGGCTCGTCAGGCGCTGAGGCGCCGAACCTCCGTGGCACGCGGGGAGTCTGACGGCCGTTCGGGCGAACGGCCGGTATAACCGGTCGGGTGGACTTCCTGACCCGCCTCCCGGTGATCGGCCCGCTCGTGGCGCGGGTGCTGCGCAGCCGCCCGTACCGCGCGTACGAGCACTTCACCGCCGCCCGCGGCAACCGGCTGGCCGGCGCGATCACCTTCTTCGGGTTCCTCGCGCTCTTCCCGCTGCTCACCGTGGCGCTGGCGATCGCGGTCGCGACCCTCAGCGACACCCGGGTCGCCGAGCTGCAGAAGCGGATCTCCGACCAGCTGCCGGGCATCTCCGATGCGCTCAACCTGCCCTCGCTGGTGGCCAACGCGGGCGCCGTCGGGCTGGTCAGCGGTGTGCTGCTGCTGATCTCCGGCCTCGGCTGGGTGGACACCATGCGCACCTCGGTCCGCGACGTCTGGCAGCTGCCCGAGGACGACGGCAACCCGGTGCTGCGCAAGGCCCGGGACTGCGTGGTGCTCTGCGGGCTGGGCCTGGTCTCGCTCTTCTCGCTGGCCGCCTCCGCCGCCGGGACGACCCTGGCCGGCCGGATCGCCGAGTGGATCGGCCTGGGCACCGGCGGGCCCGGCGGCTACCTGCTGACCGGCGTCGGCCTGCTGATCGCGGTGGCCTCCGACACGGTGCTCTTCGCCTACCTGCTGGCGCCCTTCCCCGGGATCCGCGGCCAGCACCGGGGGGACGTGCTGCGGGGCGCGCTGATCGGCGGGGTCGGCTTCGAGCTGCTGAAGGTCCTGCTCGCCTCCTACCTCGGATCGGTCGCCGGCAAGAGCCTCTACGGCGCGTTCGGCGTGCCGGTGGCGTTGCTGCTCTGGATCAACTTCGTCTGCCGGTTGCTGATGTACTGCGTCGCCTGGACGGCCACGGCCGACCCGGCCGCCGCCCGTGACCGGGCCCGCGAGCGCGCCCGGGAGATGGTGGAGGCGGCCGACGAGGCGGAGGCGGAGGCGGGCAAGGCGGATGCGGGCAAGGGGGAGGCCCGGTCCCAGGAGTGAGACCGGGCCCCGCACCACTCCGTCAGCCGGACGACGGGCGGCCGCGCCGCCGCAACAGGACCAGGGCGCCGGCGCCGCCCACCGTCAGGGCGAGCGCGACCGCCAGCCAGCCGGCCGGGCCGAGCCCGTCGTCGCCGCCGTCCCCGGCCGCGGCAGGGGCTGCGGCGGCCGGCGGCGTGGGGGAGGGCGAGGGGTGCGGCGGCGGCGCGGGCACTCCGGCGGTGCCGCCCGCCTGCCCGGTCGGCGTCGGCTCGGCGCCCCCGGCCGGGGCCTCGTCCACCAGGTGCCCGACCGGCGTGACCTTGTCGGCCGCCGCGAACCCCCAGTCCAGCAGTGCCGCCGTCTCGTCGTACACCTTCTGATACGTCGACGGGTGCATCACCGTCACCAGCAGGGTCCGCCCGTCCCGTTCGGCCGCCCCGACGAAGGTCGAGCCGGCCTCGGTGGTGAAACCGTTCTTCACGCCGATCAGACCGGGGTACTTGCCCAGCAGCCGGTCGGTGTTGGCGATCCCGAAACTGCCGCGCTGGCCGGTGTTCTTGTCCACCGCGCCGGGAAACAGTGCGTCCCGGGTGGCGCAGTACATCCGGAAGTCGGGGTTGCGCAGCCCGGCCCGGGCGAACAGCGTCAGGTCGTACGCCGAGGAGAGCTGGCCGTCCATGTCGTAGCCGTCCGGCGAGATCACCTTGGTGTCCCTCGCCTGGAGCGCGTCCGCGCGGGCCTGCATCTCGGCGACGGTCTGCTGGACACCGCCGTTCATGTGCGACAGGACGTGCACCGCGTCGTTGCCCGAACTGAGGAACACGCCGCGCCAGAGGTCCTCGACCTTGTACTCCAGGTCCTCCTTGATGCCGACCAGGCTGCTGCCGGCGCCGATCCCCTGGATCTCCGCGTCCGCGACCTTGTGCACCGCGTTGCGGTCGAACTTGGGCAGCACGGTGTCCGCGAAGAGGATCTTCAGGGTGCTGGCCGGTGCGAGCCGCCGATGCGGGTTGCTGGCCGCGAGCACGTTTCCTGACGCCGCGTCGGCGACTATCCAGGACTGTCCGGTGAGGCCCCCCGGCAGTGCCGGGGCGCCGGCCAGCGGGGCCACCTGGACCCCGGAGAGTCCCAGCCGCTCGCCGCCGATCGCGGCCGCCGGGGGTGGCGGCTCGTGCGGGGCCGCGAGGGCCGCCGGGGCGGCGAGGAGAGCCGGGAGGGCCGCGACGTACGCGGCGAGCAGGTGTGCGAGCTTAGGACGTTTGGGCACCCGCAGACCGTACCCAGTCGGAGCCCCCGCCGTCCGCCCCTCCGGGCCCGTCCTCCGCAGGAGGGGGCAGACGTACGCCGAACGGACGCCTGCGCATACTGGGAGGGCACAGCATCTTCACGCCACCGCCCGTTGAGGACCCTCATGAAGCTCAGCCGCCGCACCTCCTGGTTCCTGACCGCCTTCGGCGTCTGGTCCATGATCATCTGGACCACCTTCGTCAAGAACCTCTGGAAGGACTCCGGTGGCCAGGCCTTCACCGACGGCGACCACTCCCAGCCCACCGCGTTCTTCTGGATCCACCTCCTGCTCGCCGTGACCTCCTTCCTCCTCGGCATCGCCGTCGGGGCCGTCGGCGTCCGCGGCCTGCGCGCCGCCCGCCGGGAGCCGGCCGCCGGCTGACCGGCAGCCGCCGGAGAACGACCGAGGGCCCGTCCGATCACAGGATCGGACGGGCCCTCGGTTCGGCGGTGGGTCAGAAGCGGCGGGTGACCAGCGCCCGCTTCACTTCCTGGATCGCCTTGGTGACCTCGATGCCACGCGGGCAGGCCTCCGAGCAGTTGAAGGTGGTCCGGCAGCGCCAGACACCCTCACGGTCGTTCAGGATCTCCAGCCGCTGCTCCGCACCCTCGTCGCGCGAGTCGAAGATGAAGCGGTGCGCGTTGACGATCGCGGCCGGGCCGAAGTACTGGCCGTCGTTCCAGAAGACCGGGCAGGACGACGTGCACGCGGCGCAGAGGATGCACTTGGTGGTGTCGTCGAAGCGCTCGCGGTCCTCGGCGGACTGCAGGCGCTCGCGGGTCGGGTCGTTCCCCTTGGTGATGAGGAACGGCATGACGTCCTTGTACGCCTGGAAGAACGGGTCCATGTCCACGACCAGGTCCTTGAGGACCGTGAGGCCCTTGATGGCCTCGATCGTGATCGGCTTGTCCGGGTTGACGTCCTTGATCAGGGTCTTGCACGCCAGCCGGTTGCGCCCGTTGATCCGCATCGCGTCGGAGCCGCAGATGCCGTGCGCGCAGGAACGGCGGTAGGTGAGGGTGCCGTCCTGCTCCCACTTGATCTTGTTGAGCGCGTCCAGGACGCGCTCCTTCGGGTCCAGGGTCAGCTGGTAGTCGACCCACACCGGGTCCGGGTGCTCCTCCGGGTTGAACCGGCGGATCCGGAAGGTGACGGTGATCAGCTCGACACCGCCCGCCTCGACCGCGTCCAGAGCGGCCGAGTGCTTCTCCACAGTCGGAGTGCTCATCAGTACTTACGCTCCATCGGCTGGTAGCGGGTCGTGACGACCGGCTTGTAGTCGAGGCGGATGGAGGTGGTGCCGTCCTCGGCAACCTCCTGGTACGCCATGGTGTGCTGCATGAACTTCACGTCGTCACGGGTCGGGAAGTCCTCGCGGTAGTGGCCGCCGCGCGACTCCTCGCGAGCCAGCGCGGAGACCGCCAGCACCTCGGCCAGGTCGAGCAGGTTGCCCAGCTCGACGGCCTCCAGCAGGTCCGTGTTGTAACGGAAGCCCTTGTCCTGGATGGCGACGTTCTTGTACCGCTCGCGCAGCGCGGCGATGTCCTCGACCGCCTGCTTCAGGGTGGCGCCGGTGCGGTAGACCATGGCGTTGGTGTCCATGGTCTCCTGCAGCTCCTTGCGGATCTGCGCCACCGACTCGGTGCCGGTGGACTCGCGCAGGCCGTCGACCAGCGCCTGCACCTTCTCGGCCGGGTTCTCGGGCAGCTCGGTGAAGTCCACCGTCTGCGCGTACTCGGCGGCGGCGATGCCCGCGCGCTTGCCGAACACGTTGATGTCCAGCAGCGAGTTGGTGCCCAGACGGTTGGCGCCGTGCACGGAGACGCAGGCGACCTCGCCGGCCGCGTACAGGCCCGGGACGACCTCGGTGTTGTTGCGCAGGACCTCACCCTCGACGTTGGTCGGGATGCCGCCCATGGCGTAGTGCGCGGTGGGCTGGATCGGGATCGGGTCCGTGTAGGGCTCGATGCCGAGGTAGGTGCGCGCGAACTCCGTGATGTCCGGGAGCTTGGCGTCCAGCTGCTCCGGCGGCAGGTGGGTGAGGTCCAGGTAGACGTGGTCGCCGTCCGGACCGCAGCCGCGGCCTTCGCGGATCTCGGTGTAGATCGCGCGGGAGCAGACGTCACGGGACGCGAGGTCCTTCATGACGGGGGCGTAGCGCTCCATGAAGCGCTCGCCGTCCTTGTTGCGCAGGATGCCGCCCTCGCCGCGGGCGCCCTCGGTGAGCAGGATGCCCATGCGCCAGATGCCCGTCGGGTGGAACTGGAAGAACTCCATGTCCTCCAGCGGCAGGCCGCGGCGGTAGACCAGGGCCTGGCCGTCACCGGTGAGGGTGTGGGCGTTGGAGGAGACCTTGAAGAACTTGCCGGTGCCGCCGGAGGCGAACACGACCGACTTGGCCTGGAAGACGTGGATCTCGCCGGTGGCCAGCTCGTAGGCGACGACGCCGGACGTCTTGCCCTCGTTGATCAGCAGGTCGAGGACGTAGAACTCGTTGAAGAACTCGACGCCGTGCTTGACGCAGTTCTGGAACAGCGTCTGGAGGATCATGTGACCGGTGCGGTCGGCCGCGTAGCAGGAACGGCGGACCGGGGCCTCGCCGTGGTTGCGGGAGTGGCCGCCGAAGCGGCGCTGGTCGATCCGGCCCTGCTCGGTACGGGAGAAGGGAAGGCCCATCTTCTCCAGGTCGAGGACGGCGTCGATGGCCTCCTTGCACATGATCTCGGCGGCGTCCTGGTCGACCAGGTAGTCACCACCCTTGACCGTGTCGAAGGTGTGCCACTCCCAGTTGTCCTCCTCGACGTTGGCGAGGGCGGCGCACATGCCGCCCTGGGCCGCGCCGGTGTGGGACCGGGTGGGGTAGAGCTTGGTGAGCACCGCGGTGCGGCTGCGCTGGGTCGACTCGATGGCCGCGCGCATGCCGGCGCCGCCGGCGCCGACGATGACGGTGTCGTACTGGTGAATCTGCATGGGGGTTCTAACTCGCCTCTGGCCTCTGCCGATTAGATGTTCGGGTCGAAGGTGAAGATGACCAGGGTGCCGAGCAGCACGGTGAAGACCGTGGCGGCGCCCATGAGGCCCTTCAGCCAGAGCCGGGTGGAGTCCCTCTCGGCGTAGTCGTTGATGACCGTCCGCATGCCGTTGGCGCCGTGCAGCATGGCGAGCCAGAGCATCAGGAGGTCCCAGCCCTGCCAGAACGGCGAGGCCCAGCGGCCGGCCACGAAGGCGAAGCCGATCTTCGAGACGCCGCCGTCGAGCACCAGCATGATCAGCAGGTGGCCGAGGATCAGCACCACGAGGACGATGCCGGACAGGCGCATGAAGAGCCAGGCCAGCATCTCGAAGTTGGTGCGGGTGCGGCGCGGGGTCCTCTTGGTCCGCTGGCGGGCCGGCTCGATGACGAACTCGTCCGCCGGGTTGCCGGTGCCGAGACCCTTGCCGGTGTGCGCCTGGGCGGAGGGGACCACCAGGGCGTCGGAGATTTCCGTGGACATGTCTCAGATCACTTCCCGAACCAGGAGGTCAGCGTGTGCTGAAGGATCGGGTAGAAGGCGCCGGCCATCAGGACGACCCACACCCCGACCACGGTCCAGAGCATCTGCTTCTGGAACTTCGGGCCCTTCGACCAGAAGTCGACGGCGACGACCCGCAGGCCGTTGAGAGCGTGGAACAGGATGGCGGCCACCAGGCCGTACTCCATCAGGTTCACCAGCGGCGTCTTGTACGTCTGAATGACGGAGTCGTACGCCTCGGGCGACACCCGCACCAGTGCGGTGTCCAGGACATGAGCGAACAGGAAGAAGAAGATGAGGACGCCGGTGACTCGATGAGCCACCCAGCTCCACATGCCTTCCCGGCCGCGGTACAACGTTCCAGCCGGCACGGAAAAACCCTCCGGAAGCGATTGGGGGCTCGGCCGGCTTCGGTGTCGGTCAGCCCGGCCGGGTACGGTCCACCGGCCGCGAGCATCCTATCGACGCCGTCTCGCCAACCGCCTCCGGGGGCCCGAGGTGTGATCAATCAGGCACGACTGGCCTAGTCGGGTGGGAACCGGGCCCGAAATCGGCACGCAGGGTGAGCGTCCGGTTGCGCTACCGTAGCGGCCCCCTCCCGCACCGACACCCTGCCGAGGCCGCCGTGCCGCTCCGACCGTCCCGCCCGCCCGCCCTCTTCGTCGTCTGCGCCCTGTTGCTCGCGGCGGGCTGCACCACGGTCGGCGGCTCGGCCGACCGGGCCGGGCCCGGTCGCGAGCTGTCCGCCGCCGAGCTGCGGGCGGCCGCGGTGGCCGACGCCGACCTCGGGCCCGGCTACACGGTGACGGTGATGAAGCCCGGTCACGGCGAGACCGGATCGGGCGGCGCACGGGAGACCGCCGACGTGCCCGCCTGCCAGCCGCTGCTGGACGCGGTGACCCCGGCCGCCTCGGTGGGCGGCACCGTGCCCACGCCCGGGCCGGGGGATCCGTACGCCGAGACAGATCTGGGCGTGGCACGGGCGGCGGACCCGGAGGGCGGCGTGTACGGAGGGCTGCTCGGCTACCGGGCCGGGCGGGCGGCTCAGCTCCAGGAGGACCTGGAGAAGCTGTTCGGTCCGTGCGCCTCGTTCACCTCCACCGCACCGCCGCCACCGGCGGACAGGTCACGGAAGGGGGTGCGGACCAGGCACCGGCTGATCCGGGACGACACGCCCACGACCGGGGGAGCCGACGCGGCCACCGGGTTCACTCTGACGAATGAATCGGGCTCGGTGGCGCTCTCCCAGCGTGCGGTGGTGGCCTGGGTCGGCCCGGCGCTGGCGGTCTTCACCACGGTGGGCGTCGGCGCGGAGCCGGCCACGGTGCCGGACGAGCGGATCGTCCGGCAACAGGTGGCCAAGCTCCGCGCCGCGCAGGCGAAGAGGTGAGCCCGGTTCAGCGCGCTCCGGCCTCCGAGTGGGTGGCGACCAGGTGCTCCAGGCGGGTGAGGGCGATCCGGCGCAACTCGTCCGAGGCGATCAGCCGCTCCTCGTCCGGGTCGTTGGCCAGCCGGGTGCGGATCGAGCTGAGCACGGTGTCGAGCATCTCCTCGGGGGCGACTCCCTCCAGACAGACCACGAAGACGTGCCCGAACCGGGCCTCGTAGGCGGCGTGGGCCGCCCGCAGCGCGGTGTGCGCGGCCTGGCTGCCGGGGGCGCGCATGCCGAGGAGCGGCTGCGGCATCCAGCTCTCGTCCGCCAGCGCCTCGGCCAGGTCGGCCGGGCGCAGGTCGTAGGAGGCCTCGCTGGCGGCGGCCAGCAGGGACTCTATGTCGGGGTAGGGCCGGTGCGCGGTGAGCCGCAGGGCCCAGCGGTGGCTTCCGCAGCAGGCGAGGAGGGCCTCCTCGGCGGCGCCGGCGTCGGCCTCGTTGAAGCGGTGCAACCCGAGGAGGGTCGGCTCGGAGCTGGGATCGAGCCGCTGTGACGGGATGTCGCTGGCCAGCGGGTCCTCCTCGTGAGGGCGGGAAGGTGCCGGTGAAAGGGAGGTGGAGCAGGTGAAGTATCAGACTGCGGGGCGGCGTCCAGCGCCCGCCGGGCAGCGGCTCAACGGTAGTTGAGCAGTCATCAGTTGGGGAGGGCGCACGCGGAATTCATCCGATCGAGCTATCAAGTTGTGACGTTGACACCTCGGTGTCAGCGCCCTCCCCGTCCTCGTCTGCTAATGACGCCGAGCGCTCAGGAGCAGCGCGTCCCGGCCGCCGGCAGTGTGCCCTCGACGAGATAGGCCTGCAGGGCCGCGTCGATGCAGGCGTTGCCCCGGCCGAACGCGCCGTGGCCCTCGCCCACCCGGGTCAGCAGGGTGGCGTTGGCGAAGCCCTTGGCCAGCGCCTCGGCGGAGGCGTACGGGGTGGCCGGGTCGCCGGTGGAGCCGACGACCAGGATCGGATCGGCGCCCTCGGCGCGGATCGCGTGCGCCTTCTCCGGGGTCTTGAACGGCCAGTACGCGCAGCCGGGCTCGCTGTAGTCGTCCACCGTGACGCCCCTGGAGAACAGCGGGGCCTCGGCCCGGAGCCTGGCCACGGCCTGCTGGGCGCGCTCGGGGCTCGGGGCGGGGGCGGCGTTGTCGGCGCACCGGATCGCGCCGTTCGCCTCCTCCATCGGGCTGTAGTGGCCCTTCTCGTCGCGGCCGTTGTACTCGTCGGCGAAGGCCAGCAGGACGTCGGGCTTGTTGCCGACCATCGCCCAGCCGAGCGCGTTGCGCAGGTACTGCCAGGTCGTCTTCTCGTCGCCGTACAGCAGCTCGGTGGTGCCGGTCCAAGCGAGGTCCCGGCCGAGCTTGCGGCCGTCCTTGGCGGTCATCGGGTGGTCGTGCAGGCCGTCGATGAAGTCGGCCGCCTTCTTGGCCGCCTTGGCCGGGTCCTTGCCGAGCGGGCACTCGGAGGCGTGGTTCTCCACGCAGTCGGCGGCGAAGCGCTCGAAGGACTTCTCGAAGCCGACCTGCTGGTCGACGCCGTGGTCGAGCTGGTCCTGGGCGGGGTCGACGGCGCCGTCCAGGATGAGCCGGCCGGCGTTCTTCGGGAACTCCTCGGCGTAGACCGCGCCGAGATAGGTGCCGTAGGAGACGCCGAGGTAGTTCAGCTTCTTGTCGCCGACGGCGGCGCGCAGGACGTCCAGGTCCCGGGCGGTGTTGCGGGTGCCGACGAAGGGCAGCAGCCGGCCGGACCTGGCCTGGCAGGCCGCGGCGTGCTCGGTGGCGTTCTTGACGTGCTCGGCCTTGCGGGCCGCCGGGTCGAGCGGGTCGTCGGCCTCGTTGCGGGCGTCCATCTGCTGGTCGTCGAAGCAGACGACCGGCGAGCTCTCCCCGGTGCCGCGGGGGTCGAAGCCGATCACGTCGAAGCGGTCGTGCAGGGCGCCGTCGTAGTCCTTGGGGCTGTACTTGACCATCTCGACACCCGAACCGCCCGGGCCGCCCGGGTTGACCATCA
Organism: Kitasatospora sp. NPDC022785; assembly: GCF_055561295.1. NCBI lineage: Bacteria > Bacillati > Actinomycetota > Actinomycetes > Kitasatosporales > Streptomycetaceae > Kitasatospora > Kitasatospora sp. NPDC022785. The sequence continues at coordinate 82,985 of NZ_JBVHHB010000008.1, read as the reverse complement.
GCGAGCCGATCTTCCGGTCCGGCTTGGCGGCCGGCAGCTTGATCAGAGCGATGTCGAGGGCGTCGGTCGCCGGGTTGGCGTAGTCGAGCGGGACGTGGAGCCTGCCGCAGAGCATCCCGGATATGTCGATCTTGGACTTCGCGGCCTGGGGGTCGGCCGGGCAGGCGGCCCAGGCGATCTGCTGGCCGTAGAAGGACTTGAGCGCCGGGTCGTCCGCCCCGGTGGGCTTGGGGGTGGGCGTCGGCGCCGCGGTGGGCGCCGGAGCGGACGCGGCCGGGGAGGTCCCCGCGGCGTGGTCCTGGGCGGGCTTGGCGCTGTCGTTGCAGGCGGAGCTGAGGAGCAGGGCGCCGGCCGCGAAGGCGGTCAGCAGAACCCGCGGGCGGGCAGCCCGGAGAGATTTCATCGCACGTATGTACCACTGGGGGGTGACACGTCCGATCACGGCCCCCCGCGCTGCCCGCGTCCGGCGTCAGGCCCGGTGGACCTTGTGGTTGGCGGCCTGGGCGCGCGGGCGCACCACCAGCAGGTCGATGTTGACGTGCGAGGGCCGGGTGACCGCCCAGGCGACGGTGTCCGCGACGTCCTCCGAGGTCAGCGGCTCGGCGACGCCCGCGTACACGGCGGCCGCCTTCTCCTCGTCGCCCCGGAACCGGGTGACCGCGAAGCCCTCGGACTTCACCATGCCCGGCGCGATCTCGATCACCCGGATCGGCTCGCCGCACAGCTCCAGCCGCAGCGTGGCCGCGATGGTGTGCGCCGCGTGCTTGGCCGCCACGTAGCCGCCGCCGCCCTCGTACGCGGCCAGCGCGGCGGTGGAGGAGAGCACCAGCACGGTGCCGTCGCCGCTCGCCCGCAGCGCCGGCAGCAGCGCCTGGGTCATGTGCAGCACGCCGAGCACGTTCACCTGGAACATCGCCAGCCAGTCGGCCGGGTCGCCGGTCTCCACCGGCTCCGCGCCGATGGCGCCGCCGGCATTGTTGACCAGGACGTCCACCCGGCCGATCCCGGCCGCGAAGGCGTCCACGGCGGCCCGGTCGGTGACGTCCAGGGTGTACGCCCGGCCGCCGATCTCCTTGGCCAGTGCCTCGATCCGGTCGGTCCGGCGGGCGGTCAGCACCACGTCGAAGCCCTCGGCGGCGAGCCGGCGGGCGGTCGCCGCGCCGATTCCGCTGCTCGCACCGGTGACCACGGCCACCTTCTGTTCGGTCATTGCCACTCCTCGGAAGCGTGGGGGGTCGGAAGCTCTTCGGTCGCTCACCCGATCATCTCAACGGTGTCGGCGCCGCTCGCCACCGCCTAGATTGCGAAGGGACGAGCGCACCGCCCCGCCGATCCCCGCGGAGGACACCATGGCAGCCGAGCCACGCCGCACCGAGTCCGGTCTCCCCGTCGAACCGCTCTACGGCCCCGAGGCCCTGGCCGGCTGGGACCCGCAGGAGCGCCTCGGCAAGCCGGGGGAGTACCCGTACACCCGGGGCGTCTACCCGACGATGTACACCGGCCGGCCGTGGACGATGCGCCAGTACGCGGGCTTCGGCACCGCGGCCGAGTCCAACGCCCGCTACCGGCAGCTGATCGCGGGCGGCGGCACCGGCCTCTCGGTCGCCTTCGACCTGCCCACCCAGATGGGCTACGACTCGGACGCCCGGATCGCGTCCGGCGAGGTCGGCAAGGTCGGGGTCGCGATCGACAGCGTCGAGGACATGGGCGTCCTTTTCGACGGCATCCCGCTGGGCGAGGTCTCCACCTCCATGACCATCAACGCGCCCGCGGCCCTGCTGCTGCTCCTCTACCAACTGGTCGGCGAGGCCCAGGGCGTCCCGCCGGCTCGGCTGACCGGCACCGTGCAGAACGACGTCCTGAAGGAGTACATCGCCCGCGGCACCTACATCTTCCCGCCGGTGCCCTCGCTGCGGCTGGTCGCCGACGTGTTCCGGTACTGCCGGGCCGAGATCCCCCGCTGGAACACCATCTCGATCTCCGGCTACCACATGGCCGAGGCCGGGGCCGACCCCGCACAGGAGATCGCCTTCACCCTCGCCAACGGCATCGCGTACGTGCGCACCGCCGTCGCGGCCGGCATGGCGGTGGACGACTTCGCGCCGCGGCTCTCCTTCTTCTTCGTGGCCCGCACGACGCTCCTGGAGGAGGTGGCCAAGTTCCGCGCCGCCCGACGGATCTGGGCCCGTGTCATGCGCGAGGAGTTCGGCGCGAAGGACCCGCGGTCGCAGATGCTCCGCTTCCACACCCAGACCGCGGGGGTGCAGCTGACGGCGCAGCAGCCCGAGGTCAACCTGGTCCGGGTCTCGGTGCAGGCCCTGGCCGCGGTGCTCGGCGGCACCCAGTCGCTGCACACCAACAGCTTCGACGAGGCGATCGCCCTGCCCACCGAGAAGGCCGCCCGGCTGGCGCTGCGCACCCAGCAGGTGCTCGCCCACGAGACCGACGTGACCGCCACCGTCGATCCCTTCGCCGGTTCGTACGTGATGGAGTCGCTGACCGACGGGGTGGAGGCCGCCGCCCTCGCCCTGATGGCGAGGATCGAGGACCTGGGCGGTGCGGTGGCCGCGATCGAGGCGGGCTACCAGAAGGCCGAGATCGAGCGCACCGCCTACCGCGTCCAGCAGGAGACCGACTCCGGTGAGCGGACGGTCGTCGGCGTCAACCGCTTCCGGCTGGACGCCGAGGAGCCGTACCAGCCGCTGCGGGTGGATCCGGCGATCGAGGCCCGCCAGGCCGGGCGGCTGGCCCGGCTGCGGGCCGGGCGCGACTCCCGGGCGGTCGCCCGCGCGCTCGGCGCGCTGCGCCGGGCGGCCGAGGGGCGGGACAACGTGTTGTACCCGATGAGGGAGGCGCTGGCCGCCCGGGCCACGCTCGGCGAGGTCTGCGACGCGCTGCGCGAGGTGTGGGGGACGTACGCGCCGAGCGAGCGGTTCTGAAGGATCGTCACACTGCTGTCACGTGGCGCCCGTGACCGCCGGCGCGGGCGGTCGTTGCACAGGGCACGCAACCCGGGGAAGGCGGCTGAAACGAGATGTCATACCCACCTGCTCGGCCGCTATGCGCCCATCCGGGGACTACTTTCGGGGAAGTCGGGCCAAATCCCCCCAACAGGCCTACCCTTGTTGAGATGAACCGTCCTGACCCCGCCCAGCCGGCCGTCACTCTCACCGCTTCCCGCCCCGCCGCAGACCTGCGGGGCAGGGTCAGAGCGCTGGAGCCCGAGCTGATCGCCTTCCGCCGCGATCTGCACCGGCACCCGGAACTGGGCCGCCAGGAGTTCCGCACCACCGGCCTGCTGCGCGACCGGCTGACGGCGGCCGGTCTGGCCCCCCGGGTGCTGCCCGGCGGCACCGGCATGACCGTCGACATCGTCCCGGACGGGACCGCGCCCGGCACCGAGTTCCTGGCCTTCCGCGCCGACATCGACGCGCTGCCGATCGACGACGCCAAGACGGACGTGCCCTACCGCTCGACCGTCCCCGGCCGGGCCCACGCCTGCGGCCACGACGTGCACACCTCGGTGGTGCTGGGCACCGCCCTGGTGCTGGCGGAGGCCGCCCGCACCGGCGAGCTGCGGCGCCCGGTCCGCCTGGTCTTCCAGCCGGCCGAGGAGGTCATGCCGGGCGGGGCGCTGGACGTGATCAACGCCGGCGGGATGGACGGCGTCGGCCGGATCTTCGCGGTGCACTGCGACCCCAAGGTGGAGGCCGGCCGGATCGGGCTGCGCACCGGGGCGATCACCTCGGCCTGCGACCGGCTGGTGCTCCACCTGGACGGCCCCGGCGGCCACACCGCCCGCCCGCACCTGACCACCGACCTGGTGACCGCGATCGCGCGGATGGCCGCGGACCTGCCGGCCGCGCTGGGCCGCCGGATGGACCCGCGCTGGGGAGTCAGCCTGGTCTGGGGCCGGATCGCCTCCGGCTCCGCGCCCAACGTGATCCCGCAGCACGCCGAGCTGGAGGGCACCGTCCGCTGCCTGGAGCTGGACGGCTGGCGCGAGGCGCCGGACCTGCTGCACGAGCTGATCGCCAAGCTGGCCGAGACCTACCGGGCCAAGTGGACGCTCGACTATCACCGCGGGGTGCCGCCGGTGGTCAACGAGGCGGTCTCGGTGGGCCTGCTGGAGGCCGCCATGACGGCCCGGTTCGGGCAGGACGGCCGCCAGGTGGTGGAGGACACCGAGCAGAGCCTGGGTGGTGAGGACTTCTCCTGGTACCTGGAGCACGCCCCGGGCGCGCTGGCCCGCCTCGGCGTCCGCGCCCCCGGTGATGCCACCGTGCGTGACCTGCACCAGGGCCGGTTCGACGTGGACGAGCGGGCGATCGGGATCGGCGTGGAGCTGTTCGCGGCACTGGCGCTGGGAGCGGGGGCGGACGTGCGTCCGGTGGAAGGGTCGTAGGTCTCACCGATGCCCGGTTTGTCGGAATTCAGGCTTTACATCCGGTTACGTAAACTGGGCCGGGCCAGTTCCGATCACCTGTGCGTGAGGGAGAGGGGCGCCGGGAGGGTTGTCAGACCACGGTTTGATAACAACCCGAATGCTCCGGCGGCCCGTAACCCAACCGTGTTCTACGCGCGTTACGGTGGCGTCCGACCACGCTAATCGGGTGCGTGTGAGAAGGAGATACTCCCTTGCGCCGTTCAACTAAGCTCGCCGCGGTTGTGCTCTCGGGTTCCCTGGGCATTGCCTCGCTCGCCGCTTGCGGCGCAAAGAGCAACGACACCAACGCCTCCTCGGGCGCATCCGAGGGCAGCCTGAAGGTCGGTATGGCCTACGACATCGGCGGCCGTGGCGACCAGTCGTTCAACGACTCGGCCGCCCGCGGTCTCGACAAGGCCAAGGCCGACCTGGGCGTCGCCGTCACCGAGGCCGACGCCAAGACCGGTGAGGCCGAGGCCGACAAGGAGACCCGGCTCAAGAACCTGGTCACCTCCGGGTACAACCCGATCATCGCCGTCGGCTTCGTGTACCAGGCCGCGGTCGAGAAGGTCGCCAAGGAGAACCCGAACACCAAGTTCGCGATCATCGACTCGGCCTCCGACACCCAGCCCAGCAACGTCACCTCGCTGACGTTCTCGGAGCAGGAGGGCTCGTACCTGGCCGGTGTGGCCGCCGCCCTCAAGTCGAAGGCCAAGCACGTCGGCTTCATCGGCGGTGTGCAGTCCGAGCTGATCAAGAAGTTCGAGGCCGGTTACGTCGCGGGTGTGAAGTCCGTCGACCCGAACATCGCGATCGAGACCACCTACCTGACCACGCCCCCGGACTTCTCCGGCTTCAACTCGCCCGACAAGGGCAAGGAGGCCGCGCAGGGCCAGCTGGACAAGGGTGCGGACGTCATCTACTCCGCCGCCGGCTCCTCCGGCAACGGCGCCATCGAGGCCGTCTCCAACAAGCAGGGCGCGTACGCCATCGGCGTCGACTCCGACCAGGCCGCCCAGCCGGCCCTGGCGAAGTACAAGAACAGCATCCTCACCTCCATGGTGAAGAACGTCGACAAGGCCGTCTACGCCTACATCGAGTCGGCCAAGAAGGGCTCCCCCTTCACCGGTGTGAAGAACTTCGACCTGAAGGCCGACGGCGTCTCGCTCGCCACCACCGGCGGCAAGATCGACGACATCAAGGGCAAGCTCGACGAGGCCTCCAAGGCGATCACCTCGGGTGCCACCACCGTTCCGACCGCGCCCGCCAAGTAAGGGCGCAGCGGGACGTCGCTGCCGCTGCCACCTGCCCGGCAGCGCAATGATTGACACAGCATCAGGGAGGGGCCCGGCAGGGTGCGCTCAGTGCGCACCCCCGGGCCCCGTCCTGTACCTCACCGTTTTTTCTTGGCCCTCCAGCGCAACGACGCGCCTCCAGACCACCAGGAGATCGCCATCACCGCATCCGACCCCGCCCTCAGCAAGGGCGGTACCCCCAGCGCGGGGACGGCGACACCGGCCGTCGAACTGCGCGGCATCACCAAGCGCTTCCCCGGCGTCGTGGCCAACCACGACATCAACCTCACCGTCCGCACCGGCACCGTGCACGCCCTCATGGGTGAGAACGGCGCCGGCAAGTCGACGCTGATGAAGATCCTCTACGGCATGCAGAAGCCGGACGAGGGCACCATCGCGATCAACGGCGAACTGTGCGAGTTCAACACCCCGGGTGACGCGATCGCGCGCGGCATCGGCATGGTGCACCAGCACTTCATGCTCGCCGACAACCTCACCGTCTGGGAGAACGTCGTCCTCGGCGGCGAGAAGCTCCACGGCATCGGTGCCAAGGCGAAGGCGAAGATCAAGGAGATCTCCGACCAGTACGGGCTGGGCGTGCGCCCGGACGTCCTGGTCGAGGACCTCGGCGTCGCCGACCGCCAGCGCGTCGAGATCCTCAAGGTGCTCTACCGCGGCGCCAAGATCCTGATCCTCGACGAGCCCACCGCCGTGCTGGTCCCGCAGGAGGTCGACGCGCTCTTCGACAACCTGCGGGAGCTCAAGGCCGAGGGCGTCACCGTCATCTTCATCTCGCACAAGCTGCACGAGGTGCTCTCGGTGGCGGACGCGATCAGCGTCATCCGGCGCGGCACCACGGTCGGCGACGCCGACCCGGGCAACGTCACCGCGCGCCAGCTCGCCGAGATGATGGTCGGCGCCGAGCTGCCCTCCCCGGAGAGCCGCGAGTCCACCGTCACCACCGACGCGATGCTCGACGTCGAGGCCCTGCGGATCGCCAAGACCGACGCCGAGGGCATCGAGCGCGTGGTGCTGGACGACATCTCGCTGCGCATCCACAAGGGCGAGATCCTCGGCATCGCCGGCGTCGAGGGCAACGGCCAGGCCGAACTGGTCGAGGCCATCATGGGCATGCTCCCGCTGGACGGCGGGACGATCACCCTGGACGGCAAGGACCTCTCCGGCTCGCTCACCCGGGCCCGCCGCGAGGCCGGCATCGGCTACATCCCCGAGGACCGCCACCGGCACGGCCTGCTGCTGGAGGCCCCGCTCTGGGAGAACCGGATCCTCGGCCACGTCACCGAGACCCCGAACTCCAAGGGCGTGCTGCTCGACCCGGCCGGTGCCCGCAAGGACACCCAGCGGATCGTCGAGGAGTTCGACGTCCGCACCCCCGGCATCGAGGTCACCGCGGCGTCGCTCTCCGGCGGCAACCAGCAGAAGCTGATCATCGGCCGCGAGATGAGCCATGACCCCAAGCTGCTGATCGCCGCCCACCCCACCCGTGGTGTGGACGTCGGCGCGCAGGCGCAGATCTGGGAGCACATCCGGGTCGCCCAGCGGGCCGGCCTGGCCGTCCTGCTGATCTCGGCCGACCTGGACGAGCTGATCGGCCTCTCCGACACCATCCGGGTGATCTACCGCGGCCGTCTGGTCGCCGACGCCGACCCGGCCACCGTCACCGCCGAGGACCTGGGTACCGCGATGACCGGTGCGGCCCGCGGCCACATCGAGTCCGACGCCGATGCGGTGGACCAGTTCCACGCGCTCAGCGCGGAGGGCACCGAGGCTGCCGCAGCCGAGGACGGCACTCCGTCCGACACCCCCACCGACACCGCCGACCCGCAGGCGGGGGAGTAGCCACATGACCAGTCCCAACCCCGCCGCCAAGCGCACCTTCGCGCAGCGGTTCGACGGCGAGAAGATCGTGCTCGCCCTCGCAGCTCCGGTGCTCGCCGTGCTGCTCTCCGTCGCGATCTGTTCGGTGCTCCTGGCGACCTCGGGCAAGAACCCGTTCGACGCCTGGAACGTGATGATCACGTACGCCACCAAGTCGGACGGTCAGGTGGCCATCCTCAACCGGTCCACCACGTACTACCTGGCCGCCGCGGCCGCCGCCTTCGGCTTCCGGATGAACCTCTTCAACATCGGTGTCGAGGGCCAGTACAAGGTCGCGGCACTGTTCGCGGCGTTCGTCGGCAGCCGGCTCGACCTGCCGTCGTTCATCCAGATCCCGCTGCTGCTGATCACCGCCATGCTGGTCGGTGGCCTGTACGCGAGCATCGCCGGTCTGCTGAAGGTCTTCCGCGGCGTCAGCGAGGTCATCTCGACCATCATGCTGAACGCCATCGCGGTCGCCATCGTGGGTCTGCTGCTCGTCCCCGGCATCTTCGCGCCGGAGAAGAGCGGCACCAGTAACTCGATCCAGACCGCCCCGGTCTCGGAGTCCAGCCACTTCTTCTCGATCAACACCGATGGCGGGCCGCTCTACGGCTTCCTCTTCATCGCGATCCTGGTCGGCGTGGCCTTCCAGTTCACCCTGACCCGCACCCGCTTCGGCTTCGACCTGCGCGCCACCGGCCGCTCGGAGACCGCGGCCACCGCGTCCGGCGTGAACGTCAAGCGCATGGTCGTCACCTCGATGGTGGTCTCCGGTGGGCTGGCCGGCCTGATCGGCCTGCCCGAGCTGCTGCAGAACTCGTACAACTTCGGCCAGAGCTTCCAGGGCGGCCTCGGCTTCCTCGGCATCTCGGTCGCCCTGCTGGGCCGCAACAGCCCGATCGGCATGGCCTTCGCCGCCCTGCTGTTCGCCTTCCTGGACGCCACCGGCTCGCAGCTGCCGCTCCAGGGCGGCTTCCCGTTCGAGATCGTCCCGGTCATGCAGGGCACCATCGTCATCTGCGTCGTCGTCGCCTACGAGCTGGTGCGCCGCTACGGCCTCAAGCGCCAGCAGCAGAAGGTGGGCGCCGAACTCGCCGCCCAGGCCGCGGCCAACGTCAAGAAGGAGGTGTCCGCATGAGCACGGCCACCGCTGCCCGCGCGAAGGCGCAGGGCGCTCCCGCGAAGAAGCGCAAGTTGTCCTGGCCGGTGGTGCTGCTGCTGATCGCGGGCGCCCTGGTGCTGTTCTCCGCCGTGGGCATGGCCACCGGCAACCACTCGCTGACCTCCTCCGGACAGGTCACCGCCGCGCTCAGCGCCGCCGTGCCGATCGGCATGGCCGGTCTGGGTGGTCTCTGGTCCGAGCGGGCCGGCGTGGTCAACATCGGCCTCGAAGGCATGATGGTCGCCGGCACCTTCTGCGGCGCCTGGGGCGGCTACCTGGTCAACCCCTGGTTCGGCCTGGTGGCCGGCATGATCGGCGGCGCGCTCGGCGGTCTGCTGCACGCCGTCATCACCGTGACCTTCGGCGTCGACCACATCGTCTCCGGTGTCGGCGTCAACCTGCTGATCCCCGGTATCTGCGCGTACGTCAACCGGATCTACTACAAGGACTACATCTCCGTCGGTGCCGGCGCGAACCAGTCCCCGCCGGCCGATCCGCTGCCGTACATCACCATCCCCGGCCTCTCCTCCGGTCTGAAGGACATCGAGGGCCACCACTGGTTCCTGGTCTCCGACGTGGCCGGCGTGCTCGGCGGTCTGGTCACCAACATCTCGGTCGTCGTGGTGCTGGCCGGCGCGCTGATCGTGGTCAGCTACTTCGCCCTCTGGCGCACCGTGTTCGGTCTGCGCCTGCGCTCCTGCGGTGAGAACCCGACAGCGGCCGAGTCGCTGGGCGTCAACGTCTACAAGTACAAGTACCTCGCGGTCATCGCCTCCGGCGCCTTCGCGGGCCTCGGCGGCGCGTACCTCTCGCTGGTCGCGGCGCACTTCTACAAGGACGGCCAGACCAACGGCCGAGGCTTCATCGGCCTCGCGGCGATGATCTTCGGCAACTGGATGCCCGGCGGCCTCGCCATGGGCGCCGGCCTGTTCGGCTTCACCGACAGCCTCCAGCTGCGCGACCCGGGGTCGGTGCACGTGCTGATCCTGGTCGTCGCGATCGCGATGCTCCTGCTGGCGCTCTGGAACGTCTACCGCCGGAAGCTGACCTCCGCGGTCATCACCTTCGTGGTCTCCGGCGGCCTCTTCGTCTGGTACGCGACCACCGACGAGGTGCAGCGTCCGCTGATCGTGGCCACGCCGTACGTGATCACCCTGGTGGTGCTCTCGCTGGCCTCGCAGCGGCTGCGGCCGCCGAAGGCCGACGGCCAGATCTACCGCAAGGGTCAGGGCAAGTGACGTCCGCGGCCCCGGAGGTCGACTGGGAGGCGCTGCGCGCGGCGGCGCGGGAGGCGATGACCCACGCCTACGCCCCTTACAGCAAGTTCCCGGTGGGCGCGGCCGCCCTGGTGGCCGACGGCCGGGTGGTCACCGGCTGCAACGTGGAGAACGCCTCGTACGGGCTCGGCCTCTGCGCCGAGTGCGGCCTGGTCTCCGCGCTGTACGCGAGCGGCGGCGGGCGGCTGACCGCGTTCACCTGTGTGGACGGGGACGGCCGACTGCTGATGCCGTGCGGGCGCTGCCGCCAGCTGCTGTACGAGCACGGCGGGCCGGAGCTGCTGATCGAGCTGCCGTCCGGCGTGAAGCCGATGAGCGAGGTCCTGCCCGACGCGTTCGGGCCGGAGCGGCTCTAGTCTTTGCCTTTGTTACGCGCGTAGAGTGTCGGGGGGGGGGGGGGGGGGGGGGGGGGGGGGGGGGGGGGGGGGGGGGGGGGGGGGGGGGGGGGGGCGGGCGGGGCGGGGGGGGGGGGGGGGGGGGCCGCCGGGGGGGGGGGGGGGGGGCCCCGGGGGCGCGCCCCCCCCCCCCCCCCCCCCCCCCCCCCCCCCGACACTCTTCGCTTTTCACAGCTTTCCAGAGCTTCCCGAAGCTCTTTCGAACCCCTCCGGTAGCAATGGAGCAGCCATGGACGCCATCTCCGTCATCAGGACCAAGCGCGACCGCGGAGAGCTGAGCGACGCTCAGATCGACTGGGTCATCGACGCCTACACCCGCGGCGACGTCGCCGACGAGCAGATGTCCGCCCTGGCCATGGCCATCCTGCTCAACGGCATGAACCTGCGCGAGATCAGCCGCTGGACCGACGCGATGATCCGCTCCGGCGTCCGGATGGACTTCTCCTCGCTGGCCCAGCCCACCAGTGACAAGCACTCCACCGGCGGCGTCGGCGACAAGATCACCCTGCCGCTCGCCCCGCTCGTCGCCGCCTGCGGCGCGTCCGTCCCGCAGCTCTCCGGCCGCGGCCTCGGCCACACCGGCGGCACCCTCGACAAGCTGGAGTCCATCCCCGGCTGGCGCGCCCTGCTCTCCAACGAGGAGATGCTCCAGGTGCTGCACGACACCGGCGCGGTGATCTGTGCGGCCGGCGACGGCCTCGCCCCCGCCGACAAGAAGCTGTACGCGCTGCGCGACGTCACCGGCACGGTCGAGGCGATCCCGCTGATCGCCTCCTCGATCATGTCCAAGAAGATCGCCGAGGGCACCGGCGCGCTGGTCCTGGACGTCAAGGTCGGCTCCGGCGCCTTCATGAAGAACCTGGACAACGCCCGCGAGCTGGCCCGCACCATGGTCGGCCTCGGCACCTCGGCCGGCGTCAACACCGTCGCCCTGCTCACCGACATGTCCACCCCGCTCGGCCTCACCGCGGGCAACGCGCTGGAGGTCCGCGAGTCCGTCGAGGTGCTGGCCGGCGGCGGCCCCGCCGACGTCGTCGAGCTGACCCTCGCCCTGGCCCGCGAGATGCTCGCCGCGGCCGGCGTGCACGGCAAGGACCCGGCCGACGCCCTGCGCGACGGCTCCGCGATGGACCACTGGCGCCGCATGATCGCCGCCCAGGGCGGCGACGTCGACGCCCCGCTGCCGGTCGCCCGCGAGCAGCACGTCATCCCCGCCCCGGCCTCGGGCGTCCTCACCACGCTGGACGCGTACGCCGTCGGCGTGTGCGCCTGGCGCCTCGGCGCCGGCCGCGCCCGCAAGGAGGACCCGGTGCAGGCCGGCGCCGGCGTCGAGATGCACGCCAAGCCCGGCGACACCGTGGTGGCGGGCCAGCCCCTGCTGACCCTGCACACCGACACCCCCGAGCGCTACGACTACGCCATCGAGGCCCTCACCGGCGGCATCGAGGTCTCCCCGGCCGGTACGGCGTTCACCCCGAACCCGATCGTGCTGGACCGGATCGCCTGATCATCCGTCCTGCGCACGTACGGCCGGTCAGGCGTACGTGCGCAGGACGCTGGTGTCGAGGGTCCAGGCGCCGACGGCGATCGTGTCGCCGAAGACGAACTCCTTGCGGCGGGCGTAGCCGGGTTCGTCGTGGATGATGCCGGTGCCCTTGCGTGGGTCCACGAGCAGGTAGAGCGGGATACCCATGGCCGCGTAGTCGCGGACCTTGTCGCGGTAGTCGTTCTCGGGGTTGGACTTGGAGACGATCTCGACGACCAGAAGCACCTCATGGGGGAGGATTGCGGCTTCGTCGTCGTCGAGGACCGCTTCGGGGAACACCATCAGATCCGGGTTGCGCAGCCGACCGAGCCCGATGTCCTCCAAGTCGGCGCCGGGGTGGGCGACATACCCGGGGTGCGTGTGCGGGAGCTGGGCGTTGAGCTGCCGGGCGATCCGCAGCACCGCTAGCTCGTGTCGTTTGACGGGCGACATCATCATGACGATCTCGCCGTCGGCGATCTCGATCTTCCCTATCCCCGGCACCTGCGGCAGCTGATCCGCGATCTCACGCAACCGGGCGTACACAGCAGGATCGATGCTCATGTTCCGGAGTGTATCGGCGGCCGCCGACCGCCGGGGTGCTCGTCATCCGGCCGCGGCGAGGGCGATCTTGAGGAACTCCTCGGGGGCCTCGCGGATCAGGTCGTGGCCGACCGGGAGGGTGTGCACGCTCCACGCCGGGTCGTCGCGGACACGGTCGACGGTCTCCAGGAACGGGGTGTCCTCGAAGCGCTCTGCGTGGATGTAGACGCGGCGGGTGACGCTCTCGGCCGCGCCGGTGAGGGTGACCGGCTGGAACAGGCTGGCCAGCGGGTGGACGGTGGCACGCGGGTCGAGGAAGGGGCTCAGGCCGACCACGGTGGAGCCGTTGCCCGCCGCGGCGCCGGCCAGGTAGCGCTGCTTCCAGACCTCGTTGACGATCCGGTAGGCCGACTCGCCGCTGCGCGGCACGAAGGCGTCCGCGTACACCAGCGCCCCGATCCGCTCCGGCGCCCGGTCGGCCACCCCGGAGAGGACCATCCCGCCGTAGCTGTGCCCGACCAGCACCACGTCGGTCAGCTGCTCGGCCTCCAGCGTCGCCAGCACGTCCTGGATGTGGGTGTCCAGGTTGACCGCCGCGTTGTTCAGGTGCCCGCGCTCGCTCACCCCGGTCAGCGTCAGGGGGTAGACGTCGTGCCCGGCCGCCCGCAGCCCGTCGGTGAGGGGCCGGTACCACCAGGCGCCGTGCAGCATGCCGGGGACGAGGACGAAGGTGGCCATGTCGGGTTCCTCTGGTCGGTCTGGCGGGACGAGGGGAAAACTACGGCGGATACCTGACACCGTGCGTCAGGTATCCGCCGTGAGATGCCGTCAGTGGACGGCCCGGACGCTGCGGCGGGCGGTGTGGGCCTGCCGGGTGGCGTAGAGGGTGACGCCCGCGGCGAGGGTCATGGCGGTGAGGCCGACGGCGGCCGCGCCGGGCCAGCCGGTGGAGTGGTAGGCGTCGGCGCCGACCGTCCCGCCCAGGCTGTTGCCCAGGTAGTAGGCGATCAGGTAGAGCGCGGAGGCCTGGGCGCGGCCCTCGGTGGCGGTGCGGCCGACCGCCGAGGAGGCGGTGGCGTGGCCGGCGAAGAAGCCGGCGGTGATCAGGACCAGGCCGAGCAGGGCGCAGGGCAGCGAGCCGGCCAGGGAGAGCAGCAGACCGGCGGCGGTCACGCCGATGGAGACGTAGAGGGCGCCGCGGCGGCCGAGGCGCCCGGAGAGGCGGCCGGCGGCGGCCGAGGTACCGGTGCCGACCAGGTAGACCACGAAGATCGAGGCGGCGACCGACTCCGGCAGGTGGAACGGCGCGGAGATCAGGCGGTAGCCGACGGTGTTGTAGACCGCGCCGAACACGGCCATGAAGAGCAGCCCGAGCGCGTACAGCCGGACCAGCAGCGGGTTGCTCAGGTGGCGGCCGACCGTGCGGGCGAGGGCGCGGGCGTCCACCGGGGCCGGGGTGAAGTGGCGGGCGGCGGGGATCAGCAGCCGGAAGGCCAGCGCGGCGAGCAGGGCGAGCGCGGCGGAGGCGGCGAGGCCCCAGCGCCAGCCGAAGCCGGCGGCCACCCAGCCGGAGACCAGCCGGCCGCCCATGCCGCCGATGCTGTTGCCCGCGACGTACAGGCCCATCGCGGAGGCGAGCGCGCTGGGGTGGACCTCCTCGGCGAGGTAGGCCATCGCGGTGGCGGGCAGCCCGGCGAGTGCGGCGCCCTGGAGGACGCGGAGGACGACCAGGGTGGTGAGGTCCGGGGCGAACGGCAGGGCCAGCGCGAGGGCGGAGGCGGCGAGCGTGGAGGCCGTCATGACCGCGGTGCGCCCGTACCGGTCGGAGAGCGCGCTGGCCGGCAGCAGGGCGAGGGCGAGGCCGAGAGTGGCGGCGGAGGCCGTCCAGCTGGCCTGGCCGGGGGTGAGGTCGAGGTCGGCCGAGAGGACCGGCAGCAGGCCCTGGGTGGAGTAGAGGAGGACGAAGGTCGCGATACCGGCGGCGAAGAGCGCGAGGTTGGCGCGGCGGAAGGCGCGCTGCCCGGGGCGGTGGCGGTCGTCGCGGTGGCGGCCGTCGGCGCCGGCGGGGAGTGGGGACGGCTGGGCGAGGGCATCCGGAGTGGCCACGGATGCCCCGGTACTGGAGGGCTGCATGACGTCGACGTTAGGACCGCCGCCGCTGATGCGTCCAATGCATGATCCGTCGATAATGCATGCGTCAGGGTATGAGCAGAGGTCGTCGCGGTGAGGGTGGGGAACAGTGACGGAGGGAACGGGCGGTGCCGAGGGGTTCGAGCTCCCGCACCGGCTGGCCGAGCTGGGCTCGGAGCTGCCGGCCGTCCAACTGGCGCCCCGGCTGGCCCAGTTCGCGGCGGTGGCCAGGCTGGAGCACGTGACGCAGGCGGCCGCGGTGCTGGGCATGCCGCAGCCGACGCTGTCCCGGGCGGTGGCCCGGCTGGAGGCCGAGCTGGGCGTGGACCTGCTGGCCCGTCAGGGGCGGACGGTCCGGCTGACGCGGGCCGGCCGACTGCTGCTGGCCTCGGTGGAGCGGGCGCTGGCCGAGGTCGAGCGCGGCGCCGAGGCGGCCCGGGCGGAGGCGGACCCGGCGGCCGGGCGGGTGGCGTTCGGCTTTCTGCACACGATGGGGACGGACGCGGTGCCGGCGCTGCTGCGGGGCTTCCGGGCGGCGCACCCGCAGGTGCGGTTCCAGCTGGTGCAGGACTACGTCGGCGCGATGCTGGAGCGGCTGCGCGCCGGTGAGCTGGACCTCTGCCTGGTCGCCCCGGTGCCGGACGACGATCCGGCGCTGGTGGCCCGCCCGCTGGACGAGCAGCGGCTGCACCTGGTGGTTCCGGCCGACCACCGGCTGGCCGGGCGGCGGCGGATCCGGCTGGCGGAGGTGGCGGACGACCCCTTCGTCGGGCTGGAGCGCGGGTACGGGCTGCGGGCGATCACCGACGGGTTCTGCGCGGAGGCCGGCTTCGTGCCGCGGATCGCGTTCGAGGGGGAGGAGGCGGAGACGCTGCGGGGGCTGGTCGCGGCCGGGCTGGGGGTGGCGCTGCTGCCGCCCGCGCTGGTGCCGCGGCCCGGGGTGGTGGAGCTGGAGGTGACGGCGCCGCGGACCAGGCGGGCGATCGGCCTGGCGTGGGCGGCGGGCCGGCCGATGACCCCGCCGGTGGCGGCGTTCCGGGACTTCGTGCTGTCCCGGCGCGGTCGGTTGCTGCAGCACGACTGAGGGTCGGTTGCTGCAGCACGTCCGAGGGTCGGTTGCTGCAGCACGTCCGAGGGCCGGGTGCGGCAACACGCCCGAGCGTTGGGCGGCGTCGCGGACGGGGCCGGACGGCGTGGTTCACGAGGGCCGGACGGCTCGGCCTGCGAGGTCGGTGCGGCGCGGCTCGCCCCTTCGGTGGAATTCAGGGTGCACATTGGCCGAACCGGCCGTGTGGGGTGTGGCCAGTCTACGCGCGTAGGAGCTACACTCCCGCAATGGAGAACCAGATCCCCGTCACCACCGTGGGCACCGGCCCCCGGATCCCCACGCCCGACCAGATCGCCCGCGCCCCGAAGGTGCTCCTGCACGACCACCTCGACGGCGGGCTCCGGCCCGAGACCATCGTCGAGCTGGCCGCCGCGGTCGGCTACGAGGGCCTGCCCACCACGGACCCGAAGGCACTCGGTGAGTGGTTCCGCGAGGCCGCCGACTCCGGCTCGCTGGTCCGCTACCTGGAGACCTTCGCGCACACCTGCGCCGTCATGCAGACCCGCGAGGCCCTGATCAAGGTCGCCGCCGACTGCGCCGAGGACCTGGCCGCCGACGGCGTCGTCTACGCCGAGGTCCGCTACGCCCCCGAGCAGCACCTGGAGGCCGGCCTCACCCTCGACGAGGTCGTCGAGGCCGTCCAGGAGGGCTTCCGCCTCGGCGAGGCCAACGCCCGCGCCGCCGGCCACCGCATCCGGATCGGCACCCTGATCACCGCGATGCGCCACGCCGCGCGCTCGCAGGAGATCGCCGAGCTGGCCAACCGCCACCGCGACCAGGGCGTCGTCGGCTTCGACATCGCCGGCGCCGAGGCGGGCTACCCTCCCACCCGCCACCAGGCCGCCTTCGACTACCTCAAGGGCGAGAACAACCACTTCACGATCCACGCGGGCGAGGCGTTCGGCCTGCCGTCGATCTGGGAGGCCCTGCAGTGCTGCGGCGCCGACCGGCTCGGCCACGGTGTCCGCATCGTCGACGACATCACGGTGAACGAGGACGGCAGCGTCGAGCTCG
The DNA here is from genome assembly GCF_055561295.1 of Kitasatospora sp. NPDC022785. Lineage (NCBI taxonomy): Bacteria > Bacillati > Actinomycetota > Actinomycetes > Kitasatosporales > Streptomycetaceae > Kitasatospora > Kitasatospora sp. NPDC022785. The sequence continues at coordinate 66,229 of NZ_JBVHHB010000008.1, read as the reverse complement.
GCCGGCTGGCCGCGTACGTGCGCGACAAGCGCATCCCGCTGGAGATGTGCCCGACCTCCAACCTCCAGACCGCGGCGGCCACCTCGTACGCCGAGCACCCGATCGGGCTGCTCAGCCGGCTGAAGTTCCGGGTGACGGTCAACACCGACAACCGGCTGATGAGCGGCACCAGCATGAGCCTCGAATTCGGGCACCTGGTGGAGGCGTTCGGCTACACGCTGGGCGACATGGAGTGGTTCACGGTGAACGCGATGAAGTCGGCGTTCCTGCCGTTCGACGAGCGGCTGGCGATGATCAACGACGTGATCAAGCCGGGCTACGCCGAACTCAAGGCCGAGTGGCTGTTCAGCGCCGGCGCCTGAGAGCGTGCGATGGGGTCGGATGAACGCCTTTGTCCCGTAAGGGCGTTGGCGTTCATCTGACTTACCGCTCGTGTGGGTTAACCGCCTTTGATCCTCGTGCGATCCAATCACTACGGTGTGCCAGTCATCGCCGACCGGCCGTGGCGGCGGAACCCGCCGCCTGCCGTGAATGTCGGCCACCGACGAGGATCCAAGGGGACGAACATGAAGCAGGCCAGTCTCAAGGCCGCCGGCACCGCCGTGCTCGGCATCGCCATCGCGGCGGTCGGCGTCGGCAGCGCGTCCGCCGACCCCGCCGCCGCCGGCGGCCTCGGGCTTCCCACCGGCGCGGTGAGCAACCCCGCCGTCACCGGCGCCGTCGTCGACACCGCGAGCAAGCTGCCCGGCGGTGACAAGGTCGCCGGCACCCTCGGCACCCTTAGCCCGAGCGCCGGCCAGGCCGCCGCCCCGGCCGGCGACGCCGCCACCCGCGCCGGTGTGCCGAGCGTCCCGGGCCTGGACAAGACCCCGATCGGCGGGCTGACCCAGGCCCTCCCGCTGCCCGGCCTCGGCGGCTGACGCTCCCGCAGGCCGAACGGGCCGTCCGCGCACCCGGTGATCCCGGGGCGGACGGCCCGTTCGGCGTTCCGGGCGCCGGTTCACGGCTCCTGGGGCAGCACCAGCCAGAGCGCCAGATAGATCAGGAACTGCGGGCCGGGCAGCAGGCAGGAGGCCAGGAAGATGATCCGGACGGTCCAGGGCGTCAGGCCGAAGCGCTCGGCGATCCCGGCGCAGACGCCGGCGATGACGCGGTTGTGACGGGGGCGGGCGAGGCGGCTCATGACGTACTCCGTGGTCTTCGCGCCTGGTCCGGTCCCTCCGGTCGGCGTACTTCCATGCTCCGCCCCGCCCGCCGCCGAATCCTCACACCGGACGACGATCCCGACCCCGGTGTTCCTCACCGGGAGGGAGTACCCGTTCTAGGGGTTCTCCTCGGGGGCACCCCGGAGGCCCGCCCGGCCGGAGGGGGAGCCGGTGGGCCCGCCACCTGCGCGGGAACGGCTTCAGCTGGAGCGGTGGACGGCACGGCTGACGGGAGCGGACAACGTCCGCCGCACCACGCTCTTCCCCCGCGACCTGCACCGGCTCACGCCCTGATCCGCGGGCCGCGGCTTCGTGCCGCGGCCCCGGCGCAACGGCCGGAGCGCCTCCGCGGGACACCGCGCCCGGCGGCGTGGCGGGGACTCCCCGCCCTGACGGGGCAGGTCAGCCGGCCGGGTACTGCGGGGCCTGCGGGGCCTGCGGCGCCTGGGGGTACTGCGGGGCCTGGGGGTACTGCGGGGCCTGGGGCTGTCCGGGCTGGGCGACCGGGGCGGCAGGGGCACCCTGCGGCGGGACGGGCGCCGACTGGGCGTACGGGTTGTACTGGGCGTCGGGCTGCTGCGGGGCGTTCGGGTCGTACTGCGCGTTGGGGTTGTACGCCATGTTCGGGTTGTACGGCGCGGTCGGGACCGGCTGCGGGGCCGGCGCGCTGCGGGCCAGCAGCGCCTTCACCGCGTTGGCTATCAGCAGCAGCGGCAGGATGAACGCCTGGAAGAACATGCGGTACTCGCCGCCCTCGAAGACGAACGCCAGATAGTACGCGTAGCCGGCGAACGCCATACCGGCCAGCACGTTGATGACGCGCCAGCCGCCGCTCAGGCCGCCACCGAGGTTGATGGCGCCGAGGACGACCATCGCGATGCCGCTGATCGCCAGCAGGACGACGTACCAGGAGAAGAGGGGCTCGGCGCTGAAGTCGAGATTCACTGAGGCATTCCTGTGGGGAGTGAGGAAGAACTGCTGATGGGGACGAGTGCGCACAGTACTGGAACGCGCCGACATCCGTCCCCGCCTTTTCGTCACGGAGTCATTGCTGAATCCCCACCACACCCGTGGTTGGGTGGGCGGATGACTGACTATGAGGTCCTTCGTGTCTTTTGCGGCCCCGACGGCGCGCACGGCAACGAACTCGGCGTGGTCCGCGACGGCGCCGCCGTCCCCGGCGAGGCGGACCGGCTGGCGTTCGCGCGCGAACTCGGCTTCAGCGAGACCGTCTTCGTGGACGACGCCGGGAGCGGCGCGATCGACATCTACACGCCCGGGGTCCGCCTCCCCTTCGCCGGCCACCCGTGCGTCGGCGCGGCCTGGCTGCTCGGCGCGGACCGGCTGGTCACCGCCGCCGGTGTGGTCGGCGTGCGCCACGACGGCGAGTTCACCCGGATCGCGGCGCGCCCGGAGTGGGCTCCGGCGCGGACGACTCTGCAGTACGGCTCGGCCGCGGAGGTGGACGCCCTGGAGGTGCCGCCGCCGGGCGAGTGGATCTACGCCTGGGCCTGGCAGGACGAGTCGGCCGGCACCGTCCGGGCGCGGGCCTTCCCGGGCCGCGGCGACGGGATCGACGAGGACGAGGCGACCGGGGCCGCCGCCCTGCTGCTGACCGCGGAGCTGGGCCGCGACCTGACGATCACCCAGGGGCTCGGCTCGCAGATCGCCACGGCGGTGCGGGCCGGCGGCCTGATCGAGGTCGGCGGCCGGGTCCGCACGGCCGGGAGGTCGGGCGGCCGGTAGCCGGGTGGTCGGGTGGCCGAGGACCGGGCGGCCGAGGACGGGGCGGGGGCGGGCGTGACCCCTCAGCGGCCGGAGGAGGAGACCGTCTCCGCGTAGACGGCGGCCGGTGCGGCCTGGGCCGGGCGCGGGGGCGCCGGGGGCGGGGGCGCCGGGCGGCGGGTGGTGTGGAGAGCGAGCGAGCGGGAGGCGGGCACCAGGGCCAGGTGGGTGGCGGCCACGCCGGCGACGGCGAACAGGATGTGGTCGACGTCCAGGACGTGCCCCGGCGTCCAGGAGGAGAGGAACTCCAGCGCGGTGGCCAGCAGCGCCGAGGCGCCGGTGGTGCGGAGGAAGGACGGCAGCCAGGGGGCCCGGATCCGGCCGCCGGCCAGCGGGAGCAGCACGCCGAGCGGGGCCAGCAGCAGCAGTTCCCCGAGGACCTGCCCGGCGGTGGAGAAGTGGAGCGAGGCCAGCGGCGTCAGGTTGGCGTCGTAGACCCACGCGACCGGCAGGGGTCTCAGCACGAGCCAGCCGGCCAGCACCATGTGGAGGGTGAGTCCCAGGAGGCCCGCCATGCGGAGGGAACGGTGGACGGCCGCCGCCGGCCCGGTCTCGGTCCGCACGCCGGAACGCTCGTCGCGTGTCCTGGTGCCATCTCGCTGCACGCGGGGAAGGACGTGAGCCGGTGGCGCGGCGGTTCCACGGCGGGCGTGAACATTCCGACGCACGCCCGCGAGGCCGCCGGAACCGGCCCCGCAGGGTCAGCGGCAGGTCGCGGACACCGGGGCCGACGGCGTCGGCAGCGCGCTGAACGGGTTGTCCGCCGGCGAGGCGGAGACGACGGACGGCGAGGGCGACGGCTTCGCGCCCGCCTTGGCCGAGGCGTGAGCCGCGGGCGCCGTCGGCCCGGCGGGCGAGGGCGTGGGCAGCGCGGTGGGTATCTGCGGCGCGGTCGGGCAGGCGGTCCGGCTGGCCGGCGCGCCCGCGTCCACCGGCACGGGGGTCGGGCGGATCCCGCAGCCGGTGGCGAGCGCGAGCAGCAGCACCGCGCCGACGGCGCAGCAGGCGGGAAGACGGAACGAACGGGCGCTCACTGCGCACTCTCCTCGGAAGCGGCGGCCGGCGGGGAAGGCGGGGTCAACGGCAGCGTCAGTGTGAACACCGCCCCCACCTCCCCGTTGGCGGCCGTGATCGTCCCCCCGTGGATCTGTGCGTTGGCCATCGCGATCGACAGGCCCAGCCCGCTGCCCTCCGAACGCGCCCGCCCCTTGTCGGCCTTGTAGAACCGGTCGAAGACGTGCGGCAGCACGTCCTCGGGAATGCCGGGCCCGCTGTCCGAGACCTCCACCGTGATGGCGTCGTCCGACTCGCGGACCTTCACCCGCACCGGCGAGCCGCCGTGCTTGAGGGCGTTGCCGATCAGGTTGGCGAAGACGACGTCCAGCCGGCGCGGGTCGACGACGGCCCGGACGCCGCGCGGGGCGTCCAGCTCGACCGCGTCGTACCAGGCCCGGCCGTCGATGCAGGACATGATCAGGTCGGCGATGTCCACCTCGTCGGCGACCAGCTTGGCGGTGCCGGCGTCGAAGCGGGTCACCTCCATCAGGTTCTCCACCAGGTCGGAGAGGCGCCTCGTCTCGCTGACCACCAGCCGCACCGCCGGTTCTATCATCGGGTCCAGCGACTCGGCCTCGTCCTCCAGGATGTCGGTGACGGCGGTCATCGCGGTCAGCGGGGTGCGCAGTTCGTGCGACATGTCGGCGACGAACCGCCGGCTCTGTGCCTCGCGCGCGCTCAGCTCCTCGACCTGCTCGTGGAGCGACTCCGCGGTGCGGTTGAACGTCCTTGCCAGGTCGGCGAGTTCGTCCGACCCCTCGACCTCAAGGCGGGTGTCCAGGTGGCCCTCGCCGAGCTGCCGGGCGGCCTCGCCGAGGCGCTTGACCGGGCGCAGCACCGTCGCGGACGCGGCCTGGGCGAGCAGCGCCGAGCCGATCAGCGCCAGCAGCGTGGCGATGGCCAGCGACCAGCCGAGCGTGTTGAGGTCGGCCCGCTCGTTCTCCAGCGACTTGAACATGTACGCGGTCGGGCCGGTCGGCACCACCCTGGTGCCGCCGATGACATACGGCCGGCCCTCCAGGTTCTGCCGCTGCCAGTACAGGTGGTACGGGTACGGGTTGCTCTCGGTGATGTCGCGCTGCTTGGCGACGATGTCCTGCAGCTTGGCCGGGACGTTGGCGAGCGTGTAGCGCGTCGGGTCCGAGGACGCGGTGCACTCCGGGTGGGCGGTGTCGGTGACCACCACCTCGTAACTGAGGCCGGAGCTGGCGACGTTGGAGGCGAGCTGGGCCAGTTCGGCGCAGGTGGCGTTCAACGGCAGCTCGGAGACGTTGCGGCTGAGCGAGACCCGGAAGTCGTTGAGCGCGGTGTCCTGGGCGCGCTTGAGGACCGCGTCCCGGTTGAGCCAGTAGGCGATGCCGGAGGCCGAGACGGCGGTGAGCAGCGCGACCGCGGCGAACACCGCGATCAGCCGCACCCGCAGGGAGCGCAGCCGCCGCCACGGGCCCGAGGAGAACCGGCGGGTCGTCGTCTGATGGTCAGTCACGGGAGCCTGTCGTTGCGAACCGGAGGATCAGAGGATCGGAGGGGATATCAGGGAGAGCGGGCGGGCGGAGGCGGTCACGCGGGCGGGTCCAGCCGGTAGCCGACCCCGCGCACGGTGCGGATCAGCGTCGGCGCCGAGGGGACGTCCTCGACCTTGGCCCGCAGTCGCTGCACGCACGCGTCCACCAGGCGGGAGTCGCCCAGGTAGTCGTGCTCCCAGACCAGCCGCAGGAGTTGCTGCCGGGAGAGCGCCTGCCCCGGCCGGCGGCTCAGCTCCAGCAGCAGCCGCAGTTCGGTCGGGGTGAGCTGGAGGTCCTCGCCGTCCTTGGTGACGGTCATCGCCGCACGGTCGATCACCACGCTGCCGTACGCGGAGGAGTCCGAGCTCTCCCGCTCGCCGCGGCGCAGCACGGCCCGGATCCGGGCGTCCAGGACGCGCGGCTGCACCGGCTTGACCACGTAGTCGTCCGCACCGGACTCCAGGCCGACGACCACGTCGATGTCGTCGGACCGGGCGGTGAGCAGGATGATCGGCAGCTGGTCGGTCCGGCGGATGCGGCGGCAGACCTCGAAGCCGTCGATTCCGGGCAGCATGACGTCCAGCACGATCAGGTCCGGCCGCTGCTCCTTGAAGAGCCTCAGACCGTCCTCGCCGGAGGCGGCGGTGGCCACTTTGTGGCCCTGGCGGGTGAGGGCGAGTTCGAGGCCGGTGCGGATGGCGTCGTCGTCCTCGATCAGTAGGAGGAAAGGCACGGCCTCATTCTGGCTCACCCGGGGCGCCGAATCACCCCCCGGCCCGGACCGGCCCGTCACCCGTCGGCCGTCCGGGAACCGGAATGCGTGCTACCGGCGTCCGTGACGGCAGATGGGAGTGCGGGACGAAAGGCCCGCCCCTGTGACACCCCTGTGACAGTCGGCGGACAGCGCCATCACAACCGGCGGGCAAGATTTTCCATGTCGCCGCAGGACAGCGGGCCAACCGGCCGGCTGGAAGGCGGCAACAGGAACCGCTCGTACCGACCAAGGGGGCGCACGATGAACGCCATGCTTCAGGCCCGGACCAACCCGGCTGACCGCACCGCGCGTTCCTCAGCGACCACCCACCGGACCCGGTACGAGGTCAGGACCGACGAGACCTCCGGTGCCGTGATCGTACGGGGGTGCGCACACAGCACCGGTGGAAACACTGCTGCATGCCGGGTGAGCGGCGGCGGCAGGCAGGGGGAGCTGTACGGAATCGGCCGGATGGGGAGTCCGGTCGACTCCGCCAACACCCTCACGCTGCGGGGGATCCTCCCCGTCCGCGTCGAGGGCAAGGACGCCCTGGGGGGTAACGGGGGAACCAGGGGGATCGGGGGAACCGGCCTGCGGAAGGCCGACTCGGGGGAGTCGGCCGGCCGCGAGGCCGCCGGTGCGACGCTGCTGCGGCTGAACCCCGCAGCAGCCCGCACCACCGAGGCGGGACAGGGAGGCGCGCAGGGGGAGCACCCGGCCGTCGCGGAGGACCACACCAAGGAGTTCACCGCGTACGTGCGCGAGCGCCGCGCCTCCCTGTACGCCACGGCGTACCACCTCACCGGTGACCGCTACGAGGCCGAGGACCTGCTGCAGAGCGCGCTCTTCAGCACCTACCGGGCCTGGGGCCGGATCACCGACAAGGCCGCGGTCGGGGGCTACCTCCGCCGCACCATGACCAACCTGCACATCTCCGCCTGGCGGCGCCGCAAGGTCAGCGAGTACCCGACCGAGGAGCTGCCGGAGACGGCCGGCGACACCGACGCGATGGGCGGCACCGAGCTGCGCGCCGTGCTCTGGCAGGCGCTGGCCAAGCTGCCGGAGAACCAGCGGACCATGCTGGTGCTGCGGTACTACGAGGGCAAGACCGACCCGGAGATCGCCGACGTGCTCGGCATCAGCGTCGGCACGGTCAAGAGCAGCATCTGGCGCGCGCTGCGCCGGCTGCGCGACGACGAGCAGCTGAACAACTCGGGCGACACCGTCCGGGCGTTCGGCGAGCTGGTCGCGTAACGACCGTAGGCACGGAGGAACACAGAGGACTCCCGTCGGGGGACGGGTGAGGACGGTCAGGGACTGGTGGCGCCGGCTCGGGGGAGCGGCGCAGCCGGGGGAGCCCTACGGCCGTCCGGGAAGGCGACGGGCCCGGTGCGGGGGAGACGCACCGGGCCCGTCGTTCGTTCGTGTCCGCCGCGGTTCGGCAGCGGTACCGCCCCTGTCCGGACCGGCGGCCCGGGCGGCGGCGGACGGCGCTCAGACCGCCGACAGCTCCCGCGAGGCCGCCGCGCGGATCCGCCGGTCCGCCTCCGGACCGGTGCACGGGTGGGCGCCCAGGCCGACCTGGCGCCCGACGATCGACCGCTCGGCCCGCATCAGCCGCCAGCCACGGCGCAGCAGCACCGGCAGCGACTTGCGGCCCTCGCGGACGTCCCGGCGCAGGCGGCGCCAGGCGGTGGTGAGGGCGCCGTTGCGCAGGCAGAGCGCGTCGCCCAGCACGCCCTCGGCGGCGCAGTCGGAGGTGATCTCGGCGGCGAAGATGCCCTCGGCGATGAACGCGGGGGCGCCGGCCAGGTCCAGGACCCGGGTGGAGACGCGGCCGTTGTCCGGGATCGAGTACACCGGGACGTCGGCGCGGCCGGTCTCGTGCAGGCGGCGGATGGCGGCGACGGCCTGTTCGCGGTGCCAGGCGAGCGGGGAGTCCCAGTCGACCGCGCCGTCGGGCAGCAGCGGGAGGGTGGGGTCGTCCCCGTCCTTGTAGAAGTCGTCGAGCTGGAGCACCGGCAGGCCGCTGCGCTCGGCCAGCGAGGACTTCCCCGAACCGGAGGGCCCGGACAGCAGGACCACCCGGGCGCGGGCTATCGGCACAGGGTTCAGCGGGGAGTCACTCACGAGACACCAGTCTGACGCATCCGGGCCGGATGCCGAAACCGGTCGGACCGGACCTTTTCCCGGGCCCTGTTCAGACCTCGGCCGCCGAGTCCGCCACGGCGGCCGGCGCGGTGAGCGCGGCGTGCAGCAGCGGCAGGTAGCCGCTGTCCACCTGGAGGAAGACCGGCTCCTCGGCGCCGGGCGCCAGGTAGGCGGTGGCGGCCCAGTCCTGGTCGTGCCAGGTGTCGGGCTCGGGCTCGTGGAAGGTCCCGCCGGCGGGCAGTTCGAGGGCGGCGCCGCCGCGGACGGTGAAGACCACGACCGGTCCGCCCGGGGTCACCCGCAGCTTGCCGTTGACGTACCGCCCGGAGGGCCAGCCGGGCCGGTGGGACCGGGCGGAGCAGGGGATCCGGACCGTCCTGCGGGCGGCCAGCCTGCGCCGCGTCCGGGCCAGGTGCAGCCGGCGGACGAACCCGTCCGCGAACAGCGCCATCAGCTCGCCGGCGATCTCTCCCACGTGCGTCCCCCTCGGTGTGCGGTGTGATCACAGTCTGCTCGGGCGGCGGGGCGGCCGGGAGCGCCGAAAGACGGACGTGCACGGCGACGAAAGTCGACGGACCCGCGCCAGGGGGGGAGAGGCGCGGGTCCGTCCAATGACCGTCCGGGCCCTGGGGGGGAGAGGGCCCTGGGGACGGCCAGCTTGTGGAGTTGTTACTCGGTGGCCGACGGGACGGTCAGATCCCCATCGGGTGCCAGACCGTCTTCGTCTCCAGGAAGGAGAGTAGCCGGTCGGTACCGGGAGCATTGGTCCAGTCCTGGGCGAACGGGTCCAGCTCCGGACGGACCACCCGCTTCAGGGTATCCGCGGCAGCGGCCTCCAGCGCGCCCGCCGCGCCGGGACCGTCGGAGGCGATCGCCCCGGTGAGGTCCAGCGCGTTGACGTCCTGGTGCGAGGCCAGGGTGGGCGCGATGTCGGCGGTGCGGCCGGAGATGATGTTGACCACGCCGCCGGGGACGTCCGAGGTGGCCAGCACCTCGCCCAGCGACAGGGCCGGCAGCGGGGCGTCGGCCGCGGCCGCGACCACCACGGTGTTGCCGGTGGCGATCGCCGGGGCGATCACCGAGACCAGGCCGAGCAGCGAGTGCCCGTAGCCGGCCTGCGGGGCGACGATCCCGACCACGCCGGTCGGCTCCGGGGTGGAGAGGTTGAAGTACGGCCCCGCGACCGGGTTGGCGCCGCCCGCGATCTGGGCGACCTTGTCCGTCCAGCCCGCGTACCAGACCCAGCGGTCGATCGCCGCGTCCACCAGGGCGGCGGCCTTCTTCGGGCCGATGCCCTCGGAGAGCGCCACCTCGGCGGCGAACTGCTCGCGCCGGCCCTGGAGCATCTCGGCGACCCGGTAGAGCACCTGGCCGCGGTTGTACGCGGTGGTGCCGGCCCAGCCCTTGACCGCCGCACGGGCGGCCAGGACGGCGTCGCGGGTGTCCTTGCGGGTGCCCAGCGGGGCGTTGGCGAGCCACTCGCCGTTGGAGTCGGTCACCTCGTACACCCGCCCGCTCTCGGAGCGCGGGAACTTCCCGCCGACGTACAGCTTGTAGGTCTTGAGGACATCAAGACGACTCACGACATCAGACATCGAGGTAGGCCTCCAGACCGTGGCGGCCACCCTCGCGGCCGTAGCCCGACTCCTTGTAGCCGCCGAACGGCGAGGTCGGGTCGAACTTGTTGAAGGTGTTGGCCCAGACCACACCGGCCTTGAGCCGGTTCGCGGTCCACAGGATCCGCGAGCCCTTCTCCGTCCAGATGCCGGCGGAGAGGCCGTACGGGGTGTTGTTGGCCTTCTCGACCGCCTCGGCGGGGGTGCGGAAGGTCAGCACCGACAGGACCGGGCCGAAGATCTCCTCCTGGGCGATCCGGTGGGCCTGGCTGACGCCGGTGAAGATGGTCGGCTTGAACCAGAAGCCGGTGCCCGGCAGCTCGCAGGCGGGCGACCAGCGCTCGGCGCCCTCGGCCTCGCCGGCGTCGGTCAGCGCGGTGATCCGGGCCAGCTGCTCGGCGGAGTTGATGGCGCCGATGTCGGTGTTCTTGTCCAGCGGGTCGCCGACCCGCAGGGTGCCCATCCGGCGCTTCAGGGCGTCCAGCAGCTCGTCCTGGATCGACTCCTGGACCAGCAGGCGCGAGCCCGCACAGCAGACGTGGCCCTGGTTGAAGAAGATGCCGTTGACGATGCCCTCGACCGCCTGGTCGATCGGCGCGTCGTCGAAGACGATGTTGGCGGCCTTGCCGCCGAGCTCCAGCGAGAGCTTCTTGCGGGTGCCGGCCAGCTGCTTGGCGATCGCCCGGCCGACCGGGGTGGAGCCGGTGAAGGCGACCTTGTTGACGTCCGGGTGCGCGGTGAGCGCGGCGCCGGTGCGGCCGTCACCGGTCACGATGTTGACGACGCCCTTCGGCAGGCCCGCCTGGCGGCAGATCTCGGCGAAGCGCAGCGCGGTCAGCGGGGTGGTCTCGGCCGGCTTGAGGACGACCGTGTTACCGGTGGCCAGCGCCGGGGCGATCTTCCACGCCAGCATCAGCAGCGGGAAGTTCCACGGGATGACCTGGCCGGCCACGCCGAGCGGCTTCGGGCTGGGGCCGTAGCCGGCGAAGTCCAGCTTGTCGGCCCAGCCGGCGTAGTAGAAGAAGTGCGCGGCGACGAGCGGCAGGTCGACGTCGCGGGTCTCACGGATCGGCTTGCCGTTGTCGATCGACTCCAGCACGGCGAGCTCGCGGCTGCGCTCCTGGATGATCCGGGCGATCCGGAACAGGTACTTGGCGCGCTCGCTGCCCGGCAGCGCCGACCAGTCGGCGAAGGCCCTGCGGGCGGCGGCGACCGCGCGGTCGACGTCCTCGTCGGTGCCCTGGGCGAACTCGGCGAGCACCTGCTCGGTGGCCGGGTTGACCGTCTTCAGGGCCTCGCTGCCGGAGGAGTCGACGAACTCGCCGCCGATGAAGTGGCCGTAGGAGGTGGCGATGTCACCCGCGGCGGCGGGCGACTCGGGGGCCGGCGCGTACTCGAAGAGGCCGCCGCGCTTGGGGGCCACGGGCTCCTCGATGGTCTTCTTCTTGGCCATGGTGATCAGTCCACCGTCACGTAGTCGGGACCGGAGTACCGTCCGGTGGTGAGCTTCTGACGCTGCATCAGCAGGTCGTTGAGCAGGCTGGAGGCGCCGAAGCGGAACCAGTGCGGGGTGAGCCAGTCGTCGCCGAGGGTCTCGTTGACCATCACCAGGTACTTCATCGCGTCCTTGGTGGTCTTGATGCCGCCGGCGGGCTTCACGCCGACCTGGACGCCGGTCTGCGCCCGGAAGTCGCGGACGGCCTCCAGCATCAGCAGGGTGACCGGCGGGGTCGCGTTGACGGCGACCTTGCCGGTCGAGGTCTTGATGAAGTCGGCGCCGGCCAGCATCGCCAGCCACGAGACGCGGCGCACGTTGTCGTACGTCTGCAGCTCGCCGGTCTCGAAGATCACCTTGAGGTGGGCGGCGGTGCCGTCCGGGCGCTTGCACGCCTCCTTGACGGCGACGATCTCGTTGAAGACGTCGAGGTAGCGGCCGGAGAGGAAGGCACCCCGGTCGATCACCATGTCGATCTCGTCGGCGCCGGCCGCGACCGCGTCGGCCGTGTCGGCCAGCTTCACCGGGAGCGCGGCGCGCCCGGCGGGGAAGGCGGTGGCGACGGAGGCGACCTGGATGTCGGTGCCCTGCAGCGCGGCCTTCGCGGTGGCGACCATGTCCGGATAGACACAGATCGCGGCGACGCGGGGGGTGGTCGGGTCGGCGGGGTCGGGGGTCCGGCCCTTCGCGCAGAGCGCGCGCACCTTGCCGGCCGTGTCCGCGCCTTCGAGCGTGGTCAGGTCGATCATCGAGATGGCCAGGTCGATGGCGTTCGCCTTCGCCGTGGTCTTGATCGAGCGGGTACCGAGAGTGGCGGCACGCGCCTCCAGGCCGACCTGGTCGACGCCGGGCAGGCCGTGCAGAAAGCGGCGGAGCGAGGCCTCGGACGCCGCAACGTCCTGGAGACCGCTGCCCGCAACGCCGGGGGCATTGGCTGCAAGAGTGGACATAGTCACCAGACCAGCATATCTACGCGCGTAACATCGCGCTAGGGCGGGACCTTTTCGATGCCGGACCGAGACCTCGGCACCCCATGTACCCCGCCCGTCACCCCTGTAGATCGTGGGGGGCATGCGGCAGAATCGTCGGCATGACCGAATCCGACGGCAAGCCCCACCAGGGCTCGGCCGGCTCCGATGGGGAGCCCGTGTACGCCGACCGCGTGTACCGCTCCATTCCCGGCGTGATCTCCGGCGTGCTGTTGTTGGCCGTGGCCGGGTGGCTGATCGGGGACGCGGCGCTGAACGGGACGGGGAAGACGCCGTACGTGTCGCTGGCGGCCGTGCCGGTGTTCGCCTTCCCGGTGATCGCCTACACGCTGCGGCCGGCGGTGCTGGCCAACGACAGGCGGCTGGTGGTGCGCAATCCGCTGCGGACGATCACGGCGCCGTGGGCGTCGGTGGACGCGCTGCGGGCCGGGTACTCGGTGGAGCTGCTGGCCGGCGACAAGAAGTACCAGGTGTGGGCGGTGCCGGTGTCGCTGCGGCAGCGCAAGCGGGCCAGCCGGATGGAGCAGCGCGGCGGGGCGGACCGTCACGCGTCCCGGCTGGGGGCGACCTTCGCAGGCCCGGCGCCGGCGGTGGTCGAGGGCGCGCCGGACCCGAACCGGGCCTGGTCCGACCAGGTGGTCGGGGTGCTGCAGGACATGGCCGAGCGGAACGCGTCCCGCCCGGACGCCGCAGGGCCGGTGACCGTCCGCTGGTGCTGGTGGATCATCGCGCCGACGCTGGCCGGTCTGGCCGCACTGATCACCGTGATCGCGGCCTAGGCAAGCGCCACGGCGGAAGACGGGAAGGGGCCCGCCGAATCGGCGGGCCCCTTCGTCGTACGCGGGGCGCGTCAGGCGTCGATGCCGGCGGCGGCGGCCAGGTCGCGCTTGACCGCGGCGAGCAGCTCGGCGGCGCGCTCGCGGGCGTCCGCCAGGTCGGCGGCCGAGGCGACCGGGAGGACGACCTCCAGATAGCACTTCAGCTTGGGCTCGGTGCCGGACGGCCGGACCACGATCCGGGCCGAGCGGACGGCCTCGCCGCCCAGGTAGTAGCGCAGCCCGTCGGTGGGCGGCAGGTCGGCGGAGCCGGCGGTCAGGTCGTCCGCCTGGGTCACCTTCAGGCCGGCCAGCTCGGTCGGCGGCTGCTCGCGCAGGCGCCGCATCGCGTCGGCGATCAGGGAGAGGTCCTGGACGCGGACGGAGAGCTGGTCGGTGGCGTGCAGGCCGTGCTCCAGCGCCAGGTCGTCCAGCAGGTCGGTCAGGGTGCGTCCGGACTGCTTGAGGGTGGCGGCCAGCTCGGCGACGAGCAGGGCGGCGGTGATGCCGTCCTTGTCGCGCACGCCCTGCGGGTCCACGCAGTAGCCGAGCGCCTCCTCGTAGCCGTAGCGCAGGCCGTCGGCGCGGGCGATCCACTTGAAGCCGGTCAGCGTCTCGGCGTACCCGAGGCCGGCCGCCTCGGCGATCCGGCCGAGGAGGGTGGAGGAGACGATGGTGGTGGCGAAGGTGCCGGCGGCCTTCTTGGCGACCAGGGCCGCGCCGAGCAGCGCGCCGACGTCGTCGCCGCGGAGCATCCGCCAGGCGTTGCCGTTGCCGTTGGCGGGGACTGCCACCGCGCAGCGGTCGGCGTCCGGGTCGTTGGCGATGACGATGTCCGGGCCGACCGACGCGGCGGTCCGGAAGGCGAGGTCCATCGCCCCCGGCTCCTCCGGGTTGGGGAAGGCCACGGTCGGGAAGTCCGGGTCGGGCTCGGCCTGCTCGGCGACGACGGTGGGCGCGGGGAAGCCGGCCCGGCGGAAGGCGGCGACCAGGGTGTCGCGCCCGACGCCGTGCATCGGGGTGTAGACCACGTCGAGGTCGCGCGGGCTGTGCGGGTCCACGATCGAGACCGCGCGGGCCAGGTAGGCCTCGACGACGTCATCGCCGACCACGTCCCAGCCGTCCTCGGCGAGCGGGACCTCGGCGAGCGTGCCGATCGCGTCGATCTCGGCGGCGATCCCGGCGTCGGCCGGCGGGACGATCTGCGAGCCGTCGCCCAGGTAGACCTTGTAGCCGTTGTCCTGCGGCGGGTTGTGGCTGGCCGTGACGGTGACGCCGGCGGCCGCGCCGAGGTGGCGGACGGCGAAGGCGAGCACCGGGGTGGGCAGGGCGGCCGGCAGCAGCGCGGCACGCAGGCCGGCGCCGACCACCACGGCGGCGGTGTCGCGGGCGAAGTCGTACGACTTGTGCCGGGCGTCGTAGCCGATGACGACGAGGTTGCCGAGGTTCTGCTTCTTCACGTAGGCGACCAGGCCGGCGGCGGCCCGGATCACCACGGCGCGGTTCATCCGCATCGGGCCCGCGCCCAGTTCGCCGCGCAGGCCGGCGGTGCCGAACTGGAGGCGGCCGGAGAACCGCTCGGCCAGCTGGGACCAGGCGATCTTGCTGTCCGACTCGGCGTCCGGGCCCTCGGCCTCGGCCAGCAGCGCGGCCAGCTCCTCGCGGGTCTGCGGGTCGGGGTCCTCGGCCAGCCAGGTCCGGGCCCGGGCGAGGAGGTCGGTGGTAGGTGCCTGCGTCATGGCCAGCT
The DNA here is from genome assembly GCF_055561295.1 of Kitasatospora sp. NPDC022785. Classification (NCBI taxonomy): domain Bacteria; kingdom Bacillati; phylum Actinomycetota; class Actinomycetes; order Kitasatosporales; family Streptomycetaceae; genus Kitasatospora; species Kitasatospora sp. NPDC022785. The sequence continues at coordinate 51,111 of NZ_JBVHHB010000008.1, read as the reverse complement.
CCGTTGGAAAGTTCCGCGATGTCGTGGGTGTGCGCATGCGGACGGGGCCCGCGGGCGGGTGTGATCAGCGGATCACAGCCGCCCGCGGACCCCGTCGCTCACGATTGTGAACCAGATCCGGGTCAGATCCGCTCAAGGACCTTCGCCAGCAGCGCGCCCATGCGCTCGGCGGAGGCCTTGCCGGCCTCCAGCACCTCGGCGTGGTTGAGCGGCTCGCCGGTGATGCCGGCCGCCAGGTTGGTGACCAGGGAGATGCCGAGCACCTCGGAGCCGGCCTCGCGGGCGGCGATGGCCTCCAGCGTGGTGGACATGCCCACCAGCTCGCCGCCGATCACCCGGGCCATGTTGACCTCGGCCGGGGTCTCGTAGTGCGGGCCGCGGAACTGCACGTAGACGGCCTCGTCGAGGGTGGAGTCCACCTCACGGCAGAGGTCGCGCAGGCGCTTGGAGTAGAGGTCCGTCAGGTCGACGAAGTTGGCGCCGACGATCGGGGAGTCCGCCGTCAGGTTGATGTGGTCGCTGATCAGGACCGGCTGGCCGGGGACCCAGCCCTCGCGCAGACCGCCGCAGCCGTTGGTCAGCACGATGATGCCGCAGCCCGCCGCGGCGGCGGTGCGCACGCCGTGGACCACGGTGGCCACGCCGTGGCCCTCGTAGTAGTGGTTGCGGCCCAGGAAGATCAGGGCGCGCTTGTCGCCGATCTTCACCGAGCGGATCGTGCCGGCGTGGCCGGCCACGGCGGGGGCGGGGAAGCCCGGCAGGTCGGTGACCGGGAACTCCGCCACGGTCTCGCCCAGGGCGTCGGCGGCCGGCACCCAGCCGGAGCCCATCACCAGGGCGACGTCGTGGCGCTCGGCACCGGTCAGCTCGCGCAGGCGCGCAGCGGCGGCCTGGGCGGCGGCGTAGGGGTCGGCGGAGACGACCGACTGAGGAGATGCGTTCACACGTCCGAGGATAGACGGGAAACGACTACGCGCGTAGAAAATCGCGGCCCGACGTGCCGGATCGTTACCCGGATGGCGTGAAAGTACAGCTCGCAGGCCCCTTTTCGCCCGCTCGGACGGGAGCAACCTACAGCCGTTTGGCGCTCCGCAGCCCCTTGGCGTACATGCCGTTGTCGTCCAGCCGCGCGGTGCCGCCCTTGTCGCCGAAGGTCGGGCCGTTGGCCTCCTCCCGGCTGGAGACGTAGCGGGGGTGGCCGTCGGTGTCCAGGCCGAGGTAGATGCCGGTGTGGTCGAGCCGGGCGCCGGTGCGTGCGTCGATCTCGAAGAAGACCAGGTCACCGGGTTGCAGCGGGTCGATCGAGGCGGGTCGCAGGGTGGCGTCCGAGCCGGGGGCGGTGGTCAGCGGCAGCACCGGCACGCCGGGGGCGAGGCGGGCCAGGCCGTTGGCGGTGCGCTGCAGGCCGGCGCCGGCCACGTCCTTGCTGAGCAGCGGGTAGCCGGATCGGTAGCCGTAGACCATCCGGACGAAGCCGGAGCAGTCGAAGGAGCCGTAGCGGGTCTTGTCCGGCTGCTTGGTGACCTTGTCGGCGAAGGTGTACGCGGTGCCGAGGTAGTCGAGGAAGTCGGTCTGTTCCAGCCGCAGGTCGTTGCCGGCCGAGCCGTTCGGGTTGAGCGGGCCGAACGAGGCGTCACCCTTGATCCGCACGCCCTTGGCGTCCTTGCCCTCGGGTGCGCCGGCCAGGTACTGGGTGGCGATCGCCAGCACGTCGTCCGTCGTGGAGCCCAGCGACTGCTGGAACCAGGTGCGGAACCAGCCCTCGTTCTCCGCGCCGGCCTTCCAGGTCTGCGGCATCAGCCGGACCCAGCTGTCGCTGACCAGCGTGGCCGTGGTGGTTCCGGGCTCGGTGAAGGTGCGGCTCGGGCCGGCCAGGACGGCGGTGCGGGCACCGTCGGTCAGGGTGGCGACCACGCCGCCGCGGGCGTCACGGACCACCGTGCGGTCCGGGCCGGCCAGCCGCTCGTACCGGTAGCCGGCGCCGGCCGCGGCGGTGCCCTGGGCGGCGGCCGGGCTCGGCGTGACGGTGGCGGCGATCAGCGGCGCGGTGCCGCCGACCGAGCCGGGCTGCCCGCCGCGGTCCCGCAGCTGGACGGTGAGGTACCCGCTGGCGGCCAGCAGGGTGACGGCGAGGCCGCCGCTGAGCAGGGACTTCCGGGTGACGGGCATGGGGCTGCTTTCCAGTGGGCGGGATCAGGTACCGGGGAGGGCGCCGAGCAGCACACCGGCGGTGAGCACGACGTAGTTGGCGAGCGTCACCGTGCTGGTGGCCATCAGGGTGGCGGCCCGTGGCTGGCGGACCAGCTGGTACGCGATCAGGCCGGGGACGATGAAGCCGAGCGTCTGGTTGGCGTACAGGGTCGGCAGCTCGCGCTGGAGGACCAGCATCACGGTGGCCTGGAGCAGGACGCCGGTCAGCACCACGGCGGCGAACAGCCGCTTGCCGTAGAGGATCACCAGCTTCTGGACGACCCGGGTGGCGAGGTAGGTCAGCACCGTCACGCCGATCACGATCGCCACCCGCTGGACGTCCTCGACCAGGGTGAGGGCCAGCCAGCCGGGGGTGATCATGCCGCCGGGGGAGAGGTTGGTGGTCAGGTAGCAGACGAGTGAGAAGACCAGGCCGAGCGCGATGCCGATGGCGGCGATCTCGGGGGTGAGCTCGGTGGGGATCACTGCTGGTCTCCGTACGGGAAGGGCTGGCGCGGGCGGGCTGGGGCCGGGTCGAACCAGGAGTCGGGCAGCGGCTCGGGGACGTACACGGCCTGGACGTACGGCGGTTGCGGGTAGGAGGGTTCCGCGTACGCCGGCCCGGTGTACGCGGGCTCCGGGCGGTACGCCGGCCCGGGGTCGTCGTACGGCCGGTGGGTGGGCTCCGGGCGGTACGCGGGCCCGGGTTCCTCGTACGGCCGGTGGGCCGGCTCCTCGTCCGGCTCCTCGTACCGGGGGGCGTCCGGCTCCTCGTCCGGGGCCAGCCGGGCCAGCTCCTCCAGGAACAGCTCGCCCTGGCCGTGGATGTTGCCGATCGCCACCAGGGAGGAGTCCGGCCCGAGCCCGGCCAGCAGCTCCGCGGTGAGCGCCGCCGGGTCGCGCCGGTCACCGCCGAGGTCGACCACCCGCCCCTGCCAGCCGGCCGGGATGCCGTCCCGGGCGCTCCTGGTGGGGTGGCCGATCAGGAAGACGGTGTCCGGGTCGAGGTCCGGCACGATCTGGCCCATCTGGCCGTTGCGCTCGACGCGGTCCGGGCGGCAGTTGATCACCACGTTCAGCGGGCGGTGGATCGCGCCGAGGTCCTCCAGCTGGCGGACGTTCATCAGGGTGGACTCGGGGTCGTTGGCCGCGAAGACGTTGGCGAACCGCAGCGCCTTGCCGTCCTCGGTGCGGTAGCGCTCGACCGAGAGGACGCCCGGGTCCGGCGGTGCCTGCCACATGCCCTGCAGCGCCGTCTGCCGCTCGACACCGAGGAGTTCGGCGACGGCGAGGGCGATGGCCACGTTCTCCTTGAAGGTGAACCAGCTGAAGCCGCGCAGCTCCTCGTCGGTGACCGACTCCGGATCGACCACGATCAGCTCGCAGTTCCGCCTGGCCGCCTCCTCGCGCAGGATGTGCGCGCGCTCCTGCTCGGCGGTGACGCAGACGCCGCCGACCGGCATCGAGCGGGAGAGCGAGCGGGCGACGTCGTCAAGGGTCGGGCCCATCTCGGCGAGGTGGTCCTCGCGGACGTTGCAGAGCACACCGATGGTGGAGCGGATCAGCTTGGTCTGGTTGACCTCCTGGAGCGCCGGCATCACCGCCATGCACTCGATCACCAGGGCGTCCGGGCGGTAGGTGGCGGCGCGGCGGACGATGCCGATCTGCTCCACCACGTTGGCGATGCCGAACTTGCGGTAGACCGGCTCCTCGGTCGCGTCGGGGTGGATGAACCGGGCCGCGGTGCCGGTGGTCTTGGCGACGGTGACCAGGCCGCCGCCGCGCAGCGCGCCCGCGCAGAGCCGGGTGATCGAGCTCTTGCCGCGGATGCCGTTGACCAGCACCCGGGCGGGGATCTGCTCCAACGCGGCGAAGTGCCGGCGCTGCTCGACGATCCCCGCCACCAGCAGGACGGCGCAGCACACCAGCAGCACGAGGTAGAGGAAGAGCACTTCGGGCGGTCCTTCTCAGCGGGTGGCGGTGGGTGCGGCGGCGGACGCGGCGGCGGGTGTGCCGCCGGCGGGCCGGGGCCTGGCGACGGCTCCGAGGTCCTGGCGGATCAGCTCCAGGCTGCGGGCGACGGCTCCGACCTCGTCGTGGTGGACGGGGTAGAGCACGGTGCGGCGGTCCCCGGCGGCCAGCGCCTCGGCGCTCGCGGCGAGCCGGCGCAGCGGCAGGCCGACGGCGATGAAGAGCCAGCCGAGGCAGAGCGTGGCGGCGGCCAGGCCGAGCATGCCGGCCAGGACGGCGCGCCGGTCGGCCCGGTTCTGGTCGAGGTGCAGCCAGGCCACCGGGTGGGCGGTGACCACCGACCAGCCGAGCTTGGCGACGGTGCCGTTGCCGCCGAGCGGGGCGGCGGAGACCAGGGACGGGTCGCCGCCGCTCCGGACCACGTCGGCGGCGGCGTCCTTCTCGGCGGTCTCCAGGACGGCCTTGGCCCGGCCCTCGGGCAGATCGCCGAAGGAGCTGTAGCCCTCGTTGGCGGCGAGGACGCGCCGGCGGTCGTCGACCAGCCAGACCCGGCCGAGGCCGGGGCGGGTGAGCAGGGCGCTCAGGAAGTCGGTCTTGAACTCGCCGACCACCACCGGGCCCCTGCCCGTCCCGCTGTCGTCCCCGTCGTCCCCGTCGGGTGCGGCGGTGAGTGCCGCGCGGGCGGCGATCCGCGGCTCCTTGCCGGACGTGTTGAGCAGCAGGACGCCGTTCGGGCCGAGCGCGTCCGGCCCGGTGCGGTGCGGCGCCTCGCCGGCCTGGGCGAGCAGCTCGCCGCCTGCGCCGAGGACGTAGAGCGAGCGGTACCGGTCGTGCTCGGTGAGCGTGGCGCGGAGCAGGGTCGTGGCCTGGCCGACGGAGGCGTCGGCGAGTGCGGGGGCGAGCGAGCGCAGGTCGGCGTAGCCCTCGTTGAGCGCCTGGCGGACCCGGTCGGCGGCGGTGTCGGTGCGGTCCCGCTGGCCGGCCACCACCTGGGTGGGGACGCGGACCTCGGTGTCGGAGCCGCCGAGCAGGAGCAGCGGGCCGGACCAGCCGAGGATGACGACGGCGCACAGGGCGAGCGGCAGCGCGATGCCGGGGCGGCGGCGCTTCACCACCGGGGGGCCGGCCGGCGGGCGGGCCGGGTCGAGCAGCTGGAGCCGCAGCTCCTCCAGGGCGCGGTTGATCCGGCCGGCCTCGCCGCGCCCGGGCCCGCGGACCGGCTGGTCCAGCTCGCCGCGGGTCAGCCGGCGGGCTTCCAGGAACAGTCGGAGCAGCGGGCGTTGGAGGGTGCGGATCAGGAACCAGGCCAGCAGCAGGGCGACCAGCAGCAGCGCGCCGGCCGCGGCCAGGCCGAGGGCGGGGTGGCGCAGGCTGCCGGGCTTGCCGTCGATGGTGCTGGTGGAGACCACGGTGAGACCGAGCGGGGAGGCCGGGTCGTGCCCGTCGGCGGGGGCGACGGCCGCGTAGCCGGCCACCCGGCGGACGCCCTTGTCGTCGGGGCTGCCGGCCAGACTGCCGGAGGCGCTCTCGCCGGGCACGGGGCGGGCGAGGGAGGCGTGCTCCCGGGCGGTGGCGACGAGCCGCTTGTCGGGCTCGGCGAGCGGGGCGCCGGTGGAGTCCAGGACGGCGCCGGTGGCGTCGAGGACCTGGATGGTCTGCTCCTTGCGGGTGGCGATGCCGGGCAGCCGCAGGTTGTCGGAGGCGACGAGCAGGGCGCGGCCGTCCGTCTTGGTGGTGACCAGGGCGAAGGTCAGCAGCCGGGTGCCGGCGGCGGAGGGCACCAGCAGCGGCGCGGGCGCGGTGTCGGTGACCTTGGCGAGGTCGAGGCCGGCCAGCGGGACGGTCTCGCCGCGGGCGGCGAGCAGCCGGCCGGTGCCGGGCCGGACGATCACGGTGCCGCGCCACTTCTGGTACGCCTCGCCGAGCGCGGTCAGGACGGCGGCGGGCTCGGCGGGTGCGCTGTCGTAGCGGGCGGCGGCGCGGCGCAGGTCGGTGGCGCTCTCGTGGAGTCCGGCGCGGAGCGAGGCGGCGGTGTCCTCGGCGGCGAACTGGTGGGACTCGCGGACGGCCAGCGGGGTGTCGTCCACGCGGAGGCCGCCGACGGCCAGCGCGGTGATCGCGGCGACGGCCAGCAGCAGGATCAGCAGCAGGGCGATCGGCGGGCGGATGCCTCCGAGCAGCGGCATGTCGGCCCGGCGGCGATAGCGGTGCTGTCGCGGCGGGTTGCTTGCCGTGCTCACGGGGGCCTCGTCATCGGTTCGGGGGCGGCGGCGCGCCCGCCTCCCCCGTGGAGCTTCGCCGCGACCTGTGGTCAAGCCACGGTCAAAACCTGACGAGCTTACGAGTCGGTTCACCGAATGCTGTCACGTTTCCATATCGAACCAGAGAAGCTTCGGTGTCTATTGGTTTGGATCATGGAAAGAGAGGCAATCAAGGTAGGTTCTCGCCCCATGGAGACTCTGCCCGTGAAGAGCGCGGGTTCCCGGCGCTCGGTGGTGCTGCCGGTGGCGGTGCTGCTGGTGCTGGCGGCGCTGGCCGTCGGGCTGACCGTCGCGGCCCGCGGCTCGGCCGGCCGGACGACGGCGGCGGTGGGCCCGGCCGGGCCGGCGGCCCCGAGCGGCCCGCAGCCGGTGGACCTGGCGGCCCGGGTGGACGCGTACAGCGCGGGCTTCGCCCCCGACACCCCGTACTCGGTGCCGGACGCGGTCCAGCGCAGGGCCGTCGCCGACGGGGTGCTGGCGGCGCTCGACGGGCGGCCCGAGCAGGCGGGCCGCGCGCTGGCACCGGTCGGCTACCGGCTGAACGAGTTCACCGAGGCGGGCAGCGGGCGCCGGGTGGCCGAGATCGCCGAGGACACGGCGGGGACGGCGGACGGGCGCGGCTGGGGCCGGGTCTACCTGGACCTCTCGGTGAAGGACTACTGGACGGTCCAGGTGCCGCACCCCGTCTCCGACAGCCGTACCGAACGGCTCGGGGTGGAGCTCTTCCGGGCCGCGCCGGGCGCGGTGCTGGTACTCGCCGGGGCGCACCGCAGGGCGGGCGCGGACGGCTCCTCCGACCCGGCGCACCGCAGCGACACGGTGTTCGCCGCCGTGATCGAGGCGCTCACCGCGCGCGGGCTGCCCGGCATCCAGGTGCACGGCTTCGACGAGGGGAGCCTGCCCGGGCAGGACGCGGTCGTCTCCGGCGGCACCGGACAGGCCGGGCCGGCCGCCGAGCTGACGGCCGGCGGGCTCGGGCAGGCCGGGTTCGCGGTCTGCCGGGCGTGGCGGGAGAAGTGCGGGCAGCTGGAGGGCACCACCAACGTCGAGGGCCGGTTCGCGGCCGGTCTCGCGGTGCCGTGGCTGCACGTCGAGCTGGCCAACGCGCTGCGCACCGAGGCGGCCCGGCGGGCCGCGGTGGTGAGGGCGCTGGCCGCCACGGCCGTCGCCTGGCGCAGCCCGGCCACGCCCTGACAGGGCCCGGCACGACCTAGCAGGGGCGGCGGCGCAGGTCCAGGACGTAGTCGTGCGGAGCGCCGGCACTCTCCGCGGCGTCGGCGATCAGCCCGAGGTAGCGGGCGGCGGGAAGGCCGCCCTCGTAGTCGTTGAGCACGTACGTCCAGACCGGGATGTCGCCGTCCAGGGTGTGCGCGCGCAGCTTGATCTTGCGGTAGATGCCGAGCTGGACGCCCTCCCAGCGGTCGAGGCCCTCCTCGTCCATCGGCGCGACGTCGTACAGCGAGACGAAGACCTGGTCCTTCTCGTCCTCGACCACGGTGGCCAGCGAGCCCTCCCAGCCGAGCTGTTCACCACCGAAGGTGAGCCGCCAGCCGTCCAGCCACCCGGTACCGCGCAGTGGGGAGTGCGGCGCGCGGCGGGTCATCTGCCGGGCATCGAGGTTGGTGGCATACGCGGCGTAAAGGGGCATGGGGGGAAGCCTACGTTCACGGGGCGATTGCACAGAAGCCCCGACCCCGGCGTGGCAGTGCTCCCGGCGTACGGGACAATGGGCAATGTGACTCGGATCGTGATCATCGGTGGCGGACCCGGCGGCTACGAGGCGGCGCTCGTCGCCGCCCAGCTCGGCGCGGAGGTGACCGTCGTCGACCGCGACGGTCTGGGCGGATCGGCGGTGCTCACGGACTGCGTGCCGTCGAAGACCCTGATCGCGACCGCGGAGGTGATGACGACCTTCGACAGCTCGTACGAGGAGCTGGGCATCATCGTCGCCGACGACACCCCGCCGCTGGAGCAGCAGGCGAGGGTGGTCGGCGTGGACCTCGGCAAGGTCAACCGACGGGTGAAGCGTCTGGCCATCGCGCAGTCGCACGACATCACCCAGTCGGTGACCCGCGCCGGCGTCACCGTGCTGCGCGGCCGGGGCCGGCTCGGCACCGGCGGGCAGGCCGTGGACGGCTCCCGCGAGGTGCTGGTGGACGCGCCCGACGGCACCGTGCAGTCGCTGCGCGCCGACGCGGTGCTGATCGCCACCGGCGCCCACCCGCGCGAGCTGCCGGACGCCCAGCCGGACGGCGAGCGGATCCTGACCTGGACCCAGGTGTACGACCTGGACGAGCTGCCGCGCGAGCTGATCGTGGTCGGCTCCGGCGTCACCGGCGCCGAGTTCGCCGGCGCGTACCAGGCGATCGGCTCCAAGGTCACCCTGGTCTCCAGCCGCGACCGGGTGCTGCCCGGCGAGGACCCGGACGCCGCCGAGGTGCTGGAGGAGGTCTTCCGCCGCCGCGGCATGAACGTGATGAGCCGCTCCCGCGCCGAGGGCGCCAAGCGCGTGGGCGACCACGTCGAGGTGACCCTCTCCGACGGCACGGTGATCAAGGGCACGCACTGCCTGATGGCGGTCGGCTCGATCCCGAACACCGCGGACATGGGCCTGGAGGAGGCCGGGGTCAAGCTCAACGACTGGGGCCAGATCCAGGTCGACCGGGTCTCGCGCACCAGCGCCCCCGGCGTGTACGCGGCCGGCGACTGCACCGGCGTCTTCATGCTCGCCTCGGTCGCCGCCATGCAGGGCCGGATCGCGATGTACCACGCGCTGGGCGACGCGGTGCAGCCGCTGAACCTGAAGACCGTGGCCTCCAACGTCTTCACCGACCCGGAGATCGCCACCGTCGGCTACACCGCCGCCGACGTGAAGTGCGGCAAGATGGACGCGGTCGAGATCAAGCTGCCGCTGCGCGGCAACCCGCGGGCCAAGATGCAGGGCATCCGGGACGGCTTCGTGAAGCTGTTCTGCCGCCCGGGCACCGGCATCGTGGTCGGCGGCGTGGTGGTCGCCCCGCGCGCCAGCGAACTGATCCACCCGATCTCGCTCGCGGTGGACGCCAATCTGACGGTCGAACAGGTGGCCAGCGCCTTCACCGTCTATCCGTCGGTCTCCGGCTCGACGGCCGAGGCCGCCCGCCAGCTCCACATCAGGAAGCGGGCCGAGGGCGAAAACTGAGCACCTGACGCGAAGTTGAGGGCGGCTGCCGGTCGGCGGCCGCCCTTCGCGCGTCCCGGGGAGTCACCCGGACGGCGGGCGCAGTCCCGGATTGCTGACGGCGCGTATTGTACGGTCACGCGCCGCTCGTGCGTGAGCAATTCCGGCTACCAGCTGCAAACGCCTGAAAGCAGACGGTCACGCAGGTTACCGTCGGTTCTGTGTTTGCAGCAGAACGTCGCCAGTTGATCCTCGAAATGGTGCGCGCCAACGGAGCCGTGTCGCTCCGTGAACTGGCCCGCGTCGTCCAGACCTCCGAAGTGACCGTGCGCCGAGACGTACGGGCGCTGGAGGCAGAAGGGCTCCTCGACCGCCGGCACGGCGGCGCGGTGCTCCCCGGCGGCTTCAGCCGCGAACCCGGCTACCCGCAGAAGACCCACCTCTCCGCGGCCGAGAAGAGCGCCATCGCCGATCTCGCCGCGGGCCTGGTGGAGGAGGGTGACGCCGTGGTGGTCGGCGCCGGTACCACCACCCAGGAGCTGGCCCGCAGACTGGCCCGGGTGCCCGGGCTGACGGTGGTCACCAACTCGCTGCTGGTCGCCCAGGCGCTGGCGCACGCCAACCGGGTGGAGGTGGTGATGACCGGCGGCACCCTGCGGGGCTCCAACTACGCCCTGGTGGGCAGCGGGGCCGAGCAGTCGCTGCACGGGCTGCGGGTCTCCAAGGCGTTCATCTCCGGCAGCGGGCTGACGGCCGAACGCGGCCTGTCGACCACGAACATGCTCTCCGCGAGCGTGGACCGGGCTCTGGTGCAGTCGGCCGCCGAGGTCATCGTCCTCGCCGACCACACCAAGCTCGGCGCGGACACCATGTTCCAGACCGTGCCGACCGAGACCATCACCCGGCTGGTCACCGACGAGCACGCCACCTCCGACGACGCCACCGCGCGCGAGCTGGACGCGCTCGCCGACTGCGGCGTGCAGATCGACCTGGCGCCGCTCGGTGCCGCCCCCACCGGGGACGCCCCGGTGCACGGCACCGGCAGCGGTCCCGTGCACCAGACCCAGCCCGGCCCGATGGCCCGCAGGGCCGCCCCGCCGCCCGGGGGCACCCCGCTGCCCGGCCAGCGCCGCCCGGGCGCGCACGGCGGCCCCGCGGGCCCCGGCGGGCCGCTGCCGGCCCGGCTCGCCGAGCTGGGCGGCATCCCGCGCGTGCGGTAGCCGGCGCCCGGCGGCGCCGGCGGCCGCTCCGGCCGGAAACGGAACCGGTCCGCACACCACGGGGGTGTACGGACCGGTCCGGCGAACGAGACTTCGTCAGTCCTTGATCTCGCAGAGGGCGGCGCCGCTGGAGACGCTCGCGCCGACCTCGGCCTTGAGGCCGACCACGGTGCCCGCCTTGTGCGCGTTCAGCGGCTGCTCCATCTTCATCGCCTCCAGGACGACGATCAGCTCGCCCTCCGCGACGACCTGGCCCTCCTCGACGGCGACCTTGACGATGGTGCCCTGCATCGGCGAGGCCAGGGTGTCACCGCTGACCGCCGAGCCGGCCTTCTTGGCGCCCACCCGGCGCTTGGCCTTGGCCGCACCGGCCGCACCCGCGGCCGGAGCCGCGGAGACGCCCAGCGAGGACGGCAGTGAGACCTCGATCCGCTTGCCGCCGACCTCGACCACGACGGTCTCCCGGCCCTCGGCCTCCTCGCCCTCGCCGGGCGCACCCGCGAAGGCCGGGATGGTGTTGTCGAACTCGGTCTCGATCCACCGGGTGTAGACCTTGAACGGCCCCTCGCCGCCGTGCACCTCCGGCGCGAACGCCGGGTCGGTGACGACCGCCTGGTGGAACGGGATGGCGGTCGCCATGCCCTCCACCTTGAACTCGTTCAGCGCGCGCCTGGCCCGCTCCAGGGCCTGCTTGCGGGTGGTGCCGGTGACGATCAGCTTGGCCAGCAGCGAGTCCCAGGCCGGGCCGATGACCGAGCCGGTCTCCACGCCGGCGTCCAGCCGGACACCCGGCCCGGACGGCGGGGCGAACAGGGTCACGGTGCCGGGGGCGGGCAGGAAGTTGCGGCCCGGGTCCTCACCGTTGATGCGGAACTCGATCGAGTGACCGCGCACCTCCGGGTCGTCGTAGCCCAGCTCCTCGCCGTCGGCGATCCGGAACATCTCGCGGACCAGGTCGATCCCGGTGACCTCCTCGGAGACCGGGTGCTCGACCTGGAGGCGGGTGTTGACCTCCAGGAAGGAGATCAGCCCGTCCTGGGAGACCAGGAACTCGCAGGTGCCGGCGCCGACGTAGCCGGCCTCCTTCAGGATGGCCTTGGAGGCCCGGTACAGCTCGGCGTTCTGCTCGGCGGTCAGGAACGGCGCGGGCGCCTCCTCGACCAGCTTCTGGTGCCGGCGCTGGAGCGAGCAGTCACGGGTGGAGACGACCACCACGTTGCCGTGCTTGTCCGCCAGGCACTGGGTCTCGACGTGCCGCGGGTTGTCCAGGTAACGCTCCACGAAGCACTCGCCGCGACCGAAGGCGGCGACCGCCTCGCGCACCGCGGACTCGTACAGCTCCGGGATCTCCTCCAGCGTGCGGGCGACCTTCAGGCCGCGGCCGCCGCCGCCGAAGGCCGCCTTGATGGCGACCGGCAGGCCGTTCTCCCGGGCGAACGTGACGACCTCGTCGGCGCCCGAGACCGGGTCCGGCGTGCCGGCCACCAGCGGGGCGCCGGCGCGCTGCGCCACGTGCCGGGCGGTGACCTTGTCACCGAGGTCGCGGATGGCCTGCGGGGGCGGGCCGATCCAGGTCAGGCCCGCGTCGATGACGGCCTGGGCGAAGTCGGCGTTCTCCGATAGGAAGCCGTAACCGGGGTGGACGGCGTCCGCTCCCGAGTCGGCGGCGGCCTTGAGGACCTTCGCGATGTCGAGGTAGCTGGTACCGGGGGTGTCGCCGCCCAGCGCGTAAGCCTCGTCGGCCGCGCGGACGTGCAGCGCATCCCGGTCCGGCTCGGCGTAGACGGCGACGCTGGCGATACCGGCGTCCGAGCAGGCCCGGGCGACGCGGACGGCGATTTCTCCGCGGTTGGCGATGAGCACCTTGCGCACTGTGGCTCCCTTCTTGAACCTGATCGAGTCTATGGATTTCTCGGTAGTACCGGCGAGTAGCCCAAGGTTGTGAACTATCCCACACGGAGGGTGATGCGTCCGGCGGGCCGATCCGCGGCCCTGCCGGGGTCGTCCCAGGTGGCGGCCGGTGAGGCCGCCGCGGCCCGCCCCGCGCGGGTGGTGACGGGGAGGTACGGCGACGCGGTGGCCTTGGCCACACTCACGGCACGGGGGCCGCGGAGGCACTCCTTTCGAGTGCCCTCGCCGTCACGTCGGCGGCCAGCTCGACCACGTCGGGGCCGTACGCCCTCGGGTTGACGACCCTGAGGACGAGGGCGAAGGTGCCGCCCGCGCCGTACGTGCGGGCGAGCCTCCGGTGGTTGGCGACCAGGTAGCGCACGGCGGCGTGGTTGGAGACCGCGGTCTGTCCTGCGACCAGGAAGGCGGGCCGGCCGTCGGGTGAAGGGTGCAGCCGGGCCAGCAGCACGAACGCCTGGCCGCCGGAGGGCGCGGAGCCGGGCTCGTACCGGTACTCCTCGCCCCCCACCGCCAGCGACAGTTCGGGGGCGCTGCTGCCCACGTCCTTGAAGGTCACCCCGGGCAGCCAGGAGGCCAGGTGCGCCTCCGTCCGGTCGTTGCTGGACGGGCCGCCGAGGCAGAACTCGGCCTTGTGGCCCAGCCCCTGGCGGACGTCCTCGTGGCCGACCAGGTCGGCCTGGGCCCCGCACTCCTTGACCAGCGCGGCCAGCTCCATCAGTGCGAACACGTCGTTGCGCGAGACGCTCTTGCCACTGGCCGAGGCGGTGTGCCGGTTCACCACCAGCAGGCACTCGCTGCCGGCCGGCAGGCCGAAGAACGAGCGGACGCGTTCCAGCCGCCGTCTTCGGCGCAGGTTCTGGCCGAGCCAGCCGAGCCCGGCACTGAGCGCGCTGGCGACCAGCCCCAGCACCACGTTGAGCAGACCGTCGGTCACCTGCCCGTCCCCTTCCCCGCTCTCCGTTCGAACGTCCGTCAGACTAGCGGCGGTTGACCGTCCCGGGCCATTGACGGAGGCGGAACGTCCTCCTAGCGTGCGGCAGATGAGGCTCTTCAGGGGGAAGTCGGGGGTGGCGGCCGCCGCCGTAGGGGTACTGGTCCTCGCCGGCTGTGGCAGTTCGGGCACGACCGCGGCACCGAGTGGTGCCCCGCCGGGCAGTGCTTCGCCGACGGCCGGACCGGCCCGGACGCACGGCTGCCTCACCGAGGCGCAGGCCAAGGCCGGCAGCATCGACCTGCCGGCCTCCTCCGGCATCCGCCCGGCGTACTTCCAGCAGGCGGACGCCGGGCCGGCCCGGACGGCCGTGGTCTTCTCGCACCAGCTCGACGGCTCCCTCTGCGACTGGGTGCCCTACCTGCCGGAGTTCACCAAGGCCGGGTACGCCGTACTGGCCGCCAACGTGCCGGGCAGCCCCGCGAACGACCTCCCGGCCGCGCTGACCTGGCTCGGGGCCAAGGGCGTCACCAGGGTGGTGCTGGTCGGCGCCTCCAAGGGCGGCACCGGCTCGCTGGTGGCCGCCGCCGAGCCGACCCCGCTGCCGGTCGCCGCCGTGGTCTCGCTCAGCGGCCCCGCACAGTACAGCGGGGACAACGCCGGGAAGGCCGTGCGGACTTCGCAGGTGCCGGAGTTCTTCGCCGCGGAGGAGGACGACTCGCCGTTCGCCGAGGACGCCCGGACGCTGCACACCGCCGCCGCGGCGCCGGTCAAGCAGCTCAAGATCTACCCGGGCTACCGTCACGGCGCGGACCTGCTCGCGGACGGCGCGCTGCCGGACGTGCTGTCCTTCCTCGCCCAGCAGGCCCCGGCGGCCGGGTGAGTCAGGCCCAGAGGTCGGTGATGCGCACGCCCAGCCCGGCGAGGAGGGTGCGCAGCAGCGGCAGCGAGAGGCCGATGACGTTGCCCGGGTCGCCGTCGATCCCCTCGACGAACGGCGCCGAGCGGCCGTCCAGGGTGAAGGCGCCGGCCACGTGCAGCGGTTCGCCGGAGGCGATGTAGGCGGCGACCTCCGCGTCGTCCGGGGTGCCGAAGCGCACGGTGGTGGAGGCGGTGGCCGAGGACTGCTCGCCGGTGACGGTGTCGATCACGCAGTGCCCGGTGCGCAGCACGCCGGAGCGGCCGCGCATCGACTGCCAGCGGGCCAGCGCCTCGGCGGCGTCGGCGGGCTTGCCGAGCGCCAGGCCGTCCAGCTCCAGCACCGAGTCGCAGCCGATCACCAGCTCGCCGTCGGTCAGCTCGGCGGCGACCGCCTTCGCCTTGGCCTCGGCCAGGACGAGCGCGAGCTCGCCGGGGGTGGCGGCGGTGATCGCGTCCTCGTCGACACCGCTGACCACCACGCGCGGGTCGAGGCCCGCCTGGCGCAGCAGCCCGAGGCGGGCGGGGGAGGCGGAGGCGAGGACGAGGGCGCGGCGGTCGGTCATGCCCACCAGGGTAGGGGGTTCCTCCGCGCGTCCGTTCAGACCATCAGGAGAACGGCGAACACCAGGAGGAAGGCGGCGAGCACAGGACCGGCGCGGCGCAGTTTCTCCTGCACCCGCCGGGCCTCGGGGGAGGGCTCGTCGCGGGGGTCTGACCAGAGCACCCCTCCAGGGTGCGCCGGGGGGACGCGGTGGCGCCTGAGTATCCGTACTCAGCTTTCGGGGCAATCCGGGCGTGCCCGTGCGAGCGGACGCGGAGCAGGGGAGCCGGCCCGGCCGGCTCCCCTGCTCCGCGCACCGGTGCCGGCCCTAGCCGGCCCAGCCCGAGGTGCGCCAGACGTTGACGCCGGGCCGCGGGGTGCCCCGCAGCCGGCGGGCGCGGTCGTTCCAGGGGGAGTCCGGGCCGGCACCGGCACGGGCCGCCTCGGCGGCCTGTGCGGCGGCGGCCCGGGAGTGGACCACCGCCAGGACGGTGGCCAGCTCCTCGGGGGTCGGCTGCCCGTGCAGCACATGGATCGGGGCCATGGCTCAATCCTCTCGCGACGGCCGCTGGTGGGGGAGGGGCCTACAGGGGGATGTTTCCGTGCTTCTTCGGCGGCAGCACCTCACGCTTGCCACGCAGCGCCCGCAGACCGCGGACGATGTGCCGGCGGGTCTCGCTCGGCGCGATGACCGCGTCCACGTACCCGCGCTCGGCGGCCAGGTAGGGGTTGAGCAGGGTGTCCTCGTAGGAGGCGATCAGCTCGGCGCGCTTGGCCTCGACGTCGTCCGCGTCCGCCAGCTCCCGCCGGTGCAGGATGTTGACCGCGCCCTGTGCGCCCATCACCGCGATCTGCGCGGTCGGCCAGGCCAGGTTGAGGTCCGCGCCCAGGTGCTTGGAGCCCATGACGTCGTACGCGCCGCCGAAGGCCTTGCGGGTGATGACGGTGATCAGCGGGACGGTCGCCTCGGCGTACGCGTAGATCAGCTTGGCGCCGCGGCGGATGATGCCGTCCCACTCCTGCTCGGTGCCGGGCAGGAAGCCGGGCACGTCGACGAAGGTCAGCACCGGGATGTTGAACGAGTCGCAGGTCCGGATGAACCGGGCGGCCTTCTCGCTGGCGGCGATGTCCAGGCAGCCGGCCAGGTCCATCGGCTGGTTGCCGACGATGCCGACCGGGTGGCCCTCGACCCGGCCGAAGCCGGTGATGATGTTGCCGGCGTACAGCGGCTGGGTCTCCAGGAACTCGCCGTCGTCGAGGACGTGCTCGATCACCTTGTGCATGTCGTACGGCTGGTTCGCCGAGTCCGGCACCAGGGTGTCGAGTTCGAGGTCCTCGTCGGTGACGGTGAGGTCCGCCTCCTCCGGGAAGGCCGGCGGGTCGGAGAGGTTGTTGGAGGGCAGGTACGAGAGCAGGCTCTTGACGTACTCGACCGCCTCCTTCTCGTCGGTGGCCAGGTAGTGCGCGTTGCCGGACTTGGTGTTGTGGGTGCGCGCGCCGCCCAGCTCCTCCATGCCGACGTCCTCGCCGGTGACGGTCTTGATGACGTCCGGGCCGGTGATGAACATGTGCGAGGTCTGGTCGGCCATCACCACGAAGTCGGTGATCGCGGGGGAGTAGACCGCGCCGCCCGCGCAGGGGCCCATGATCAGCGAGATCTGCGGGATGACCCCGGAGGCGTGCACGTTGCGGCGGAAGATCTCGCCGTACAGGCCGAGCGAGACCACGCCCTCCTGGATCCGGGCGCCGCCGGAGTCGTTGATGCCGATGACCGGACAGCCGGTCTTCAGCGCGAAGTCCATCACCTTGACGATCTTCTCGCCGAAGACCTCGCCGAGCGAGCCGCCGAAGACGGTGAAGTCCTGCGCGAAGACGGCCACCTGACGGCCGTCGACGGTGCCGTAGCCGGTGACGACGCCGTCACCGTAGGGGCGGTTCTTCTCCTGGCCGAAGTTGGTCGAGCGGTGCCGGGCGAACTCGTCGAACTCCACGAAGGAGTCCTCGTCCAGCAGCTCGACCACGCGCTCACGGGCCGTCAGCTTGCCCTTGGCGTGCTGCTTCTCCACGGCCTTGGCGGACCCGGAGTGCACCGCCTCGTCGATCCTGCGCCGCAGGTCGGCGAGCTTGCCGGCGGTGGTGTGGGGGTCGTACGGCGCCTCGGTCATCCGGTGGCTCTCCCTGATCCATGGGCCGCGACCTGTCGGGTTACTGCGCGGGCCAGGATGGGGGCCCGCGCACGAGGGCAGGGCGGCGCAACGAACTACCGTTGAGTAGCGTAGCCAGCGCGCAGGGTTTGCCGTTATGGCCAGCGACACAGTGTGTCAACGCTCGTTCTGCGGGACGATAAGGCGGCCTACGGCTTGTGGGTCCCGTCCGGCCGGTCGCGCTGCTCCGCCGGATCGACCCGGCAGGACCTAGTCTCGTCGCCATGACCTCAGAGACCCCCCGCCGTAGTGGACTGCGCGGCTTCGGCCACGCCGGGCCGTCGCCCTGGACCGACCTGGACCGGCCGCCGCTGGACACCGAGGCACTCCGCCGCGACCTGGTGCTTCCGGGCGGGTTCTGGACCTCGCTGGACGTCGTCGCCGAGACCGGCTCGACCAACAGTGACCTGGCCGCGCGCGCCAAGGAGGGCGCTCCGCAGGGCGCCGTGCTGGTCGCCGAGGCGCAGAGCGCCGGGCGCGGGCGGCTGGAGCGGCAGTGGACGGCGCCGGCCCGTTCCGGGCTCTTCCTCTCCGTCCTGCTTCGCCCGGACGAGGTACCCGTCGAGCGGTACGGCTGGTTGCCGATCCTGGTCGGCGTCGCCGCCGCCAGCACGCTGAGCCGGGTCGCCGAGGTCGAGGTCGGCCTGAAGTGGCCCAACGACCTCCAGGTCGGCATCGGCGGCGCGGAGCGCAAGCTCGGCGGCATCCTGACCGAGCTGAGCGGCGGCGCGGTGGTCGCCGGCCTCGGCGTCAACGTCTCGCTGCGGGAGAGCGAGCTGCCCGTCCCCACCGCCGCCTCGCTGGTCCTGGCCGGCGCCGCCGTCACCGACCGGGCCACTCTGTTGCGCGCGCTGCTGCGTGAGTTCGCCGGCCTCTACACGGAGTGGACGGCGGCCGCCGGCGACCCCCACGCCAGCGGCCTGCTACGCGCGTACGCGGACCGCTGCACCACCCTCGGCCGGGAGGTCAGGGTGCACCTTCCCGGTGACCGCGAGCTGCTCGGCGAGGCGGTGGCGGTCGACGGCGACGGCCGGCTCGTGGTCCGCACCCCCGACGGCGCCCGGCGCGCGGTCGGCGCGGGCGACGTCGTGCACGTACGCCCCGTGCCGAGCTGAGCGGGACCGGCCGACCGGGACCCGCCGGGCGGGACTCTTCACCTCCCCTTGACTCGGGCGGATGCCCCGGATCGCGCGATTCCGTGCGAACATTCCACCTGGCAGCAGTGTGAGGCGCGCCACTGCCCGCCGGGTGGCGGGCGCGCCCGGACAGGCAGGACACGAGGCAAGTGCGGCAACCGCACGGGGACGGACCGGTGGCAGAGGACGGCAGCAGCGGCGGAACGGCGGGCGGCCACGACCAGACGGTCGCGCTCGACCTGGAACGCCTGATCCTGGACGCACCACGCCGCTACACCCCGTACCAGGCCGCGCGCGCCGCCGACGTCCCGATGGAGCTGGCCACCCGCTTCTGGCGGGCCATGGGCTTCCCGGACATCGGGCAGTCCCGGGCGCTCACCGACGGCGATGTGATCGCGTTGCGCCGGCTGGCCGGGCTGGTGGAGTCGGGCCTGCTCAGCGAGTCGATGGCGATCCAGGTGGCGCGGTCCACCGGGCAGACCACCTCCCGGCTGGCCGGCTGGCAGATGGACACCTTCCTGGAGAACCTCACCCAGTCCGTCGAACCCGGCCTGACCCGTGCCGAGGTGGCGTACCCGCTGGTCGAGCTGCTGCTGCCGGAGCTGGAGCAGTTCCTGGTCTACGTCTGGCGCCGGCAGCTGGCCGCCGTCACCGGCCGGGTGGTGCAGGCCGCCGAGGACACCGAGATCACCAGCGGCCGGCTCGCCGTCGGCTTCGCCGACCTGGTCGGCTTCACCCGGCTCTCCCGCCGGCTGGAGGAGGAGGAGCTCGGCGAGCTGGTCGAGACCTTCGAGAACACCTGCTCCGACCTGATCGCCGGCCAGGGCGGCCGGGTGATCAAGACCCTCGGCGACGAGATCCTCTACGTCTCCGAGGACCCGGCCACCGCCGCCGAGATCGCGCTCTCCCTGGTCGAGGCGCTGGCCGAGGACGACTCCATCCCCGCGCTGCGGGTCGGCATGGCCTTCGGCACCGTCACCTCCCGGATGGGCGACGTCTTCGGCACCACGGTCAACCTGGCCAGCCGGCTCACCTCGATCGCTCCCAAGGACGCGGTGCTGATCGACGGCGAGTTCGCCACCGCACTGGAGCAGAACGGCAGCGTCGCCCCCGCCGACGCGGACGGGCCGGGCCTCGCCGACGTGCTGTCGGCCTCCGCCGGACTCCCGGCCTCCGGCCTGCCGGTGCCCGGGCCGGATGCCGGGCACCGGTTCAACCTCCAGCCGATGTGGCGCCGCCCGGTGCGCGGGCTCGGCCTGGTCGAGCCGTGGCTGCTGTCGCGGCGCCAGCGTTCGGAGTAGCGCGTGTCCGCGGTGTGAAGCCGGTGCGTGCCCGGCGTGGCCGAACGGTTGAAACCCGTACGGCCGCGTGGATCCTTCCCGGCAAACGGGGCATAACCGAATGAAACCGCCATAGTCTTGGTGCAAGCGGCCGTACGGGTGCAGCTTCTCGGCGGGTGCGGGCCCCGGCGGGTCGCGTCCTGGGGGGCCGAGCAGGGCCGGGCACAGGGAGCGAGGCGAGCCGGTGAGCAGTGAGGCGATCATGACGGACCGCGGCTGCGAGTACGACCGGTCGCAGCCGCCGGCCGCCGCCACCGACGGGCGGCTGAAGTCCGTGGTCGAGCTCGCCCAGGACATGGCGGGTGCCCTCACCCCGCTGGAGGCCGTCCGGGCGGCCGCCGTCCGTGCCACCGAGGCGCTCGGCGCCACCATGGCCGCGGTCTCGGTCTGGGACCGCGAGTCCGGCCGGCTGCGGGTGCTGGTCAACCACGGGGAGCTGGCGCCGGGGGAGGAGGAGCTGCCGGAGGACGAGTCCTACCCGGTGGCCGACTTCCCCGAGATCGTCACCTATCTGGAGGAGCGCTGGACCACCGGCCGCCTCCCGCGCGCCTGGCTGCAGAGCGCCGAAAGCTCCGAGCCGCACGCCGGGCACTCGCACCCCACCGCCGGCGCGTACTGCCAGGAGCGCGCCGCGGCGCTGCGCCGACGCGGACGGGCCTGCTGCGTGGTCGCCCCGATCGTGTTGCACGGGCAGGCCTGGGGCGAGCTGTACCTCGCCAGGACCGTCGGGGAGCCCGAGTTCACCGAGGCCGACGCCGACTACGCCACCCTGCTGGCCGCCCAGATCTCGGCCGGCCTCGCCCAGACCGAGCGCCTCGCCGACCTGCGCAAGCTCGCCTTCTCCGACCCGCTCACCGGCCTGGCCAACCGGCGCGCGGTGGACGCCCGGCTGGAGAGCGCGCTGGAGGCGCACAACCGGGACAACACCGTCGTCTCGCTGGTGGTCTGCGACGTCAACGGCCTGAAGCGGGTCAACGACCAGCTGGGCCACGAGATGGGCGACCGGCTGCTCGAACGCTTCGCCCACCAGCTGTCGCTGGCCGCCGCCAAGCTGCCCGGCAGCCTCGCCGCCCGGCTCGGCGGCGACGAGTTCTGCCTGCTGGTCGAGGGGCAGAAGGCGGACGAGGTGGTCGCCGTGGCCGAGGAGCTGTGCGCGCGGGCCCTCGCGCTCGCCGAGGGCGAGGGCGTCGCCTGCGGGGTCGCCTCCACCGGGGACTCGATCGGCCCGGTCACCACCGCCGACCGGCTCTTCCGGCTCGCCGACGCCGCCCAGTACCGGGCCAAGGCCGCGCGCGCCGCCCACCCCGTGGTCGCCGGGCGCAGTCACGGCCCCGGCTTCTCGCCCGACCCGACCGTGCTGCTCGCCGACGCCGCGGACCCGCACCACCGGGCCGACGCCCGGGGCCGCGGCAGCGGCCGGGCCGGGGCCGGCGACCGGCGGCGGTTCCGCGGGGCCGCGCACAGCGCCGATCCGGGCCAGCTGCTCACCGCCGTGCTCGCCGCTCTGGACCAGCACGGCGTGGTCCGCTCCGTGCACCCCGCCGACACCATCGGCAAGCTGGCCGTCGTCGCGGAGACCTCCGCCCGGCTGCTGGACGCGGTCGGCTGGTGGATCTCCTACGTCCCGCCCGGCTCGCACCTGATGCGGACGGCGCAGCACGCCGTCTACCGGATGACCAGCGGGCCCAGCAGCAGCCGGGCGGAGACCCAGCGGGCGCAGATCGAGGCGCCGGACGCCGTCTTCGACCTGCGGCACTACCCGATGACCCGGCGGGCCGTCCGCGGCGACGCCTTCGCCCTGCGGGCCGGCTCGGCGGGCAACGACCCGGCCGAGGAGGCCATGCTGGTCGTCTCCGGCTACCGCGGCATGGTCGCCGCCGGCGGCCAGAACGCGGCGGGCGGCTGGCTGGTCGAGCTCTTCGCCGACGACGCCACGCTCCCGCTGGGCCAGGCCGCCTGCGCCATGCGCGCCCTGGTCGCCGTCGCGCTGTCCGGCCCGGCCTCCCCGCCGCCGGGCTGAGGCCTCGGGGCGCGGGGTTGTGCCGGTTCGGTGACCGGTCGGTTCCGAGCAGGTCGCGGTCCGGTGTGGAGGGTGCCGGGGGGTTGGGCGCGGGCGGGCGGGCGTGGGATGGTGTCCGCGGTCGGCGGGCCATGGGGGCCGGCCGGATCGGGGGTTCACACCATGCGCGCTCGTCTGACGAGCCTCGTCCTCACCGCCGTGCTCGCCTTCGGCGGCGCCGCGCTCGCCACCGCGCCGGCGGCCTCGGCGGCCCAGGCCGCGCCGCGCGCCGCCGCGGTGAGCACCGCCGTCCAGGGCGCGCCGGCCGCGGCTCCGGCTGCCGCGCCGGCCGCGGCCCCGGCCGTGGGGGTGGCGGCCGACCGGCACGACACCACCCGGTTGGCCGGGTCGAAGGACAAGGCGAAGAAAAAGAAGAAGAAGGGCTTCAGCAAGATCATCGGCCTGCTCATCGGCGTCGTGGTGGTGCTGGTGGTCATTGCGGTGATCATCGCGGTGGTCGTGGCGCTCCGCCGCCGCAACCGCGGCTAGCTGTCGCCCCCCGAGGCTCCGAGCGCGCGCAGGACCGCCTCCACGAGGCGGTCCGCGTACGCGTGGTCGAGCGGGCCGAGGCCGTGCAGCCAGCGGTAGTACATCGGGCCGTAGAGCAGTTCGACGGCGAGGTCGAGGTCGGCGTCGGCGTCGATCTGGCCGGCCGCGCGGGCGCCGCGCAGGCGCTCGCGGGTGACCTCCAGCAGCGGATCCATCAGGCGTTCGCGGTACTCGCGGAGCAGGGTCGGGTCGAGCAGGTACTCGGAGACCAGGCCGCGGCCGGCGTTGTCGAAGGCCGGGTCCACGAGCTGGTCGGCGGTCGGCCGCAGGACGGCCCGCAGGTCGGCGGAGAGGTCGCCGGTGTCGGGCAGGGCGAGGCTGCCGGAGGCGTCCTCGTTGGCGGCCTGGAAGGCGTCGAAGACCACCGCGCCCTTCGAGGGCCACCAGCGGTAGATGGTCTGCTTGCCGACGCCGGCGCGGGCGGCGATCGCCTCGATGGTGAGCTTGCCGAAGCCGACCTCGGCGACCAGTTCGGCGGCGGCGGCGAGGACGGCCTGACGGGAGCGCTCGCTGCGGCGGGCGGGGTCGGGTGTGCTGCTGCGGGTCATGGCCCCAGTCTAGCGCCATGGCGAAACGATACGTCTCGTCTTGACAGTCGCGAGGGGTGTTCCCTGCTGGATCCGGCCGGTGCCCCGGAGGCTCAGCCGGCCTGGGCCGCGGCCGTCAGCACCTCGTCGAGCCGCGCCGCGAACGCGCGGGGGTGTGTCAGGTTGCCGTTGTGGCCGCCGGGGAGGCGGGTGAGGCCCGTGCCGAGCCGCCCGGCCAGCACCTCGGCGCAGCGGTAGCTGTAGACCGTCGGGTCGGTGGCCGCCCCGACGGCGGGCACCACCCGGGTGGGCCCGGCGGCGAGCGCGTCGGCCCCGGCGGTGCCGAAGGTGCTCCGGCGCAGGGTGGTCAGGTCGTGGGCGAGGAAGGCCGTGAAGTCGGCCGCGCGCTCCGGGCCGAACGGCTGCGGACGGACCTCGGGCTCGCGCTCCTGGCGGGCCGGGTCGATCCCGGTGGCCGCCATCACCCCGCGCAGCGCCGCCTGCCAGCCGTCCCGGTGGAACACCTCCTGGATGCCGGCCAGCGCGTCGAGGGTCCCGGTGCACTCCTCGGCCGGCAGCAGGCGTGGTGCGGCCGGCTCGTGGGCGATCAGGGTGCTCAGCTGTCCGGGGTGGTCGTGGGCGAGCTGGAGGCCGATGAGCCCGCCGAAGCTGCAGCCGAGCATCAGGGCGGGCAGGTCGGTGACGGCGGCGAGCAGCCGGTGGACGTCGTCGGCGTGCTCGGCGACGGTCGGGGTGCGGTCCGGCTCGTCGAGGGTGCTGCGGGAGAGGCCGCGTCGGTCGTACGTGACCACGGTGTAGCGGCCGGCCAGTCGGGACACCAGGTCGGCGCTGCGGTCGGCGTTGCCCTCGCCGCTCTGGGAGATCAGCAGGACCGGGCCGGCGCCCTGAACCTGGTAGTGGATGCGGGCGCCGGCGGTGGCGAGCAGTGCGGTGGTCATGGCTGGGTTCCCTCCCCTGGGGCGGCCGGGTGGCCGCCGTCGGCTTCTGGGCTCCACCGTAAAGCATCCTTTTCGATACATCAAGATAGATGTATCAAGATGGATGGATCTCTTTCGATGCGTCTCTGGGGTACCTTGGCCCCATGAACGGAGTCGAACTGCTGCTGCTCGGCCGGACGTTGGCGAAGATCGGCGAGGAGGCCATTCCCACCGAGGGGATCGGCAAGCACGCCACCGGAGTCAGGGCGGTCGTCGTCGTCATGAGCGACATCTACGAGCATCCGGACAGCGCCGTCGGCGAGATCGCCGCGCGGACCGGCCTGCCGCAGAGCCAGGTGTCCGCGGCCGTCGCCCGGCTCCGGGAGGCCGGGTCGATCGTCACCGGGGCCGACCCCCGGGACCGCCGCCGGCTGCTCGCCCGCCGTGCGCCCGAGCTCTCCGCCCGCCGGGCCGAGGTGGCTGCGGCGCCCGTCGACGCCGCGTTGGCGCGGGCGCTCGGCACGGACGACCCGGCTGAGCTGGCCGAGGTGCTGGCGGCGCTGGGGGTGCTCGCCCGCCGGCTGACGCCCGCCTCGCTGCGGCGCCTTCGGGCGGAGGTGGAGGCGGGCGAGGGCCGGGCGGTCAGCCGGTGACGCGGTCCGGGCGGGTGTAGACGTTGGCGCCCTCGCCGCGCAGGAAGCCGACCAGGGTCAGGCCCAGCTCCTCGGCGAGGTCCACCGCGAGCGAGGACGGCGCCGAGACGGCCGCCAGCAGCGGGATGCCCGCCAGTGCGGCCTTCTGGGTCAGCTCGAACGACGCCCGGCCACTGACCAGCAGGACGTGCCCGGCCAGCGGCAGCCGGCCCGCGCGCAGCGCCCAGCCGACCACCTTGTCCACCGCGTTGTGCCGGCCGACGTCCTCGCGGGCGCAGAGCAGCTCGCCGGTCGTGCCGTCGAACAGCCCGGCCGCGTGCAGCCCGCCGGTCGACTCGAAGGTGCGCTGGGCGGCCCGCAGCCGGTCCGGCAGCCCGTACAGCAGCGCGGGTGGGACGCTCAGCGGGTCGTCCGCGACCGGGTGGCGGACGTGCGTGCGGACGGCGTCCACGGTGTCGCGGCCGCAGAGGCCGCAGGCGCTGGTGGTGAGCAGGTTGCGGTGGGCGGAGAGCGGGACGGCGCCGGCGCCGCACAGCGTCGCGTCCACCACGTTGTAGGTGTTGGCGCCGGTCTCGTCCGTCCCGGCGCAGTAGCGCAGCGCCGCGAGCTCCTCCGCCGTGTGCACCAGCCCCTCGCCGACCAGGAAGCCGGCCACCAGGTCGAAGTCCTGCCCGGGGGTCCGCATGGTCACGGTGAGCGGCTCGCCGCCGAGCCGGATCTCCAGCGGCTCCTCCGCCGCCAGCGCGTCCGGCCGCGTACTGCGCGCGTCCCCCCGCAGCCGCACCACCCGCCGTCGCGCCGTCGCCCGCGTCATCGCCCCGCCACCTCCGTGCCGTCCGTCACCCCCACAGCGTGCGCCACGGGCCGGGGTAACCGAAAATCCTGCTGACGGGCGCAGTGTCCGTGGCGGCCGATTGGCCCAGGACGGTTGTCATATCTTCATTCACCTGATGTGATGGTGTATATGGATATGCACAGTGCTGCGGCCCCCCACGCGCCGCTCGTCCAGGTCGGCAAGGCCGACGTCAGTGCCGAGGACGTGCTGGCCGTCGCCCGGGGCAACGCCAAGATCGAGATCGGCCCCGACGCGCTCGCCGAGATGGCGGCCGCGCGCGCCCGGATCGACGCCCTCGCCGCCGAGCCGCGCCCCGTCTACGGCGTCTCCACCGGCTTCGGTGCACTCGCCGTCCGGCACATCAGCCCCGAGCTGCGCGCCCAGCTCCAGCGCTCGCTGGTGCGCTCGCACGCCGCCGGGATGGGCCCGGCGGTGGAGCGCGAGGTGGTCCGCGCGCTGATGTTCCTGCGGATGAAGACGCTGGCCTCCGGCCGGACCGGTGTGCGCCCCCTGGTCGCCCAGACCATGGCCGCCATCCTCAACGCCGGCATCACCCCGGTGGTCCGCGAGTTCGGCTCGCTCGGCTGCTCCGGCGACCTCGCGCCGCTCTCGCACTGCGCGCTGGTGCTGATGGGCGAAGGCGTGGCGACCGGCCCCGACGGCGTCGAGAAGCCCGCCGGCGAGCTGCTCGCCGCGGCCGGCATCGAGCCGGTCGAGCTGCTGGAGAAGGAGGGCCTGGCCCTCATCAACGGCACCGACGGCATGCTCGGCATGCTGGTGATGGCCATCTCCGACCTCCAGCGCCTGTTCACCACCGCCGACATCACCGCCGCGATGACCCTGGAGGCGCTGCTCGGCACCGACAAGGTGCTCGCCCCCGAGCTGCACGCCCCGATCCGCCCGCACCCCGGCCAGGCGCTCTCCGCCGCCAACATGCTGGCCGTCCTCAAGGACTCCGGCCTCACCGGCCACCACCAGGACGACGCGCCGCGCGTCCAGGACGCCTACTCGATCCGCTGCGCCCCGCAGGTCGCCGGCGCCGGCCGCGACACCCTGGCCCACGCCGCACTGGTCGCCTCCCGCGAGCTGGCCGCCTCCGTCGACAACCCGGTGGTGCTGCCGGACGGCCGGGTCGAGTCCAACGGCAACTTCCACGGCGCCCCGGTCGCGTACGTGCTGGACTTCCTCGCCATCGCCGCCGCCGACCTCGGTTCGATCTCCGAGCGCCGCACCGACCGGCTGCTCGACAAGGCCCGCTCGCACGGCCTGCCGGCCTTCCTGGCCGACGACCCGGGCGTGGACTCCGGCCTGATGATCGCCCAGTACACCCAGGCGGCGCTGGTCAGCGAGAACAAGCGGCTCGCGGTGCCGGCCTCGGTCGACTCGATCCCGTCCTCGGCGATGCAGGAGGACCACGTCTCGATGGGCTGGTCCGCCGCCCGCAAGCTGCGCCAGGCGGTCGAGAACCTCGGCCGGATCCTCGCCGTCGAGCTGACCGCCGCCTCCCGTGCGCTGGAGATCCGTCAGCAGGCCGACTCCAGCGGCACGGTGGCCCCCGCCACCGCCGCCGCCATGGCGGCGGCCCGCGAGGCCGGGGTCGGCGGCGCCGGCCGCGACCGCTTCCTCTCGCCGGACCTGGAGGCCGCCGCCGCGCTGGTCGCCTCCGGCGCGCTGCTGCAGGCGGTCCAGAAGGTCACCGGGCCGCTGGCCTGACGCACGCCCACGCGGCCGTCGTGGAGCGGGTGGGCTCAGTCCCACTCGCTCCGCGACCGCTTCGACCGGCGCTCGTCCCGGCGGTCGGACAGCACGGCGGCGAAGTTGACCCCGACGATGCCGGTCCAGCAGACCACCAGGCCCATGAAACCGGTGAAGCCGTTGGTGCCGCCGTTGGTCGCGATGGCGGTCAACGGGATGCCCAGGACCAGCGAGACCAGCGGCAGCCGGTTGCCGGAGCGGCCGAACGGGCGGCGGCGCAGGTGCTCGGCCGGCCCGTAGTCGTCGAGCCGCTCCGAGACCCGGCGCTCCACCCGGGCGTCGAGGCGGGCGTCCATCCGTGCGTCGAGCCGGGCCAGGAACGAGTCGACCAACTCCGACTCGTACTCCTTGCCCAGCTCTTTGCGGGCCTGCAGGGTGGCGTCGAGGTCGCGCCGCAGTTCGTCCTGGCGAGTGTCCATGCCGCCAAGCCTGCGCCCGCGGTACGCCGCCGGTCCATCGGTTCGCGCGGTAATCGGGGCGGACTCAGGGGGAAATCAGGGTCCCCCCGAGACGTGCCCGGGGGCCTCGTCCGGGCGCCGGTCCCACCCCTCGGGACGTCTCACCGGGCGTCCCGGCGTACGAGACGTCTTTGCCAGCGGGCGCG
This sequence comes from Kitasatospora sp. NPDC022785, assembly GCF_055561295.1. NCBI lineage: Bacteria > Bacillati > Actinomycetota > Actinomycetes > Kitasatosporales > Streptomycetaceae > Kitasatospora > Kitasatospora sp. NPDC022785. The sequence continues at coordinate 23,405 of NZ_JBVHHB010000008.1, read as the reverse complement.
CGCTGCTGCACAGTCGTCGTCCGAACAGCTCGCACCCGGAGGTACTGCTGATGACCGCCACCGACGACACCGGCACGGTCGGCCCCTCCGCCCGGCTGCTCCAGCTCTTCGAGGGCCACCGGCTCACCCCCACCCAACGCCGGATCGCCCACTCGCTGGTCCGGCACGCCACCGAGGCCCCGTTCCTCTCCAGCGTCGAGGTCGCCGAGCTGGCCGGCGTCAGCCAGCCCTCCGTCACCCGCTTCGCGGTGGCGCTCGGCTACGACGGCTACCCGGCGCTGCGCAAGCAGCTGCGCGAACTGGGCGCGGGCGAGCCGGCCGCCCCGGAGACCCCGGCCGACGCCGTCCGCAACGAGCACCAGCAGGCCGTCCTCGCCGAGATCGAGCACCTGCGCCACCTCGCCGAACTCCTCGCCGACCCCGAGCCGATCACCCGCGCCGCCCGCCTCCTCGCCGCCTCCCGCCCGCTGCCCGTCCTCGGCCTGCGGGCCGCCTCCGCGCAGGCCCGTGGCTTCGCCTACTTCGCGGCCAAGGTGCACCCCGACATCCGGCTGCTCGACGAGGGCGGAAGCATGCTCGCCGACCGGCTCGAACAGGCCGCCGCGGCCGGCGCCAGTGCCCTGCTCTGCTTCGCGCTGCCGCGCTACCCGCGCGAGCTGATGGATGCCCTGGCCGTGGCCCGGGAGTGCGGGTTGACCGTCCTCACCGTCGCCGACAGTGCCTTCGCGCCGGTGGCCAAGCTCTCCGATCTGATGCTGCCGGCCGCCGTCGGCACCGGCCTGGTCTTCGACACCGCCTGTGCGCCGATGATGCTCGGCCGGGTGCTGCTGCAGACCATGTGCGACGAACTCCCCGGCGCCGAGGCCCGGTTGGAGGCGATCGAGCAGGCGGCGGCGGCGCGCGGTCTCTTCCTGGAGTAGAAGCGGCCCGGAGCGGCCGGCGGCGGCCGGCGGTCAGCCGGCGAGGGCGGTCCGGAGCCGCTCCAGGGTGGCGCGCATGCCGGCCCGGTTGGCCGCGGCCCGCCGCTCCGGGGAGACCCCGGTGAAGACCTTGCCGAGCAGCTCGGCGAACGGCGCGCTGCGACCGGTGCGCAGGTCCCGCCAGTACTCGGTGACCGTCGTCCCGCCGTTCCCGTCCGCCGCGAAGCGGTAGCCCCACTCGGCGATCGGGATCCCGAACGAGTCGACCCGGAAGGCGAATTCACGGTCCGGGTCGGCGACCGTCACCCGGCAGGTGGTGAACCAGACGAAGAGGCCGCGGCGGTTGAACCCGACGAACCGCTCGCCCGCCCGGAGCGACCCCCGGCGGGCCCAGACCGCGCGGCACTCGGGGCTCCACTCGCCCGTCCGGCGCACCTCGCTGACGGCCCGGTACGCGGCGGCCGGTCCGGCCGCCACCGTGATGCTTTCCTCAACGCTCCACTCGCGGCCCACTGCGGCCCCTCCCCGATCGCTCCCGCCCGGTGTCGGCGCTTCTGCGCGCGCAAGTGACCGTACCGTCACGTTGCCGATCCGCCCAGAGCGGGTATCACCCTGTCAGGGGGTGCCGCCATGCGCGTGATCCACGAGATGAAGTTCGTCGGCCGGCTCGCCTCCGGCGCCGACGAATGGTCCTGCCCCGCCTGCGGACGCCGCGTCACCCTGCGCCGTCTGCCCGACCCCGAACTCGTCGTCCTCGACCCGGGTGACCAGAGCGCCGTCCACGTCGGCGTCATCGAGCCCGACGCCGGCACGGCCGCCGCCGAGAAGTACGGCCTCGGCCCGGTCCAGGAGATCCCCCGCCCGCCCCGCCCCCCGGCCGCGGCCGGCCCCGACGCCGACGACCGCCGGTGGCTCGCCGAGATCGGCATCGACTGGGACGGCGACGCGGCGGCGTGACGTGCGCTCAGCGCCTCTGGGCGTACAGCGGCAGCTCGTCGGTGCGCAGCTCCGGCGGCAGGGGTGCGGCGAGCGGGACGGGCTCGCCGTACTTGCCGTGCAGTACGCCCTGGTAGCGCCGTCGCGCGGGTGGGTGTAGAGCGTCCAGACGCCCGTGCGGGGGTCGGCCGAGAGCAGCACGGCCACCCCGGCGATCGCGTACCACTCGGCCTTGGCCGTGATGCCGCCGGCGCGCTCGGCGCTGGAGATCACCTCCACGGCCAGTGCGACGTCGTGCGGGTCGGCCAACCAGTCGTCGTCCTCCTCCCAGCCGGTGGGGAGGACGACGAGAGCGGGTGTGGCGTAGTCCTCCGCGTCGTCGGGCATGGCGACGGACGAAACCTCGAAGGCACCGAGCCTGTCCGGCAGTCGCGACTCCAGCTGGATCCTCAGCCGGCGGACGGTTCCCGCGTGCTTGCCGCGAGGAGTGGGGGACATCACCAGGGTTCCTCCGATGATCTGGACGCGGAGGCCGGTGCTCCGCTCGATCTCCTCCGCCGCGTCCCGGAGCCTGCCCGGTCGCACGCTGATGGCCGTCATCGTGTCCTCCGCTCCTTGGCACTGGGCCGAGTGGCTGGTGTTCGCTCGCTTCGGGGTAGCGCTCGGCGGTCGATCGTACGGGCGCTGATCGGATGGGGTCCGAGGTCTGGCCGAGGGCTGAATGATTGGATATATTCAGCAGAGTCGAGCTTGAATGAATTCATCCGCAGAGAGGCCGGGACATGGTGCAGCAGCAGACGAGCGGACCGCGTGAGGTGCGTGCGGCGCGCGGGACGGCGCTGACGACGCAGGGGTGGCAGCAGGAGGCCGCCCTGCGGATGCTGATGAACAACCTCGACCCCGAGGTGGCCGAGCACCCGTCGAAGCTGGTGGTCTACGGCGGCACCGGCAAGGCGGCCCGCGACTGGCGCTCCTTCGACGCCATGGTCCGCACGCTGCAGACGCTGAAGCAGGACGAGACCATGCTGGTCCAGTCCGGGCGTCCGGTCGGTGTCATGCAGACGCACGAGTGGGCGCCGCGGGTGCTGATCGCCAACTCCAACCTGGTCGGCGACTGGGCCAACTGGGAGGAGTTCCGCCGGCTGGAGAGCCTCGGGCTCACCATGTACGGGCAGATGACCGCCGGCTCGTGGATCTACATCGGCACCCAGGGCATCCTCCAGGGCACCTACGAGACCTTCGCGGCCGTGGCCAACAAGCGGTTCGAGGGCACCCTGGCGGGGACGATCACCCTCACCGCCGGCCTCGGCGGGATGGGCGGCGCCCAGCCGCTGGCCGTCACCATGAACGGCGGCGTGGCGATCTGCATCGACTGCGACCCGTCCCGGATCGCCCGCCGGATCGAGCACCGCTACCTGGACGTCGAGGCCAAGAACCTCGCCCACGCGCTGGAGCTGGCCACCGCCGCCCGCGACAAGAAGCAGCCGCTCTCCATCGGCCTGCTGGGCAACGCCGCCGAGCTCTTCCCGCAACTGCTCGCGATGGACGCGCCGATCGACATCGTCACCGACCAGACCAGCGCCCACGACCCGCTGAGCTACCTGCCGGTCGGCGTCTCCTTCGACGACATGGCGACCTACGCGGCCGAGAAGCCCGCCGAGTTCACCCAGCGCTCGCGCGAGTCGATGGCCAAGCACGTCGAGGCGATGGTCGGCTTCATGGACGCCGGCGCCGAGGTCTTCGACTACGGCAACTCGATCCGCGGCGAGGCCCAGCTGGCCGGCTACGACCGCGCCTTCGCCTTCCCCGGCTTCGTCCCGGCGTACATCCGGCCGCTGTTCTGCGAGGGCAAGGGCCCGTTCCGCTGGGCGGCGCTCTCCGGCGACCCGCAGGACATCGCCAAGACCGACAAGGCCGTGCTCGACCTCTTCCCGGAGAACGAGTCGCTGCACCGCTGGATCAAGATGGCCCAGGAGAAGGTGCACTTCCAGGGCCTGCCCGCGCGCATCTGCTGGCTCGGCTACGGCGAGCGGGACAAGGCCGGCGAGCGGTTCAACGACATGGTCGCCTCCGGTGAGCTGTCCGCCCCGATCGTCATCGGCCGCGACCACCTGGACTGCGGCTCGGTCGCCTCCCCGTACCGCGAGACCGAGGCGATGCTCGACGGCTCCGACGCGATCGCCGACTGGCCGCTGCTCAACGCCATGGTCAACGTCGCCTCCGGCGCGTCCTGGGTCTCCATCCACCACGGCGGCGGCGTCGGCATCGGCCGCTCGATCCACGCCGGCCAGGTCACGGTGGCCGACGGCACCGCGCTGGCCGGTGAGAAGATCCGCCGGGTGCTCACCAACGACCCGGGCATGGGCGTCATCCGGCACGTCGACGCCGGTTACGACCGCGCCGACGAGGTCGCCGCCGAGCGCGGGGTCCGCGTCCCGATGGGTGAGCTGTGAGCTCCGACAGTTTCGAGGAGATGTGGGCGGAGCTGCTCCCCGTGGGCCGCTCCGCCGCCTCCGGCGGCTACCGCCGCTTCGCCTGGAACTCCGCCGACGCCGAGTGCCGGGCCTGGTTCGAGGAGCAGGCCCGCAAGCGCGGCCTGACCTACGAGCTGGACCGCAACGGCAACCAGTGGGCCTGGCTGGGCGACCCGGCCGCCGGTGGCGCGGTCGTCACCGGCTCGCACCTGGACTCCGTCCCGGACGGCGGCGCCTACGACGGCCCGCTCGGCGTCGTCTCCTCCTTCGCCGCACTGGACGACCTGCGCGGCAGGAAGGCGGACCTCACCCGGCCGCTGGCGATCGTCAACTTCGGCGACGAGGAGGGCGCCCGGTTCGGCGTGGCCTGCATCGGCTCCCGGCTCAGCGCCGGCGTGCTCGGCCGGGAGGCCGCGTACGAGCTGCGCGACGCCGACGGCGTCCGGCTGCCCGACGCGATGGAGAAGGCCGGCTACGACCCGGCCGCGATCGGCGCGGACGGCGACCGGCTGGCCCGGATCGGCGCCTTCGTCGAACTCCACGTCGAGCAGGGCCGCTCGCTGGCCGAGGACCAGCCGGTCGGTGTGGCCAGCGCGATCTGGCCGCACGGCCGCTGGCGGTTCGACTTCCACGGCGAGGCCAACCACGCCGGCACCACCCGGATCGAGGACCGCCGCGACCCGATGCTGACCTACGCCAACACCGTGCTCGCCGCGCGGAAGAAGGCGAAGCTGGCGGGCGCCCTGGCCACCTTCGGCAAGGTCGCCGTCGAGCCCAACGGCACCAACGCGATCGCCTCGCTGGTCCGCGGCTGGCTGGACTCCCGGGCCGCCGACGAGGTGACGCTCACCGCGCTGGTCGAGGAGATCGAGCGGGCCGCGTACGAGCGCGGCGAGCGCGACGGTGTCCGGGTCGAGCTGACCCGCGAGTCCTACACCCCGGTGGTGGACTTCGACGGGCCGCTGCGCGACCGGCTCGCCCGTCGTCTCAACAGGGACGGGGCCCTCGGCGGCGTGCCGATCCTGCCCACGGGCGCGGGACACGACGCCGGAATCCTGGCATCGGCGATCCCGACCGCCATGCTGTTCGTACGTAACCCGAGCGGCGTCTCGCATTCCCCGGCCGAACACGCCGAGACGGCCGACTGCCTGGCCGGAGTCGCCGCCCTCGCCGACGTACTGGAGGACCTGGCGTGTCAGTAGGCCGTGCCGGAGGCGCGCAAACGACGACTTTCTGGGCGCAGTACGCCTGGCTGCCGCACGTGAACGGGCCGGTGGTCGAGCAGGACGTGCTGATCGCCACCGGGCCCGGCGGCCGGATCGCCAAGGTGACGCCGGACAGCGGGCCGTGCCCGCCCGGCGCCGTCCGGCTGGAGGGGCTGCTGCTGCCCGGCCAGGCGAACGCCCACTCGCACGCCTTCCACCGGGCGCTGCGCGGCAACGTCCAGGTCGGCTCCGGCACCTTCTGGACGTGGCGCGACACCATGTACCGGTTCGCCACCGCGCTCGACCCGGACAGCTACCTGGCGCTGGCCACCGCCGTCTACGCCGAGATGGCACTCGCCGGGATCACCGCGGTGGGGGAGTTCCACTACCTGCACCACGCGCCCGGCGGCGTCCGCTACGACGACCCGAACGCGATGGGCGAGGCGCTGATCGAGGCCGCCGCCCGGGCCGGCATCCGGATCACCCTGCTGGACACCTGCTACCTCTCGTCCGGCTTCGGCGCGGAGCCGACCAAGCCGCAGCGCCGGTTCAGCGACGGTGACGCGGACGCCTGGGCGGAGCGCGCCGACGGGCTCAAGCCGCGCGAGCACGCCCGGATCGGCGCCGCCATCCACTCGGTGCGGGCGGTACCGGCCGAGCAGCTCGGCACCGTCGCGCACTGGTCGGCGATGCGCAAGGCCCCGCTGCACGTCCACCTCTCCGAGCAGACCGCCGAGAACGACGCCTGCCTCACCGCGCACGGCGTCACCCCGACCCGGCTGCTCGCCGACCACGGCGCACTCGGCCCGCGCACCTCCGCGGTGCACGCCACCCACCTCACCGACGAGGACATCAAGCTCCTCACCGACACCTCCACCAGCATCTGCATGTGTCCCACCACCGAACGGGACCTCGCGGACGGCATCGGCCCGGCCCGCCAGCTGGCCTCGGCCGGCTGCCCGGTCACCCTCGGCAGCGACAGCCACGCCGTCATCGACCCGTTCGAGGAGGCCCGCGCGCTGGAGCTGGACGAGCGGCTGCGCACCCGCACCCGCGGCCACTGGACGGCCAACGCGCTGCTGCGGGCCGGCACCGAGGACGGGCACGCCTCGCTCGGCTGGCCGGAGGCGGGGCGGATCGAGGCCGGTTCGCTGGCCGACTTCACCGTGATCGCGCTGGACTCGGTGCGCACCGCCGGACCGCCGCCCCGGCTCGGTGCCGAGATCGCGGTGTTCGCGGCCTCCGCCGCCGACGTGCGGCACGTGGTGGTCGGCGGCCGGCACGTGGTCAGGGACGGGGTGCACCAGCTGGTGCCGGACGTCCCGGGCGCGCTGCACTCCGCGATCGCCGCGCTGAGCTGCTGAGCCGTCGAGCGGCTGAGCGGCTGAAGTCCCCGTCACTCCCGGGGGCGGGGCGGGGGCCGATCCCGCCCCGCCCCCGGATCCATCCGTCCGTGAAAGGTCCCATGTGAGCACCCCGAGCAGCCCCCAGAGCCAGGGCATGCCGAGCACCTTGATCACCGGTGTCGGCAGCCTGGTCACCAACGACCCCGCGCACGGGACCGGGCCGCTCGGCCTGCTCACCGACGCGGCCGTGGTGGTGGACGGCGGCACGATCGCCTGGGTCGGTCCGGCGGCCGAGGCGCCCGCCGCCGACGAGCGGTTCGACGCGGCGGGCCGGGCGCTGCTGCCGGGCTTCGTCGACTCGCACGCCCACCTGGTCTTCGCGGGCGACCGCACCGCCGAGTTCAACGCCCGGATGTCCGGCCAGTCGTACTCCGCCGGCGGGATCCGCACCACGGTCGCCGCCACCCGGGCGGCGAGCGACGCCGAGCTGGACGCCAACCTGGCCCGCTTCGTCCGCGAGGCACTGCGGCAGGGCACCACCGCGATCGAGTGCAAGTCCGGTTACGGGCTGACGGTCGTGGACGAGGCCCGGGCGCTGCGGATCGCCTCCTCGTACACCCCCGAGACCACCTACCTCGGCGCCCACGTCGTCGCCCCCGAGTTCGCGGACGACCCGGCCGGCTACGTCGACCTCGTCACCGGCGACATGCTGGACGCCTGCGCGCCGTACGCCCGCTGGGTGGACGTGTTCTGCGAGAACGGTGCCTTCGACGGCGACCAGGCCCGGGCCGTCCTGACCGCCGGGATCGAGCGCGGCCTCACCCCCCGGGTGCACGCCAACCAGCTCTCCTACGGGCCGGGTGTGCAGCTCGCCGTCGAACTGGGGGCGGCCTCCGCGGACCACTGCACCCACCTGACGGACGAGGACGTCGCCGCGCTGGCCGGTTCGGCGACGGTGGCCACGCTGCTGCCCGGCGCGGAGTTCTCCACGCGCGCCGCCTACCCGGACGCGCGCCGGCTGCTCGACGCGGGCGCCGTGGTCGCGCTCTCCACCGACTGCAACCCGGGCTCCAGCTTCACCAGCTCGATGGCGTTCTGCATCGCGGTCGCGGTCCGGGAGATGGGGATGACGCCGGACGAGGCGGTCTGGGCCGCCACCGCAGGCGGCGCGCACGCGCTGCGGCGGACGGACGTCGGGACGGTGACGGTGGGTGCCCGGGCCGACCTCCAGCTGCTGGAGGCTCCCTCGCACGTCCACCTCGCCTACCGGCCCGGGGTGCCGCTGACGGCGGCGGTCTGGCGCGCGGGCGTGCGGGAGGTCTGACGCCGAGGGCCTGCCCCCGCACCCCGGTCCGGGTGCGGGGGCGTCCGTCACCGGCCCAGGCCCAGCGAGCGCCGGATGAAGTCGAGCTGGTGGTGGTGGAGGTTCTCCGCCACCGACTCGTCGGAGGGCGTGTGGGTGGTGCCGCTGAGCGGCAGGAGCTCGTGCGGGCGGCCGGCGGCCAGCAGGGCGCCGGAGAGCCGCAGGGCGTGGACGGGGAACACGTTGTCGTCGGCGAGGCCGTGGACGAGCAGCAGCGGGCGGCGCAGCCGGGGAGCGTCGCCGACCAGCGAGCACGCGTCGTAGCGCTCGGGGTGCTCGTCGGGGTGGCCGAGGAAGCGCTCCTGCCAGTGGGTGTCGTAGAGCCGCTGGTCGGAGGGGGCCGCCCCGGCGACGGCGGCGTGGAAGACGTCCGGGCGCCGGAGGACGGCGAGCGCGGCGAGGTAGCCGCCGTAGGACCAGCCGCGGATGGCGACCCGGTCGAGGTCGAGCAGCCCGGGCCGCAGGCGGGCGGTCTCGTGCAGGGCGTCGACCTGGTCCTCCAGGGCCGGTGTGGCCTTGTCCCCGAACACCTCCTTGTCCCAGCGGGGGCCTCGCCCGGGGGTGCCGCGGCCGTCGACGGTCAGCACGGCGAAGCCCTGGTCGGCGAACCACTGGGAGACGAGGTCCCACCAGGCGCCGGCGGTGGTGACCTTCTGCTGCGCCGGCCCGCCGTACGGGTCGAGGAGGACGGGCAGCGGGCCGTCCTCGGGGCGGTGGCCGGCGGGCAGGAAGAGTGCGGCGCGCAGGTCGCGCGGGCCGAGGCGGAGCAGTTCGGGCCGCGCGGTCAGGACGGGCGGCTGCGCGTGGGAGGCCACGGGGAGCGGCGGGCGGCCGTCGCTCCGGACGCTGGTCCGGCCGGCGGGGGCTCCGGGCTCCCGGGTGGTGAGGACGAGCGTGCCGCCGCGCCGCACGCCGGTGTGGAGGCCCGGCCCGTCGCTCAGCCGCCGGAGGCCGGCGACCGGTTCGTACAGCCAGAGGTGGGTCTCGGTGGGCTCGGTGGTGGCGGTGAACAGCACCTGCTCGCCGTCGGTCCCGGTCACCTCGCGCAGCTGGAGCCCGGCCGGGGTGACGGGCTCGCCGTCGACGGTGAGGTGCCGGGTGTCGCCGTGGTCGGCGGAGCCGACCAGCGCGCCCGCCGCGGTGCGGACCGGCAGACCAGGGACGAGCTCGACCCAGCGCTCGTCGCGCTGCTCGGCGAGGAGCCGGGTGGTGCCGTCGGCCGGGTCGACCGCCAGGGTCAGCACGGTGTGCTGGTCGCGGCTCTGCACGGCGGCGAACGGGCCGTGCCCGTCCCACCCGGCGGCGGCCAGGTACTCGTACGCCGTGCGGTCCCAGCGGACCTCGGTGCGGGCGCCGTCCAGGCCGAGCAGCCAGAGCGAGACGTCGGCGTTGGCGGTGCCGGCCAGCGGGTAGCGGATGACGCGCGGCTGCCGCTGCGGGTTGGCCGGGTCGGCGAGGTGGAGGCGGCTCAGCGGGCCGTTGTCGACCCGGGTGGCCAGCAGCCGGGTGCCGTCCGGGGACCACCAGTGGGCCCGGGTGCGGAACATGGACTCGGCGGCGACGTGGTCGGCGACCCCGTACGCCACCTCCTCCTGTTCGGGTTCGGCGAGCACCCGGTCGCCGCTGCCGTCGGCCCCGACCACGCGCAGCGCGCCGCCGCCGGCATAGGCGATCCGGCGGCCGGCCGGGTCGAGGCGCGGGTCGTACACCTCGGTGGCGGTGGGGACCGGCCGGACGGTGCCGGTGGTGGTGTCGGCGAGCCAGAGCGCGCCGCCGAGGGCGAAGGCGGCCAGCCGGCCGGTGGCGTCGGTGGAGTACGCGGTGATGCCGGTGGTCAGGACCCGGGCCCGTTCGCGGCGGATGCGCTCGGCCTCGGGCAGTTCGTCACCGGGGCCGGCCAGTGTGGACGGATCGACGACCAGCCGTTCCCGGCCGGTGGCGGTGTCCAGCGCCCAGAGGCAGGAGAGCGGGTCGTCGCCGGCCCGGCTGCGCAGGAAGAGCACGGTGCCGCCGTCGGCGGAGACGGCCGGGTGGACGGGGGTGCCCAGGGTGAACCGCCGGGTGCGGGCGAGCTGGCGGGGGAGGCTGTCGGTCGGCATCCCGACACCCTCGCACGGCCGGGCGCGGGCGTGCGAGGGAAATCGGCCGGGGCCTCGATCACGGCCGGGGGCGGGCGTGCCCGGACACACGGCCGGAGCCGCGGCCGGCCGGGGCGAACGCGGCCGGGGCCGGTGCGGATCTCAGGAATCCGCACCGGCCCCGGTGGCAGGTGTGCCGTCAGCGCGCCGTCAGTGGACGTCGCCCATCAGCCGGACGACCTTCTTGCGGTACATCCACAGCGCCACGCCGGCGAGGATCGCCATCACGCCCTGGACCGCGAAGTACCCGGTGGAGCCGACCACCTTGTCGCCGAGGACCAGCTGGAAGATGGCCGCGACACAGTCACCCGCGGTGACCGCGAGGAACCAGACACCCATCATCTGGCTGGCGTACTTCGTCGGGGCCAGCTTGGTGGTGACGGAGAGGCCGACCGGCGAGAGGGTCAGCTCACCGACGGTCTGGACCAGGTAGACCATGGCCAGCCAGAGCGGGGTGACCTTGGTGCCGCCCGTGGCGGCGGCCATCGCCAGCATCATGACGAGGAAGGAGCCGCCGATCATCAGCAGACCGAAGGCGAACTTCACGGTGGTGCTGGGGTTCTTGGCCTTGCGGGCCAGGGCCACCCAGAGCCAGGCGAAGACCGGGGCCAGCGCCATGATGTAGAGCGGGTTCAGCGACTGGAACCAGGTCGACGGGAAGTTGAAGCCGAACAGCGTGGACGCGGTGTTCTCGTCCGCGAAGATGCTCAGCGTCGAGCCGGACTGGTCGTAGATCATCCAGAAGACGGCGGCGGCGATGAAGAACCAGATGTAGCCGCTCATCCGGGACTGCTCGGTCTCGTCGAGGTCCTTGTCGCGCTTCACCTTGGCGAAGACGAAGACCGGGATCGCGATGCCCGCGATCGACAGCGGCCAGATCGCCCAGTTGATGGTGAAGTGACCGGTCAGCGCGACGACCGCGTAGAAGACCACGGCCACGGCCAGCCAGAGGCCGGCCTTCTTGAAGATCGCGCTCTTCTCGGCCGCCGAGATCGGCGAGGTCACCACGTCGCTCTTGGCGCTCAGGTGGCGGGTGCCGAGCAGGAACTGGATCAGGCCGAGCGCCATGCCGATGCCGGCCAGGGCGAAGCCGAGGTGCCAGTTGACGCTCTGGCCGACGGTGCCGATGACCAGCGGAGCGGCGAAGGCACCGAGGTTGATGCCCATGTAGAAGATGGTGAAGCCACCGTCACGGCGCGGGTCGTTCGGCCCGTCGTAGAGGTGGCCGACCATCGTCGAGATGTTGGCCTTGAGAAGACCCGAGCCGACCGCGATGAACGCGAGGCCGACGAAGAACGACACGCTCGCCGGCACGGCCAGCAGGAAGTGGCCGATCATGATGATCGAGCCGCCGAGGGCGACGGTCTTGCGCGCGCCGAGGAAGCGGTCCGCGATCCAGCCGCCCGGCAGGGCGAGCAGGTAGACCATCGCCGTGTACACGCTGTAGACGGCGGCGGCGACGGCCGCCTTCATGCCGAGACCGCCCTCCGCGATGGAGGCCGTCATGTAGAGCACCAGCAGGGCACGCATGCCGTAGTAGCTGAAGCGCTCCCACATCTCGCTCATGAAGAGGGTGGCGAGGCCCCGGGGGTGCCCGAGGAAGGTCTTGCCGCTGGGAGAGGCCGACTGAACGCCGGGCTCCAGGGTCGTAGACGCCATGTGTAGTGGTTCCTTGCCTGACAGCGTCCGCCTAGGGGGGTGGCGGCGGACGTGGACCAAACCACTGTACGTGGCGATATTTGGCGCCATCAGCTGACAAAACACGCCAATCAGGTATGCCAATGGTAAAGCTCGCGACAGGCTAACTCGGCTGATCCATGGTTCCGTCGAGAGAATTCCTTCGGTTTGAAGCCCGGGGAGCAGAATCTTCGCCGAACGGGCGGTCCGGACATGTCCGTTGAGCGGTGATCACCCCCCGTATAACGATCACGCTCTGTGAACTAGCTCACAGGGGAAACGGCCATACCCCGGCGGACTACCATCACCACATGACCTGTGTGCTGCTCGCCGAGGACGATCCGGCGATCTCCGAACCGCTCGCCCGGGCCCTGCGACGCGAGGGCTATGAGGTGCTCGTCCGCGAGGACGGTCCGACCGCACTGGCCGCCGGACTCACCGAGGAGGTCGATCTCGTCGTCCTCGACCTCGGCCTGCCGGAGATGGACGGCCTCGAGGTCTGCCGCCGCCTGCGCGCCGACGGCAAGAGCTGCCCCGTCCTGGTGCTCACCGCCCGCGCCGACGAGGTGGACACCGTGGTCGGCCTGGACGCCGGAGCCGACGACTACGTCACCAAGCCCTTCCGCCTCGCCGAACTGCTGGCCCGCGTCCGTGCCCTGCTCCGGCGCGGCAACGTCGACCAGCTCACCACGGGCGCGCACGGGGTGAAGATCGACATCGAGTCGCACCGCGCCTGGCTCGGCGAGGAGGAGCTCACCCTCTCCGCCAAGGAGTTCGAGCTGCTGCGGGTGCTGGTCCGGGACGCGGGCCGGGTGGTCACCCGCGAGGAGATCATGCGCCAGGTCTGGGACACCACCTGGTGGACCTCCACCAAGACGCTGGACATGCACATCTCCTGGCTGCGCAAGAAGCTCGGCGACGACGCGGCCAACCCCCGCTACATCGCCACCGTGCGCGGGGTGGGCTTCCGCTTCGAGAAGAATTAGCCGCGAAACGATCCAGCCCCCGCGGGGGTACGTACCACCACGGGGAGCGGCAGCGTGAAACGCCGGATGATCAACTCGCTGCTGGGCGTCGTCCTGGTGGTGGTCGCGGTCTTCTGTGTCCCGCTCGCCCTGGTCGAGAAGCGCACCATCGTCAACTCGGCCCAGGACCGGGTGGACGCCGCCGCCGTCCGGGTCCTGGCCCTGGTGGAGAACCGGCTCGCCGCGGGTGAGCCGGTCACCGGCGACAAGTTCGCCAACCAGGTCACCGACGGCCAGTACGTCGAGGTGGACATCCCCGGCAAGGAGCCCGTCTCCAGCGGCGAGCGCCCGGCCGGGAACCACCTGTTGAAGGCGGTGGAGCAGGGCGCCAGCGGCGAGACCGTCACCGTCGAGCAGTCCCGGGAGGCGGTCGACCACGAGATCGCCAACATGCTGCTGTTGCTCGGCGTCGTCGCCCTGCTCGCCGTCCAGGCCGCCGTCGCCCTCGCCGTCTGGCAGGCCAAACGGCTGGCCCGCCCGCTCACCGACCTCGCCGAGACCGCCGAACGGCTCGGCTCCGGCGACCCCCGCCCGCGCGACCGCCGCTACGGGGTGCCCGAGCTCGACCGCGTCGCCGAGGTGCTGGACGTCAGCGCCGAGCGGATCGCCCGGATGCTCACCGCCGAACGCCGGCTCGCCGCCGACGCCTCCCACCAGCTCCGCACCCCGCTCACCGCGCTCTCCATGCGGCTGGAGGAGATCACCGCGCTCGCCGAGGAGCCGGAGACCGTCAAGGAGGAGGCGACCATCGCCCTCCAGCAGGTCGAGCGGCTCACCGACGTCGTCCAGCGGCTGCTCACCACCCAGCGCGACCCGCGCAGCCCCACCGCCGTCGCCTTCGACCTGGACGACGTGGTCAAGCAGCAGGTCGAGGAGTGGGGCCCGTCGCTGCGCGGCACCGGCCGGGTGCTCCAGCTGGAGGGCCTGCGCGGGGTCACCGCGGTCGGCACCCCGGGCACCGTGGCCCAGGTGCTGGCCACCCTGATCGAGAACTCGCTGATGCACGGTGCCGGGATGATCACCCTGCGGGTGCGGCCGTCCGGGACGTCGGTGGTGGTCGAGGTGCAGGACCAAGGCGCCGGGGTCCCGCCGGAGCTGGGCAACCGGGTCTTCGAGCGCGCGGTCAGCGGCCGCAACTCGACCGGCATCGGCCTGGCCGTCGCCCGCGACCTCGCGGAGGCGGACGGTGGGCGGCTCGAACTGCTCTCGCTCCAGCCGCCGGTGTTCGCGCTCTTCCTGGGGCGGAGCCGCAGGGACGACTAGCGGTGTCTGGGGCGGAGCCGCACGGGCGAGCGGCGGGGCCGGGGGTGCCGCCCCAAGCGCGACCGGCGGCTCTTGGGGCGGAGCCGCAGGGCCCACCGGCCCGGCGTGAGCGGTGGATCAGCTGGGCATCATCCCCAGCTGGCGCATCAGGCCCATGACGTCCCACTGCCACCAGCCTTCCGCGATCATTCCGTCCGCGAAGCGGAAGGTCGTCGTGCCGCGTCCGACGACCGACTTGCCCGTGGACGGCACGCCCATGAAGTCGGCCTTCTGTGTGGCGTGCCACGTCCACCGGGTGGCGACCTCGTCGCCCTCGGCGATCTGGCTGTCGATGGCGAAGGTGAAGTCGAAGGCTCCGACGTAGCCGGCGCAGCGCTCCTTGAAGGCCGCCGGGCCGACCGCCTCCCCCTCACTGGCGTAGTCGTGGTCGCGGTAGTCGGCGGCCATGCACTCGTCGATCATGCCGAGGTTGCCCTTGGCGATCTCGTCCAGGAGCCGGGTCGCGGTGTCCTTGTTGAACTGTTCGTCGCGGACCACGTCGAGGTCGGTGAAGGTCGGCGGCTCGTCGCAGAGCGCCACCATCTCCCGGAATATCCGGTCGGTCTCGGGCAGGTGGGAGTTCTTCATGGCCTCCTCGTACGAGGCGAACTCCACGATCTCCACGACGTGCTTGGTGTCGGAGCGGTCCGTGGCGACCACCGCGTGGCCGGCCGTCCGCCTGCCCTTGGTCTGCTCGGCCCAGCTGTCCATGAGCCGGTTGAGGTCGTCCAACTTGTCGGTCTTGCAGTCGATGATCTGGACGAACGCCATGGCGAGCCTCCTGAGTACCCCCCGGGCCTCGATCGTTCGCCGGCCGTGCTCGCCCTCGGTCACCACTGTCCTCTTGTGGAGGCGCGCGCGGCAAGTGGGACGGGGGAGGCCTACTCGGCCTTGGCGTACCGGATCTCCCGGGCGGCCAGCATCAGCTCGGCCTGTGCCGCCAGCTCGCTGCCGGGCTCCTCCGCCCTCTCCGGCTCGGGGGTCGTGGTGAACACCCAGGTCCGGTACGAGATGAAGCGGAACACCGTGGCCACCGCGAGGCCGACCACCTTGGCGCCCAGCTGCTCGTAGTTCGAGTCGAGGCCCAGCACGTACCTCGAGAAGCCGAGCACGCCGGTCTCGATCAGCATGCCGATGCCGCTGTAGACGAGGAAGAGCGTGATCTCCCGCTTGCGGGAGGCGGCGTCGCGGTCCCGGTACAGCCAGTAGCGGTAGCCGAGGTAGTTGGTCGCGATCGCGATGACCGTCGCCACGATGTTCGACCGCACCGAGGCGAGGCCCAGCCCGTTGATGCAGATCCAGAAGAGGGCGAAGTTGACCACCACGCCGCTCAGGCCGACGATGCCGAACTTCACGACTTCGCCCTTGAGCCCACGCAGTTTCTGCGCCAGCGAGGGGTTCGACGCTTCGGTCGTCGCCATACCGGGCTGCCTCCATGTACCAGCGGACGATGGGCCCGGAGCGGATGCTCGGTCGGCCCTTGAGCCCTGCGTGCACGCACATGATCAGACCACGCGTACCAGGACCTAGCGGCCCAGGCTACCCGCTTCCGCCGTTCGGCTCAGCCCCGAGGGTCCCGTGCATTCTGGGACGCCCCCCGGGGGCGGAGCGGTTCCACGGGCTCCCACCGGCCCGGATATCCTGGCGGGGTGACTTCCCCGGGCAATGCGAATTTTCCAGTGGTGGGCATGATCGGCGGCGGGCAGTTGGCCCGCATGGCACACCAGGCGGGCATCCCGCTCGGGGTCAGGTTCAAACTCCTCGCCGACACGCCCCAGGACTCCGCCGCGCAGGTGGTCTCCGAGGTCGTTCTCGGTGACTACCGCGACCTCGACACGCTGCGCCGCTTCGCGGCCGGCTGTGACGTGATCACCTTCGACCACGAGCACGTGCCGACCGAGCACCTGCGGGCCCTGCAGGCCGACGGCGTCGCCGTCCGGCCGGGCCCGGAGGCGCTGGTCAACGCCCAGGACAAGGGCGTGATGCGGGCCAGGCTCGACTCCATCGGCGTGCCCTGCCCCCGCCACCGGATCGTCGCCGACCCGGCCGACGTCACCGCCTTCGCGCAGGAGGGCGCCGGCTACCCGGTCGTGCTGAAGACCGTCCGCGGCGGCTACGACGGCAAGGGTGTCTGGGTCGTCGGCGACGAGCGGGAGGCGCACGCGCCGTTCCTGGCCGGCGTCCCGGTGCTGGCCGAGGAGAAGGTCGACTTCGTCCGCGAGCTGGCCGCCAACGTGGTCCGCTCGCCCAGCGGCCAGGCCGTCGCCTACCCGGTGGTGGAGAGCCTCCAGGAGAACGGAGTCTGCGCCGAGGTCACCGCCCCGGCGCCGGACCTCGACCCGGCCCTGTCCGACGAGGCCCAGCAGCTGGCCCTGCGGATCGCCGGCGAGCTGGACATCACCGGCCACCTCGCGGTCGAGCTGTTCCAGACCCGGGACGGCCGGATCCTGGTCAACGAGCTGGCCATGCGCCCCCACAACTCCGGGCACTGGACCCAGGACGGCGCCGTCACCTCGCAGTTCGAGAACCACCTGCGGGCCGTGCTGGACCTGCCGCTCGGCGACCCCCGGCCGCGTGCCAAGTGGACCGTCATGGTCAACGTCCTCGGCGGCGACTACCCGGACATGTACCACGCCTTCCTGCACTGCATGGCCCGCGACCCGGGCCTGAAGATCCACATGTACGGGAAGGACGTGAAGCCCGGCCGCAAGGTCGGCCACGTCAACGTCTTCGGGGACGACCTCGACGACGTCCGCGAGCGCGCCCGCCACGCGGCCGCCTACCTGCGAGGAACGATCACCGAATGACCCACCCGTCGCCCGGCCAGCACCCCTACTCGAGCACCGACGCGCGCACCCCCCTCGTCGGCATCGTGATGGGCTCGGACTCCGACTGGCCCGTGATGGAGGCCGCCGCCCAGGCCCTCGACGAGTTCGAGATCCCCTACGAGGTGGACGTCGTCTCCGCGCACCGGATGCCGCGCGAGATGGTCGCGTACGGCGAGAACGCCCACACCCGCGGGCTGAAGGCGATCATCGCCGGCGCCGGCGGCGCGGCCCACCTGCCGGGCATGCTCGCCTCGGTCACCCCGCTGCCGGTCATCGGCGTGCCGGTACCGCTGCGCTACCTGGACGGCATGGACAGCCTGCTGTCGATCGTCCAGATGCCGGCCGGCGTGCCGGTGGCCACCGTCTCGGTGGCGGGCGCGCGCAACGCGGGCCTGCTGGCGGTGCGGATGCTGGCCGCGTTCGACCCGGAGCTGACCGAGCGGATGACCGACTTCCAGGCCGAGCTGAACAGCCAGGCCACCGAGAAGGGGAAGAAGCTGCGGGCCAAGGTGGCGGGTTCCTCCTCCTTCGGCTTTGGAAAGTAGTCAAATCGGATACAACAGCTCGTATGACATCTGAGCTGTTGGACTCCTCCACCCCGTCGGACTCCACCGCCCTGCTGGAGCGTGCCCGAGCCGTCCTCCGCGACACCCCCGTGGTGGACGGGCACAACGACCTCCCCTGGGCGATGCGCGAGCAGGCCGGATACGACCTCGACGCGGTCGACCTGGCCGCCGACCAGCGCGACCGCCTGCACACCGACCTCGCCCGCCTCACCGCGGGCGGGGTCGGCGCGCAGTTCTGGTCCGTCTACGTCCCCTCCCGGCTGGCCGGCGACCACGCGGTCAGCGCCACCCTGGAGCAGATCGACTTCGTCCGCGCCCTCGCCGCGCGCTTCCCCGACCGGCTCCGGCTCGCCACCACCGCCGCGGACATGGAGGCCGCCCGCGCCGAGGGCCGGATCGCCTCCCTGATGGGCGCCGAGGGCGGCCACTCCATCGACTGCTCGCTCGCCACCCTGCGCGCCCTGTACGCGCTCGGCGTCCGGTACCTGACGCTCACCCACAACGACAACACCCCGTGGGCCGACTCCGCCACCGACAAGCCCGCCGCCGGCGGCCTGACCCGGTTCGGCGAGGAGGTCGTCCGGGAGATGAACCGGCTCGGCATGCTGGTCGACCTCTCGCACGTCTCCGCCGGCACCATGCGTGACGCGCTGCGGGTCAGCGAGGCGCCGGTGCTCTTCTCGCACTCCTCCGCGCGCGCCGTCTGCGACCACCCGCGCAACATCCCGGACGACGTGCTCGCCCAGCTGCCCGCCAACGGCGGCGTCGCGATGGCCACCTTCGTGCCCAAGTTCATCCTGCCGGCCGCCATCGAGTGGACCGCCGCCGCCGACGAGAACATGCGCGCCCAGGGCTTCGACCACCTCGACACCACCCCGGCCGCCATGGCCTGCCAGCGCGCCTTCGAGGAGGCCAACCCGCGCCCGGTCGCCACCCCCGCCACCGTGGCCGACCACCTGGACCACATGCGCGAGGTGGCCGGCATCGACCACATCGGCATCGGCGGCGACTTCGACGGCACCGCCTTCCTCCCGGACGGGCTGGACGACGTGGCCGGCTACCCCAACCTGATCGCCGAACTGCTCCGTCGTGGCTGGTCGGAGACCGACCTCGGAAAGCTCACCTGGCACAACGCCGTGCGCGTGCTGCGCGACGCCGAGGCCGTCGCGCGCGACCTCCGGTCCACCCGCGGCCCGTCCATCGCCACCATCGCGCAGCTGGACGGCGCCGAGCCCCGGGAGTCCTGACCCGGTCGCGGGATCCGGACGGCCGGGCGCGCCGACCTGCGCCGACCTGCGCCGACCTGCGCCGACCGGCGCCGACCTGCGCCGACCTGCGCCGCCGTCGGCCGGGAATGGCCGGGGCCGCGGTGGCGCTGGGTCGGGTGGGTTCTCGGCTGCGAGGAGGCAGGACATGTACGGCGACCCGGAGACGGTCCGGAAGATCCTTACCGAGCTCGGTGACACCTGGGCCGTCGTGGGCCTCTCGTCCAACCGGCGGCGGGCGGCCCACGGTGTCGCCGAGGTGCTGCAGCGCTTCGGCAAGCGGATCGTGCCCGTGCACCCGAAGGCGGAGACGGTACACGGCGAGAAGGGGTACGCCTCCCTCGCGGACATCCCGTTCGAGGTCGACGTGGTGGACGTCTTCGTCCGGCCGGAACTCGCCGGCGGGGTCGCGGACGAGGCGGCCGCGATCGGGGCCGCGGCCGTCTGGTTCCAGCTCGGCGTGGTCGACGAGGCCGCGTACGAGCGGACGCGGGCCGCGGGGCTCTCGATGGTGATGGACAAGTGCCCCGCCATCGAGATCCCGCGCCTCGGCCTGGCCGGCCGGTTCGGTTAGGGCCCCTCCGGGACGGCTCCGGGGCCGTCGGGTCAGCGCGGTGGCCCGGGTGGCGGGGAGGAGGGCGGCGGGGGAGGTGCCCGGTCATGGTCCGAACCGGTCCAGTTCGGGACGGGGCCCCGTCGCCGCGCGGGGCCTTCGCGGGGGACCCGGGGAACGGCGTGCTCGGGTGAGAGCCCCAGGGCGAGTCGCCAGAGGATGCCGAGGGTCACGAGCCCGGCCACCAGGAAGAACGCGGCCAGGCCGATCCTGGTGGCCCAGTCGTCCGAGGTCACCAGGGAGGCCGAGGCGAACTCGCAGGTGAGTGCCAGCGCGACGTAGAAGAGCAGTCGCACCATCGATCCGGCGAAGGAGTGCAGGGGATAGAGGAGGAGGACCAGCCTGGTCCTCCTCCAGAACGGGGTCTGTTCGCCCTGCGGCGCCTCGGTTTCCGGTGTCTGCAGGGCCCGGAGCTGGTCCTCCAGGTAGCCGGCCGCCCAGGCCCGTGCCGGGGCGGCGTCCACCCCCGGGGCGATGGCCGCGTAGGTGCTGAACCACTGGCCGAGGAAGCCGAGGTAGGCCTGCGCCTCCTCCAGCTGCTGCCGCCGCCTGGTCGCGGCGCTCCGTCGGGCACGCCAGTCCCGTAACCAGAGCCCCGCGGCGCCGAGGAGCGCGGCCACGGTGGCCGGGAGCGCCGACGTCACCACGTCGTGGACGACGCCCGACGCGTCCGCTGCGGCCATGCCCTCACCTCATCCGGCCCGTTCCGGCGACGGGGGAGCCGATGCCCCGTCCGTCGAGCATGCGGCGGACCGGGCGGGCGGTGCCAACGAGGATGAGCCGTTCGGCCGTCCCCGCGATCGGCGGCGGGGGCTCCCGTCAGCTGGGGCGGCCGAGCGCGCGGTACGTCCAGCCGGCCTCGCGCCAGGCGTCGGCGTCGAGGACGTTGCGGCCGTCCAGCAGACGGCGCTCGGCGACCACCGCACCCAGCTCGGCCGGGTCGAGGGCGCGGAACTCCTGCCACTCGGTGAGGTGCAGCACCACGTGCGCGCCCTCGGCGGCCTCCAGCGGGGAGTCGGCGTAGGCCAGGCCCGGGAACATCTTGCGGGCGTTGTCCATCGCCTTCGGGTCGTACACCGTGACCTGGGCGCCTTGGAGCTGGATCTGGGCGGCGACGTTGAGCGCGGGCGAGTCCCGGATGTCGTCCGAGTTCGGCTTGAAGGCGGCGCCCAGGACGGCGACCCGGCGGCCGAGGAAGCCGCCGCCGCACTGCTCGCGGGCCAGCTCCACCATCCGCGAGCGGCGGCGCATGTTGATCGAGTCGACCTCGCGCAGGAAGGTCAGCGCCTGGTCGGCGCCCAGCTCCCCGGCCCGGGCCATGAACGCGCGGATGTCCTTGGGCAGGCAGCCGCCGCCGAAGCCGAGGCCGGAGTTGAGGAACTTGCCGCCGATCCGCTCGTCGTAGGAGAGCGCGGTGCTCAGCTGGGTGACGTCGGCGCCGGCCGCCTCGCAGACCTCCGCCATCGCGTTGATGAAGGAGATCTTGGTGGCGAGGAAGGAGTTGGCGGCGGCCTTGACCAGCTCGGCGGTCGCGTAGTCGGTGACCACGAACGGCACCCCGGCCGCGATCGGGTCCGCGTACACCTCGCGCAGCAGTTGCTCGGCGCGCTCGCTGCGGGTGCCGACCACGATCCGGTCCGGGCGCAGGGTGTCCTGGACGGCGAAGCCCTCGCGCAGGAACTCCGGGTTCCAGGCGAGTTCGGCGCCCTCGCCGACCGGTGCCAGCGAGGCCAGCCGCTCGGCCAGCCGGCCCGCCGAGCCGACCGGGACGGTCGACTTGCCGACCACCAGCACCGGGCGGGTCAGGTGCGGGGCGAGCGCGTCGATCGCGGCGTCCACGTACGACATGTCGGCGGCGAACTCGCCCTTGCGCTGCGGGGTGTTGACGCAGACGAAGTGCACGTCGCCGAAGTCGGCGGCCTCCTGGGCGGAGGTGGTGAAGCGCAGCCGGCCGGTCGATCCCTCGTGGCCCGCCACGTGCTTGAGCAGCAGCTCGGACAGGCCCGGCTCGTACATCGGGACCCGGCCGGCGGTCAGCGTGGCGATCTTCTCCGGGTCGACGTCCAGCCCCAGCACCTCGAAGCCGAACTCCGCCATGGCGGCGGCGTGGGTGGCACCGAGATAGCCGGTGCCGATCACGGAGATGCGGAGGGCCACGGGTTCCCCTTATGTGGAATCTCGACCTGGGCGGGTGCGGGCGGACATGACGTGCGAGGACCGATGCTATCCGGCTGCACGGGTGCCGCCCAGGCCGTCCCGGCGGCACCGGGTTTTCGGCCGCGGGGGCGCGGTTTCCGGGCAGGGCACGGGGCCCGGCGCGGACCGGGGGTGCGATCTCGGCGGAACCCCCGCGCGGGAGATGTGACCGGCGGCACAATGCGCGCATGGATCCGAAGCCCGAGCGCACGGACGAACCCGAGAACACCGACGAGACGGCCGGGCTCAGCCTCTTCGAGCCGCGTGAGGACGGCGGGGGAGCGCCCGGGCCCGACGCCGACCGCGAGCCGCCGGGCCGGCGCCGCCGCACCCGCCGCGTCCTGCTCTGGACCCTCTCCGTGCTGCTGGTGCTGGCCGGCGGCGCCGGCGGCGCGCTCTACTGGACGGCCGAGCACTACGCCTCGTCCGTCACCCGGATCCCGAACGCCTTCCCCACCGCGCCGGAGTCCGCCCAGCCGAGGCCCGTCCCGTCGAGCGGCCTCAACCTGCTGCTGGTCGGCCTGGACGCCCGCTCGGACGTCCCGACCACCGGCAGCAGGGCCGATTCCCCGGCCTGGCAGGCGGGCGCGGCCCGCAGCGACACCATGATGCTGCTGCACCTCTCCGACGACCGCCGCAGCGCCTCGCTGGTCTCGCTGGCCCGCGACACCTGGGTCTCCGTGCCCGGCCACGGCCAGGCCAAGCTCAACGCCGCGTACTCCTGGGGCGGCCCGGCGCTGATGACCGAGGCCGTGCAGGACCTCACCGGCATCCGGATCGACCACCTCGCCGTCATCGACTGGAACGGCTTCCGCGAGCTCACCGACGCCGTCGGCGGGGTGGACATCACCATCGCGCGCACCATCGAGGCGGCCGGCGAGGCCCGCGCCTGGGAGGCCGGCACTCATCACATGGACGGCGCGCAGGCGCTGCTCTACGTCCGCGAGCGCTACGGCCTGCCCGGCGGCGACCTCGACCGCACCAAGCGACAGCAGAACTTCCTGCGCGCGCTGATGCTGCGGATCATGGACTCGGGCACGCTGACCAGCCCGTCCAGGCTCGGCGGCCTGCTGCAGTCGGTCGGCGAGGTGGTCAGCGTGGACGACCGGCTCTCCAACGGCGACCTCTTCCAACTCGCCTGGAGCCTGCGCTCGCTGCGGCCGGACGACGTCCGCTTCATGAACGCGCCGTTCGGCGGCTTCGACACGCGGGAGGGCCAGAGCGTCGTCCTGCTGGCCGAGCGCCCGGCCGCCCAGCTCTGGGAGGCGATGCGCAACGACCGGATGCCGCAGTACTTCCAGGAGCACCGGGCCGGCGACACCCTGGGGGTGGACGTCGACTGAACCTAGGCAGCCGCAGGTCGGAGCCCTAGGATCTGTCTACTGAACGGTAGTTAACTCACTTCACTCCTTCATCACACGAACGAGGCGGGAATCATGGCGGGCAGCGCAGGGGCGGACTTCGATCTCTTCCGGATCTCCGAGGAGCACGAGATGCTCCGTGAGGCGGTGCGTTCGCTGGCCGAGGCGAAGATCGCTCCGTTCGCGGCGG